>JBEOKB010000173.1:0-6383 GCA_040275425.1 Siculibacillus sp. | reverse complement strand
GTGAGCCGGTGCGCGAGGAGCCGCGCGACACCTCCGGCCGTGGCGGCTGGGTGTCCGATCTCCTGCGCCGCGCCTCGCGCGACGAGGAACCGGCGCCGGTCTACGGTCGTCCGACCGGGCACATCGTCGAGAGCCTGAACTCGCTCTCCGTCGACATCGCCCGCGCCATCGACGACGAGGCCTTCGCCGACCTGTGGGATCGCTACAAGCGTGGTGAGCGCAACGTCTTCACCCGCCGTCTCTACACCCTGCAGGGCCAGCAGACCTTCGAGGACATCCGTCGCAAGTATCAGCGCGACGGCGAGTTCCGCGGCGCGGTCGACCGCTACGTCGCCGACTTCGAGGCCCTCCTCGGCGAGGCGACCCGCACCAGCCGCGATCCCGACACCGCGCGCAACTACCTCGCCTCCGACACGGGCAAGGTCTACACCATGCTCGCCCACGCCTCCGGTCGCCTCGACTGAGGCGACGCCGGTTCCGAAAATGCGAAAGGGAGGGCATCGTGCCCTCCCTTTTCGTTTGCCCGCGCCCGTGTCCCCTGCCCTGCCGCCGGAGCGGGACGCGAACGGCGAACCCGCTCGCGCCCCTTCCCGGCGAGGCGCCGCCCTCCCGAGGCGCGCCTCAGCGCAGGTCGTACTTGGCGATCAGTCGATAGGTGTTGCGCTCGGAGATGCCGAGGATCTGGGCGATCTCCGCCCGGCTGATGCCCGGCCGCTTCAGCAGCGTCGCGAGATAGTGCTTCTCGATCTCCTCGAGCGTCGGCTGCTCGGGGAAACGCAGCACGAACCCCGCCTCCTCCGTCGTCCGCGCCGTCGCCGGATCGACCCCGAGCCCGAGCGAGGCCGTGTCGATCACGCTGGAATCGCCGGACAGCAGCACCGCCCGCTCGATCACGTTCTTCAGCTCGCGCACGTTGCCCGGCCACGAATAGGCGCGAATCGCCGCGATCGCCTCCGGCCCCAGTCGCTTGTCGACGCCGCGATGGAAGGCGCGATTGGCGATGAAGCTCTCGGCGATGGCGACGATGTCCTCCACCCGCTCCCTCAGCGGCGGCACCGCCAGCACGAACCGCGACAGGCGATAGTAGAGGTCGGCGCGGAACTTCCCCGCCTTGACCATGTCGGCGAGATCGCGGTTGGTCGCCGCCACGAACCGCACGTCGGCCCGAAGGTCCTTGGTTCCGCCCAGACGCCGGAACGTGCCGGTCTCCAGGATGCGCAGCAGCTTCGCCTGGATCGCCGGTGTCACCTCGCCGATTTCGTCGAGGAACACGGTTCCCCGATCGGCCACCTCGACCAGACCCTCCTTGCGCCGATCGGCCCCGGTGAACGCCCCGCGCTCGTGGCCGAACACCTCCGACTCGAACAGGTTCTCCTGCAGCGTCGAACAGTCGACCGCCACGAACGACGCCTTCACCCGCGGGCTGGCGTCGTGGATCGCGCGCGCGAACAGCTCCTTGCCGACGCCGCTCTCGCCCAGGATCAGCACCGTCTGATCGGTCGGCGCCACCACGTCGACCAGTCCCGCCGCCCGCCGGAACGCCGGCGACGAGCCGATCATCCGCCCGCCGACGATCGAATGCAGTTTTTCCTTCCAGAACTCGCCGTCGCGCCGGAGCGACACCCGCTCGAGCGCGCGGCTGATCGCCAGTTCCAGCTCCTCGCCCCTGACCGGCTTGGTGAGATAGTCGGTCGCCCCGGCCCTCAGCGCCTTCACGGCGTGCTCGATCGCCCCGTAGGCGGTCAGCACCACCACCGGGCAGGTGCCCTCGAGGCTCGGCAGCACCGCCAGCCCGTCGGCGTCGGGCAGCCGCATGTCGAGCAGCACCAGCGCCGGCTGTTCCTCCGTCACCGCCCGCGCCGCGTCCGCCCACCGCAGCACGCCCTTGGCGGCGTAGCCCGCCTGTTCGAGCTGACGCACGATCAGCCGATTGAGCGTGGCGTCGTCCTCGACCACCAGGACGAGCTTGCGGCCGATCGGCTCGAGGAACGGCACGTCAGGAGACTTGGTCATGATCTGCATCGGGCATCCGAACGATGAAACGGGACCCTTGTCCCAGGACGCTGGCGGCCGAGATGCTCCCCCCCGCCCGCTTCAGAATGGCGCGGCAGATCGAGAGACCCAGACCGGTTCCACGCACGCCGTCGGCGCGTCGGCTCCAGAACGGAAGGAAGATCGAATCGAGATCCTCGGGACGAATGCCGACGCCGGTGTCCTCGACGATCATCACCACGTCGCCGCCTTCGCGGCGCCCCGTCACCGTCAGTCGCCCGCCCGCCGACATGGCATGGAAGGCGTTCTGAACCAGATTGGTGACGACCATGCGTGTCTCGCTGTCCGATCCGACCACCCGCAGCCCCGGCTCGAGATCGAGCTTCACCTCGATCTCGCGCGACTCGGCCTCGAACGACAACAGCCGCACCAGTTCGCGCACCACGTCGTCGAGATCGATCAGATCGAGCCCGCCGCTCGACGGCATCGACAGTTTGAGCAGGCTCCCGGAAATGTCGATGCAGCGTTCGATCTCGTGATCGACCAGTTCGAGGTCGGCGATCGCCCCGTCGCAGTCGCCCGAACCGATCCCCCGCACCGCCGCCTGCAGCGCCAGGCGAATCGAGGCGAGCGGATTGCGGATCTCGTGCGCCACCCCGGTGGCGAGTTGACCGATTTCCGACAGCTTCTGCTCGTGTGAGATCTTGGCCATCTCCTCGAGATCGCGGACAGCCTCCACCACGTAGAGACGTTTGCCGTTCTCGTCGGCCACGCTCATCGCCGCCGCCGCGACTTCGACCACCATCTCCTCGTCCACCCCGCGCCGGTGTCGGTCGGTGAACTTCATCCGATCGCCCGCCCGCTTCAGCTCCGCGACCGGGCAGCTGACCAGCGTCGGCACGCACGGCTCGGCCCGCCCGTGGCTCGACGCCCAGCACGGCCGCCCCACCACCGCCTCGGCCTTGAGCCCGGTCTGCGCCAGGAAGGCGCGGTTGGCCCGCACCACGGTGTAGTCGGGCTCGATCACCCGCACCCCGTCGGCGACCGCGTCGAGCATCGCCTGGAGGAAGTCCTCCCGTTCGCGCACCCGCCCCAGGCTCTCCGACAGCCGACCGGCCATCGTCTCCAGCGTCTCGCCGAGCTCGGCCAGTTCGTCGCCCCCGGACAGATCGGCATGGGCGTCGAGATCGCCCGCCGCCATCGCCCGACTGGTCCGCCGCAACTCCGCGACCGGCACCAGCACGATCCGCCGCACCGACCACCACGTCCCCACCACCAGCGCCAGGACGACGATCGCCCCCGACCCCGCCAGCACCGCCGCCGACAACGCCGCGTCGTGTTTGAGCCCGTCGGCGGCATGATCGACCACCAGAATGCCGTTGATCGGATGATCGGCGATCGGTCCGTGACAGACGGTGCAGGGTTCGCGGTTGGGCACCGCCTTCACAGAGCGCAGCACCTCGCGGGTCGGATCGGACACGAACACCGAGCCGCTGCCGCCCATCGAATCGAAACCGACGCAGGTCGGGCACAGCCCGCCCCCGGCGATGTCGAACCGCTGACCGATTCGCTCCGGCCGCGACGAGAACCGCACCTCGCCCTTGGGATCGAGGATCATCACCGCGGTGATGTCGGTCTGCACGCCGAGCCGGTCGACGATGTCGCGCAGCCCATCGATGTCGCGCTTGAGCATCGCGTTCTCGAGGCTGACCTGCAGCAGCAGCCCGACCTTCTCGGCCGCAGCCGTGCGCTCGCTGATCAGCGAGGCGCGGTAGAGCACCACGAACGCCGCCAGAAACACCAGCGACATGACCACCAGCTGCACCACCAGCGAGGCGGCCAGCTTGGCGAACAACGTTCTGCCTATCATGCCGGCCAGCCGTTCGGACCAGATCCGCCCGCCTCCCGTTGCGCGCGAGCCCCCCCGCTCCCCGTTCGGCACCGCCGAGGGAGTGGCGACCGCGACCCGCGCTCGCGGATCGTTCTCAGCGTCGACGCGCCTCGAATGGTCTCGGATCTGATCTCTCCTCGTGGTCACCTGACGACCGGATACGTTCCGTCACGAACGTATCATGGTTTTCACCAGCCCGACTCTTCGTTCCCGACCGGGGTCGGCGCGGCGCAGCTCTCGTGCTGGATCATCGCCTCGCGACGACGCTGTTTTTCGCACTCCAGCGGCTCCATCTGCTCGCGTTCCACCCCCGTCGCCTCGACCAGGAAGTCGCGCAGGCCCACCAGCCAGATTTCGGTGAGCCGCGCCACGCTCGCCCAATAGGGCGTGTAGCAGCGCTCGGCCACGCCGGTGGCGAAGGCGCCGATCCAACGCAGCAGATGCCGATCGAGGAACCGTGCGGCGTCGGCCGCCGCATGCGGCCGATCCTCGAGCTCGAACAGATGCGCCAGGAACACCAACTGGCTCACCAGATGGTCGTCGGGCCGCATCCGCCAGTTCGCCACCTGCAGTCCGTAGTGGCGATACCAGTCGCGCACCTCGAACATCGGGTCCTGCGACACCAGCCCTTCGGGATCGATCCACGGCGATTCCGACGGAGACACCCGATGGGCGTGCGTCAGATAGATCGCCGCGAAGTCGGCCGCCAACTCGTCCATCTCGGCCTTTTCGCGCCCCGTCGCCCGGAGCGCGCGCTCGAAGAAGTCGCAGGCGTCGAGCCCAACGTCGCCGCGCGGCGGGAAGTGGAACAGATCCTCCACCCGCTCCGCGCTCAACGCCTCGAGGAAGTCGGCCGAGGGCTCGCCGGCGTGCAGCGCGGCGATGAAACGCAGATCCGTCGCGATGTCGCGACGGATCTCCTCGGTGAGCGTCGTACCCGAATGCCGAGGCATCTTGGTCACTCGACCACCCCCTTGGAATGGGCGACGAACACGATCGACGGCTTGGTCAGCTCGGGATCGGCCATGTCGCGGACCCGCGACACCACCTTGTCGGCTTCGCCGCGCGCCTTGGTCTCGTAAGTCCCCTCGCGCAGCTTGTCGATCGGCCCGACGTCGAGCACGCGCATCATGCAGGCCTGCACGCAGTAGGGCTTGCGCCCGGCGTCGATCTCGTCGACGCACATGTTGCACTTGGCCACCACGTTGCGCTCGGGGATGAACTGCGGCGCACCGAACGGGCACGCCGCCTCACACCGCCGACAACCGATGCACAGCGTCGAGTCGATGTCGACGATGCCGTCCGACTTGCGCTTGAAGATCGCCCCCGTTGGACAGGTCGGCAGACACGCCGGCTCCGCGCAGTGGTTGCACGACATGTTGACCTTGTAGGCGAACACCTCGGGGTAGGAACCACCCTCGATGTAGCTCACCCGCCGGAACCGCGGTCCCGGTTGCAGGCCGTTCTTGTCCTTGCAGGCAATTTCGCAGGCGCGACAGCCGATGCAGTCGACGTTGTTGTGAATGAAGCCGAGCTGCACGTCCGGAACGACCGGAACGTAGTGTTCCCGCTTCTTCTTCGCCGCCGCTTCGATGATCGCGGCCTTCTTGGTCTCGTCCATGATCCCCTCCCGTCACTGATCGCGGCGGAAGACGGAGCTGCGCGAGGTCGCGAGCCTGTCCCAACCGGGTTTATGGACGAGATCCGTCTTGCGGATGCTCGCGAGCACGGTGTTGTAGGCGAAGGCACCCGCCGGGCTCGGCTCGTCGAGCGTCAGGAAGTCGGGGTTGCCCGACCGGTCGATGCCCTTGTCGTCGAGATCCATCCAGGCGCCTTCGTGCAGCACGGCGACGCCGGGCATGCAGCGTTCGGTGACGTAGACCGGGACGATGCACGAACCACGATCGTTGTAGACCTCGACCGTATCGCCGGTCTTGATGCCGAGCGTCTTGGCGTCGCTCGCACTGACCGTCACCTCCTGCTCGAACGTCTCGCGCAACCAGGCGATGTTGTTGAAGATCGAGTGCGTCCGCCAGCGCGGATGCGGGCTGATCAGATGGAACGGATGCTTCTTCGTCTTCGGGCTGATGAGGCTCTCCCACGGCTCGATCCACTTCGGGATCGCCGGGATCTCCTCGCCGTACTGGGTCTTCTTCCAATCGGTGATCTTGGCCAGATTGGTCGAGAAGATCTCGATCTTACCGGACGGCGTGTTGAAGGGGACGCCCTTCTCGATCTGATCGCGGAAGGCGATCTGCGGCTTGTCGAAGATGAACTTGTAGACGCCGCGCTTCTTGAACTCGTCCCAGCTCATGGTGACGCCCTGATGGTGCATCACCTTGCCTTCCCACCATTCGCGCAGGTAGGCCTCGTCCACCGCGGTGTCGTCGAGGAAGTACTCGCGCGACGCCTTCGGATTGAACGCCGGACCGAACCCGAGCCGATAGGCGAGTTCGGTGAAGACCTGCAGATCGGTCTTCGATTCGCCGAGCGGCTCGAT
>JBEOKB010000172.1:0-7866 GCA_040275425.1 Siculibacillus sp. | reverse complement strand
TCGCCGACATCTTCCAGGCCCTGCCGGAACTCGCCGCCGAACTCGCCAAGCGCGGGCTCTGAGTACGTATCTCGCGAGGGGGAGGGGTCGATGGATCTGCGTTTCACCGATGAGGAAGTCGCCTTTCGCCGTGAGGTCCGCGACTTCCTGCGCGCCTCGCTGCCCGACGACCTCCGCGTCAGGCTCGCGGAGGGGCGCCGCCTCTCGCGCGAGGAGCTGACCCGCTGGACCCGCATTCTCCACGCGCGCGGCTGGGCCGTGCCGCACTGGCCGGTCGAGTGGGGCGGAACGGGGTGGGATCCGATCCGGCAGATGATCTTCCGCGACGAGATCCAGCAGTTCCCCGCCCCCGAGACGCTCTCCTTCGGCACGTCGATGGTCGGTCCGGTGATCCACACCTTCGGCTCGCGGGCGCAGAAGGAGCGCTTCCTGCCACGCATCGCCGATCTCACGGACTGGTGGTGCCAGGGCTTCTCCGAGCCCGGCGCCGGGTCGGACCTCGCCGGTCTCAAGACGAAGGCGGTGCGCGACGGCGACCATTGGGTGATCAACGGTCAGAAGGCCTGGACCACGCTCGGTCAGCACGCCGACTGGATCTTCGTGCTCGCCCGCACCGATCCGGCCGCCAAGAAGCAGGAGGGCATCTCCTTCCTGCTCGTCGACATGACGAGCCCCGGCGTCACGCTGGTGCCGACCCGCACCATCGACGGCGGTTTCGAGATCAACGAGGTCTTCTTCGACGACGTCCGGGTTCCCGTCGACCAGTTGGTCGGCGAGGAGAACAAGGGCTGGGACTACGCCAAGTTCCTGCTCACCAACGAGCGCAACGGGCAGGCCCGCGTCGGCCTCGCCAAGGCACGGCTCCGGCGCATCCGCGAGCTGGCGGTCTCTCCCCCCGACGGGGCGATCCCGCCGATCGAGAACCCGGCCTTTCGCCGTCGCCTCGCGATGTTGGAAGTGGAGATGCGGGCGCTCGAGATGACCCAGATGCGTGTCGTCGCCGCCGAGCGCGGCGACGGTCGACCCGACCCCGCCTCCTCGATCCTCAAGATCCGTGGGTCCGAGCTTCAGCAGGCCACCACCGAGCTGCTGATGGAGGCGATGGGACCGGCCGCGGTCGTGCGCCACGGCGACGCGATCGACGAGGCGCTCGACTGGGCGCGCGGAGGCAGCGCCGCCTACTTCAATCTGCGCAAGCTGTCGATCTACGGCGGAGCCAACGAGATCCAACGTACGATCATCGCCAAAGCCATTCTGGGATTGTGACAGATGAACTTCGACCTCTCGGAAGAGCAGAGCCTGCTCGGCGACAGTCTCGCGAAATGGGCGGCGCGTTCCTACGACTTCGAGCACCGGCAGAAGATCGCGGAGAGCGAAGCCGGGCGCTCCGCGGCGGTGTGGGCGGAACTGGCCGATCTCGGCCTGCACGGCCTGCCCTTCGCCGAGAGCGACGGCGGTTACGGTGGCGGACCGGTCGAAACCATGATCGTCATGGAGGCGATCGGACGCGCCCTCGTCACCGAGCCGTGGGCGACCTCGGTCGTCTTGGCGGGCGCGCTCCTGCGCCACGGCGCGAGCGCCGAGCAACGCGCCGAACTGGTTCCGGCGATCGCCGCAGGCGAACTGATCCTCGCGCCCGCCCTGTGGGAGGCGCAGGGGCGTTGGCATTTCGACGACGTGCTCACCCGGGCCGCGCCGGTCGCGGGCGGTGTTCGTCTGACCGGCGCCAAGGCCTTCGTGGTCCACGGCGCCGGCGCCGATCGCTTCGTCGTCTCGGCCCGCACGAGCGGGGATCGGCGGTCTTCGGCCGGGATCGGGCTCTACCTGGTTCCGCGCGCGGCGCCCGGCGTGGGCGTGGTCGATCGCCCCGCCCACGACGGAACCCGCGTCGCCGATCTCGTCCTCTCCGACGTCTTCGTGCCCGGCACCGCGCTTCTCGGCGATCCCGACCTCGCGTCGGCGGTGATCGAGCGCGCCGTCGACGAGGCGATCGCCGCCGTCTGCGCGGAGGCGGTCGGCGCGATGGACGAGGCGCTGAAGATGACGGTCGACTACCTGAAGACCCGCGTCCAGTTCGGCAAGACCATCGGTTCGTTCCAGGCGCTGCAACACCGCGCCGCCGACATGTACGTCGCCGTCGAGCAGGCCCGCAGCATGGCGCTGTGGGCGACCATGTCGGTCGGCGACGAGGATGCCGTCCGCCGCGCGAAGGCGATGTCGGCCGCCAAGATCCAGATCGCCCGCTCCGCCCGCTTCGTCGGGCAACAGGCGATCCAGCTGCACGGCGGCATCGGCATGACCTGGGAATACAAGGTCGGCCATCTGTTCAAGCGACTGACCCTGATCGAGAGCCAGTTCGGCGATCTCGACCACCATCTCGATCGATTGGCGGCCACCGACGGTCTGCTCGAACCCCTCTGACCTCGCGGAGTCGGCGATGAAGTCCATCCTCGTTCATCTCGACGGCGGCGAGTGCACCCACCGCCTCCGTCATGCTCGGCGACTGGCCGAAACCTTCGGTGCTCGCCTCGTCGGCCTCTTCGCCGAACGCGCCCGCGCTCAGACGATCGGATCGATCGCCACCTGGCCGAGCCCGGCCTATGTCGCGGCGGCCGATGCCTCGCGCGCGCTGTTCGAGGCGGAGACCGAGGGGCTCGCCGCCCGCGAATGGCGCGACGCCAATCGCGGCGGCGACGAGGAGGTCGGTCGCGCTCTCGTCGCCACCGCGCACGGCGCCGATCTGGTCGTGCTCGGCAAGGATCGCGGCGGCATCGCGCACGAGAACGTGCCGCCCGGTCTCGCCGAGCGCGTGGTGCTGGATGGGGGACGCCCCTGTCTGGTGTTGCCGGCCGGTGGCCCCTTCTCGGTGCCGCCGCGCCGCCCGCTCGTCGCCTGGAACGGCTCGCGCGGAGCGGTGCGCGCGCTGTGCGACGCTCTGCCCCTGATGCTCGGGGCGGAGGAGGTGGTGCTGTTGACCATCGGTGCGATCGACGGGCAGGTCGAGGCCGACGCGTTGCGTCGCTTCGCCGATCACGGACTGTCGGCGCGGGTGGAGAGCCTGCCCGAAGGCTGGTCGGCGGTCGCGGATCTGGTGCTCGCCCGCGCCGCCGACAACGGTGCCGATCTTCTGGTCATGGGCGGTCACGAGCCCGGAGGCCTCTCCTGGATTCAGCGCCCGAACGGCGCCCGACGAGCGCTCGCCGAGACGACCATGCCGCTGTTCATGTCGCACTGAGCGGCGAATTCCGCATTGTTCGTGGCGGGGTGGCATCGCCGTTCCCGTCGGCGCGCGTTCCATGGTCCCGTCGCGACGGCTCGACCGACGGGCGAGAGGTCAGACTTCCTCCAGACCACTCTTCAAACGGTCGAGCAGGTGATGAAGCTGGACCTGTTCCTCCTCGGTGAGGCGGACCAGCGCGCCCGCATAGAACGCCTCGATCGGCGCCCGCATCGCCTCCCAGATCCGATTGCCTTCGGCCGACAGACGCACGAGCCGGGCACGGCCGTCGCTCGGGTCCTTGACGCGCTCGATCCACTCCCGTGCCTCCAGCCTGTCGAGCACGGCGGTGAGGTTCTGCCGGGACAGCAACAGAAACTCGATCAGGTCCTTCACCGACAGGCCCTTCTCACGCACCAACGGACGCGCCAACGCGCCGAGCACGGCCCATTGCTGGGTGGTGGCGCCGAAGTCGCTCATGTGCCGCGTACCGTTCTTGTGCAACAGGTTGGAGCACTGATAGAGCCGAAAGAACAAGCGGTTGGCGACTTCGAAGCGGATCGGGTCGCGTCGGTTCGGCGAGGTGTTCATCGGGCGACCTTCTCCCTGGTTCAGGCTCGAGTGTATGCGACGATGGAACGACGTCGGTCGATTATATCAATGCATTGACGTGTTTCGAAAAGCATCATAGCATTGATATATCCCCATCAGAAACAGGTGATCCACATGGCGGAATTCGAAGGAAAGACGATCGTCGTGACGGGTGGCGGCGGCGGTATCGGCGGGGCGACCTGTCGCAGGTTTGCGGCCGCCGGCGGCAGGGTCGCGGTGTGGGATCGCGATCTCGCCGCGGCAGAGAACACGGTCGCCGCGATCGTCGCGGCGGGCGGCACCGCCCGCGCCTATGCGGCCGACATCACCGATCGCGCCGCGGTCGAGGCGGCGGCGGCGGCCACTGAGTCCGAGCTCGGCCCGATCGAGGTTCTGGTCAACAACGCGGGGTGGGACGTGTTCAAGCCGTTTCTGCAGACCACCGCGAACGACTGGGAACGGCTCATCGCCATCAATCTGACCGGCGCCCTCAACACCCATCACGTCATTCTGCCCGGCATGGCCGCGCGCAAGAGGGGCCGGGTGGTGAACATCGCCTCCGACGCCGCCCGCGTCGGCTCGTCCGGCGAGGCGGTCTATGCCGCCTGCAAGGCCGGCCTCGTCGCCTTCTCCAAGACGCTCGCCCGCGAGCACGCCCGCGACCAGATCACCGTCAACGTGGTCTGCCCCGGCCCGACCGAGACGGCGCTGTTCGAGGACTACAAGAAGGGCGCCGGCAATCCGGAGAAGCTCGCCGAGGCCTTCCGCCGGTCGATCCCGCTCGGGCGCATCGGTCAGCCGGAGGACCTGCCCGGCGCGATCCTGTTCTTCGCCTCCGACGCCGCCTCCTACGTCACCGGTCAGGTGATTTCGGTCTCCGGCGGTCTGTCGATGGTCGGCTGAGGCGCTCGTCCCGGCCGGTGCGCGCGCCCCTTCGCGGGAAGCGTCGCGCCTCCGGACGACGTGCGCAGTGTCTGGGGGCATCGACATCGACGAAGACCCGTGCGGGCCGAACCACCCGCGGTGAACGTGACCGTCTTCGCATGTCGCACGAGCCGCCGGGGCGATCAAGCACGCCCCGGCCCACTTTCGAAGATCCGAGATCATCGGACGCGAAACCCGCGGCGGCAGCTCGCCCGCCCGCGCGGAACCCGGGGAGGGACGAGACGATGAGCATGCGGGCCGTTTCCATCATCGGCCACGGCGGCAACGAGGTCGTCGACGTCGCGACGCGACCGGTGCCGCGCCGCCGTCGCGGCGAAGCGCTGGTGCGCCTGCGCGCCGCCGGCCTCAATCGCGTCGATCTCTACATGCGCGACAGCGGCGCGGGCATCACCCATCGCCTGCCGCAGATCATGGGCCTCGACGGCGCGGGCGAGGTCGCCGAGATCGACGCCGACGAGACGCGTCTCGCCGTCGGCGATCGTGTCGTCGTTCATCCCGGCATCGGATGTGGTCGGTGCGAACACTGTCTCGCCGGGGAGCACGTTCTGTGCACCACGATGAGCTACCTCGGCGAGCACCGCGACGGCACCCTGGCCGAATTCGTCCGTGTGCCCGTCGAGAACGTCTTTCCCGTCCCCGTCGGCTTCGACCTGGCGGAGGCCGCCGCGTTGGCGACCGCGCCGCTCACCGCCTGGCGCATGGTCTTCACCAAGGCTCGCCTCGCCTCCCACGAGACCGTGTTGATTCTCGGCATCGGCGGGTCGGTCTCGCTCGCGGCGCTGAGCTTCGCCAAGACGATCGGCGCGCGGGCGATCGTCACCTCGCGCGATCCCGAAAAGCTCGCCCGTGCCGTCACCCTCGGCGCGGACGTCGGTATCGACGGCTCGCGCGAGCCGATCGCCCGCCGCGTTCTGGCCGAGACCGGCGGGCGTGGCGTCGACGTCGTGATCGAGAACGTCGGTGAGGCGGTGTGGGGAGAGGCGCTGAAGTCGCTCGCCCGGGGCGGCCGCATCGTCACCTGCGGGGCGACCTCCGGCGACGCGCCGTCGGCCGACCTGCGGCGTCTGTTCATTCGTCAGATCAGCGTGCACGGCTCGACCCACGGCACCTTCGAGGAGTTTCGGCGCCTGATCGCGGTCTGTGAGCGCGGCCTCTACCGCCCGATCCTCGATCGAACGTTTCCGCTCGCCGAAACCCACGCCGCGCTCGATCGCCTCGAGGCCGGTCGTCAGTTCGGCAAGATCGCCATCGACATCGACACCCCCTGACGGCCGCCGGCGCCGATCCCGCGAGGCTCGACCATGACGTCCCCCAAGACCGCATCCGATACCCCCCGCGTGACGCTCGCCGTCGAAGGCGCCGTCGCGACCCTGACGCTCTGTCGAGCGCCGATGAACGCCATCGACGACGCGATGCTCGCCGCGCTCCTCGACGCCTTCGCCGTGGTCGATGCCGATCCGGCCATCGCCGTGCTGCGGATCCGCTCCGACCAGCGTGTCTTCTGTGCCGGCGCCGATCTCAGGCTGGTGGGCTCTCGCGTCGGCCGCCCCGACGGCGCCGAGGCGATGGTCGAGACCGTCCGCGCCTTCCATCGCACTTTCGATCGGTTGGCCGGGCTCTCGAAGGTGACCATCGCAGAGATCGAGGGCCACGCGCTCGGCGGCGGTCTCGAACTGGCGTTGGCCTGTGACGTCCGCATTGCCGCCCATCACGCCCGTCTCGGCCTGCCCGAAGCCAAGGTCGGCCTGCTGCCGGGGGCGGGCGGCACGCAGCGCCTCACCACCCTGTGCGGCGCCGGGGTCGCGGCGCGGGTCATTCTGACCGGCGATCTCCTCGACGGCCGCGAGGCCGAGCGCCTCGGACTGGTGCAGTGGTCGGCTCATGCGGTCGACTTCGCCGAGGTCGCCCGTGAGGTCGCCGATCGCGCCGCCGGCCTTTCCGTCGACGCGCTCGCCGCCGCGAAGGCCTGCATCCGCATCGCCGATCCCCTTTCGTCGGCAGGCGCGGAGGCCGAGATTAGGGGCATCGGCGCGCTGATGATGAAGACCGGCACCGAACGGCGCGTCGCCGACTTCCTGCAACGCTGATCGCTCCGGAGCACCCGCCGATGAACTCCGCCACGGAGGTGGTGACCCGCGTGACCCGTGACGGTGTCGCGGTCGTCATCATCGACAATCCGCCGGTCAACGTCCTTTCCGCCACCGTGCGCGCCGGGCTGCTCGCCGCCGTGCGCGCGGCCGAGGCCGACCCCGCCGTCGTCGCCACGGTGATCGCCTGCGCCGGCCGGACCTTCATCGCCGGTGCCGACGTCAGGGAGTTCGGTCGCCCGCCGATCGATCCGGCGCTGCCGATCGTTCTCGATGCGATCGAGGCGGCGGCCAGGCCGGTGGTCGCGGCGATCCACGGCACCGCGCTCGGCGGGGGCTTCGAGGTGGCTCTGGCCTGCCGGGCCCGTGTCGCCCGCGCCGAGGCGCGCGTCGGCCTGCCCGAGATCAACCTCGGCGTCATTCCGGGCGCGGGCGGCACCCAACGCCTTCCGCGTCTCGTCGGCGTCGAGCGGGCCCTGGACCTCGTCCTGTCCGGCATGCCGGTCGACGCGACGATCGCGCGCGACTGGGGCGCGATCGACCGGGTGGTGGACGCCGATGCCGATCTCGTCGCGGCCGCCGTCGCCCTGGCCCGAACCCTGGCGACGAGCGCGGACCTCCCGCCACCGACCCGGGAGCGGACCCCACCGGGCGACGGTTCGCCCGCCCTGTTCGATCGTCGCCGAGCAGAGCTTTCGGCGCGCGATCCGGAGGAAATCGCCGGGCTCGCCGCGATCGAGGCGATGCGCGTAGGTGTCGTCGAAGGTTTCGACGCTGGCCTCGCCGCCGAACGCCGCGCCTTCCTGGAACTGCGCGACGGCGCCCGCGCGGCGGCGAAGCGCGAAGCCTTCTTCGCCGCCCGCCACAAACCGAACCCCTGATCGGCCTTTCCTCCCTACGTGCGTCGCCGATCGGACCTCGGCACCTGCGACACCCGATGTCGCAGGCGCCGCTTTTCGTCGTCTCCACGTCTCCCCACGAGGTCCCACCGACGCCCTCGCACCCCTCGAAACGCGGCGCGCCCGG
>JBEOKB010000171.1:0-13647 GCA_040275425.1 Siculibacillus sp. | reverse complement strand
GAACAGGACGGGCCCGGTCTCGTGCGGCGCGGTGCAGAACCCGCTTTCCGCCGGCCCGAAATGGTGAGGCCGCGCCCCTTCTCCGACCATGTCCACGACGGCCCGACGAACGTAGTCGACGAGTTCGTCACCCTCCAAACCGAAGTCCCGTCGCGCGTCCCGAATGACTTCGGCGAGCCCATACCCGACGCGATCGTCATAGACCTCGTTGCGGTAGCCTTCGAAGTACTCCGCCTCGCTTTCCCCGGTCACCGGGCTGATCCTGCTTTCGGTCATTTCTGGTGCACCTTTCCAACCGGAACAAACCTATTCCCAGTATACTCGTAGAGATCGAGCGTCGTGTTGTTGAAGAGGCTAGAGCGCAGCCCGATGGCCGTACCGTCATCACGCGTGAAGAACCGACCAGAGTAGGTTCCCGGAGGCGTGGCTTCCCTCGAACCACTCATCATTCGTGCCACGACCTCGGGGAAGTCCCCCCGTCGTATGGTTTGAACACCATTTCCTGCTCCTCGCTCCCGCCACGCGATCGTCTCTCCGCCGCGCATCAGGCATTGGCCGAGTTGTTCACTGCGAACGACGGGGTCTCCGAGCTCGCGCAGACGCACCTCCGCCGCGCGCAGTCTCGTTTCCTGGTGGAGAATCTCCCCCTCGATCTCTCCGCCCGTCCAACTCCTCGGCCCACGCCAGCGGGGGTCGATCTCACGGACCGCCCGCACCGCCGCCTCGGCCTGCCCGCGCGCCACCTCGAAGCGAAGCGCCTGCCCGGGGTCACCTCGACGTCGCGTCCGGCGATCTGGACGCTCGCCTGCCCGCGAACACGCCGCGACCAGGAGACGGGCTCGGCCCGCGGATCGTTCTCGTCCGCCGCCGAAGCGCCGTCCGCCTCGCCCGCGTCGCCGTCGGTCCACCGCCCTCCCCCGAACCGCCCCGCCGGAATGCGCGGCTGCATGACGTTGAATTTGCGGTGAAGCAGGACGAAGCGCACGAAACGCGTCTCGACCGACAGCGCGAGAAGACCGGCTCTCAGCCGGTCGAGCGCCGGATCGGCGGCGAGGGTGAGGGAAGCGAGAGGAACCGACATGCCGAGACATCCGATCGTTGAACTTTGACGATCATGCGCCCGGTCGCATCAGAGGAGAGTCGATTTCGATTTGTCCCCGCCCCTCGGGGCGCTCACCCGGCCATCAGGCTCGCCGCCGCCTCGCGCGCGGCCTCGGTGATCACTTCGCCCGACAGCATCCGCGCGATCTCCTCGCGCCGGGCGTCGGGGCCGAGTTCCACCACCCGCGTCGCCACGCGGTCCTCGCCGCCCGGCACCGGCTCCTTCGAAATCAAGAGGTGGGTGTCTGCGCGCGCTGCGACCTGCGGCGCGTGGGTCACGCTCATCACCTGGACGTTCTCCGCCAGCCGCGCCAAACGTTGACCGATCGCCCCCGCCACCGCGCCGCCGACGCCGGTGTCGATCTCGTCGAAGATCAGCGTCGGCGCCGAGCCCTTGTCGGCGAGGCTCACCTTCAGCGCCAGCAGGAAGCGCGAGAGTTCGCCGCCCGAGGCCACCTTCATCATCGGCCCGGCCCGCGTGCCCGGATTGGTCTGAACGTGGAACTCGACCCGGTCGATCCCCTCCGGCCCCGCTTGGGCCCGATCCGCCGTGAGCGCCACGATGAACCGCGCCCGCTCGAGCTTCAGCGCCGGCAACTCCGCCGCCACCGCCGCCTCGAGCAGCCCCGCCGTCTCCGCGCGACAGCGCGACAGCGCCTCGGCGCGGGTGAAATAGTCGGCCTCGGCCGCCGCCACCGCCGCCTCCAGCGCGCCGAGCTTCTCCTCGCCGTGATCGAGATCGGCGAGATCGGCGCTCATCTTGAGGCGCAGTGGCGCCAGCGCGTCGCAGCTGCACGAATGCTTGCGCGCCGCCGCGCGCAGCGCGAACAGCCGCTCCTCGGTGCGCTCGAGCTCGCGCGGATCGAAGTCCGCAGCCCGGAGCGCCGCCTCCAGCGCCGCCCGCGCCGCCTCGAGCAGATCGAGCGCCTCGCCCATCGGCTTCAGCGCCTCCTCCGCCAGCCCCGGCACGGCGCTCGCCTTGCGCTCCAGATTGCGCATGGTGGTGATGATGACCGGGATCGGCGAATGCGACCCCTCGAAGGTCTCCACCGCCTCGGCCAGATCGCCCGCCACCTTCTCCGACTGCATCATCCGGTGACGCTTGGTGGCGAGTTCGGTCTCCTCGCCCGCCTCGGGCTTCAGGGCGTCGAGCTCCTCGACCGAGGCGCGCAGATAGTCGGCCTCCCGCCGCGCCGCCTCGATCCGCGCCCGATGGCCGTCGCGCTCGCGCACCGCCCTGCGCCACCCGCTCCAGGCGCCCGACACCGCCGAAACCATGCCCTCGAGCCCACCGAACGCGTCGAGCAGGCGGCGATGCTCGCGCTCGTCGACCAGCGCCCGGTCGTCGTGCTGACCGTGGATCTCCACGAGCCGCTCGCCCACCTCGCGCAGCAGCGTCGCCGAAACCGGGGAATCGTTGAGAAAGGCCCGCGTGCGCCCGTCGGCGGTCTGCACCCGCCGCACGATCACGTCGCCGCCCGCCTCGATGTCGTTGTCGGCGAGAATCCGGCGCACCGGATGATCGGAGGCGACGTCGAACACCGCCGTCACCTGCCCCTGCGCCGCGCCGTGGCGCACCAGGCCGGCATCGCCGCGCCCGCCCAGCGCCAGCGCCAGACTGTCGAGCAGGATCGACTTGCCCGCGCCGGTTTCGCCCGTCAGCACGGTCAGCCCGCGCACGAAGTCGATCTCGAGCCGCTCGATCAGAACGATGTCTCTAATCGACAGGGCGGCGAGCATGGGGCGTCTCGAATCTCCGAACGGGTCGCCGCGAGGTTAGCGGCTAGCGGAACGAATCGGAACCCCCGATCGCCCCGCTCTCGACCTGGATATTACAAGATCTTGATACCGCTCAGGGATTTGGAGATCCAGCTCGCCTTGTCCTCGCTCGGCTCGTAGCCGCCCTTGTGGATCAGGTCGTAGCTGTCCTTGTACCACTGGCTGTCGGGGAAATTGTGCCCGAGCACCGCCGCCGCCGTCTGCGCCTCGTTGACCACGCCCATGGCGTAGTAGCACTCGACCAGACGCGCCAGCGCCTCCTCGACGTGACGCGTGGTCTGATACTGCGACACCACCACCTTGAAGCGGTTGATCGCCGCCAGATACTGGCGCTTCTTCAGATAGAAGCGGCCGATGTCCATTTCCTTGCCGGCGAGCTGATCCTTGACGGTGAGGATCTTCTTGCGCGCGTCGTCGGCATAGGGCGAGGTCGGATACTTCTGAATCAGCTCGCCGTAGGCCTCGAGCGCATTGGCGGTGCGCGCCTGATCGCGGCTGACTTCCGGAATCTGCAGATAATGGCTCTCCCCGATGAGATACTGCGCGTAGGCCGCGTCCGGGCTGGTCGGATAGAGCGTCACGAACCGCTGCGCCGCCGTGATGCAGTCGGTGTAGGCACCGCGCTCGAACTGGGTGTAGGCCTGCATCAGAATGGCCTTCTTCGACCATTCCGAATGGGGATGCAGCCGATCGACGTCGTCGAACTTCTTGACCGCGTCGGCACGCTTGCCCGACTGCAGCTGAACCAGACCCTCGTTGTAGAGCTGGTCGGCGGGCGTGCTGTCGAGGCCCATGTCGTCCTTCTGCGAGGCGCAGGCGGCGACCGTGAGCGCCAGCATCGCAGCGCCGACGACGCGCGCGAACCGCGAGCGCCCGCGCGCCGAGAGGGCGGCGTCCGTCGAAAGTCCCATCACCACCACGTCGAACCCCATGTCGCCCAACCCGATCTCTGGTTTGCCGCCCCGCCGGAACGCATCTCGCCCACGAACGCGACCGTCACCCCGCACTTCTAGCGCGTCGGGCAACCGCCGTCGACTTCGTGGGTTCTCATTGGTCCGTTTTTGTGGCGAACCGGCGATTTCGTCCCGCGATCGTTGCCGATCGATCACCGTCCGCGCGCCCCGAAACCGCCACCGGCGCGCACCGTGCGCGAGCAGCGGACGCTCGGACGTCGGCGATCGTCAGGCCACTTCGGCACGGAACGCCGGGGCCGGCATGCCGGTGCCGATCTCCGCCGCCGGCGACGCCGCGCGGCTGGTCCCGTCGACGAGAACCCACGCGGACGGATCGGCGAACAGCGCCGACAGCGCCATGAAGTTCAGGCGATGGCCGCCCTTGTAGGAGCGATAGAGGCCGAGGAACGGCGCGCCCGACAGGGCGAGGTCGCCGATCGCGTCGAGCAGCTTGTGGCGCACGAACTCGTCGACGAAGCGCAGGCCTTCCGGGTTGAGGACGCGATCGTCCTTGATGGCGACCGAATTCTCCAGGCTCGAGCCGCGGCACAGACCCATCGGCAGCAGCTTCTCCAGGTCCTTGACGAACCCGAAGGTGCGCGCCCGGGCGATCTGATCGCGGAACACGTCGGCGGTGAGATCGACGCCGATCGACTGGCGGCCGATCGCCGCCGAGGTGAAGTCGATGGTCACTTCGTAGCGCGAACCCTCGTAGGGACGCAACTCGGCCCACCCGTTGCCGTTCTCGACGCGAATCGGCTTGAGGATCTTGATGTACTTGCGACGCGCCGCCTGACGCACGATGCCGACCTGGGTGATCGCGTCGACGAAGGCCTCGGACGAACCGTCCATCACCGGCACTTCCGCGCCGTCGATCTCCACCACCACGTTGTCGATGCCCAGGCCGCGCAGCGCCGCCATCAGATGCTCGATCGTCGCCACCGAAGCGGCGCGCGGATCGCCGACCATCGTGCACAGGTCGGTCGCCGAGACGTTCTTCCACACGGCGGGAATTTCGACGTCGCGCCCGGTGGCCAGACCGGTGCGCAGGAACACGACGCCCGTGTCGGGGTCGGCGGGGTGGAGGGAGAGGGATACGCGCTCGCCGGAATGAACACCGATGCCCACGATGCGAATGGTCTCGCCGATCGTGGCCTGTGAATTCGGCTGAATGCGCGCCATATTCGTCTTCCCGTCTGCCTCGTTCCGGCGCTGGTCCGGTGCGAGGGTGGAGCCCCCTCGTCTCGCCCTCCCCTTCCGGGTCCGACCGAGACGCCGAGCGGTTCCGCCTCCCCCGAGGTCGGTCCCGCGCCGAAGCACGAAGACCGGCGAACCGCTTCGATCTACACACTACCGCCCGGGACTCGCGAAGCGAAATCACGCTTCGTTACATTTTGTTACCACATTTAAGATCCGATTATACCTTACGGATCAATGGCTTGTGCTGATCGACTCGAAATGGGACGGGGGTCCGTCACGATCGTGACGGCCCCCCGTTGATACCTCGTGCGGCGACGCGCGATCAGTTCGACTGGCGACGCAGGAAGGCCGGAATCTCCAGCTGATCCTCTTCCGACAGGCGCGGCGCGGCGGCCGCGCGGCCCATCTGATCGAGGTTGCCGGAGGCCGGACGATGCGACACTTCCGGCGCGGTGCGCGGGGCCGGACGGCGGGCGTAGTCGTCGTGCGCGGCGGGCTGATGGAAGCTCGGCTCGCGCGCCTGCGGCGCCACGTCCTCGTGGTCCTCGCGACGGCCGCCCAGGCCGTGGGCGAGGCGCTTCAGCAGCGAACGCGGGCGACGATCGTCGTCGTGCGCCTCTTCGGCCTGGGCCTGACGCTGGGCGATCGGCGGGAATTCGTCGATGCGCGGCATGCGGGTCGGGCTCATCGGCCGCTCGGCGGTCGGCGGCACGTAGGGGGTGCGATCGATCACCGGCTCGGGACGAGCGGTCGGCTGCTCGATCTCCTGGATCGGATCCTTGTGCAGGAAGCGGCTCGGCTGCGGCTCGTAGCGCTGGATCGCCACCGCCGGATCGGCGGCGGTGTAGGTGACCGGGGCCTCGGCCACCGGAGCCGGAGCCGACTGCGGCGCGAGGTTCTCGACCTTGATCTCGGCCTCCATCCGCGTGGCGAGCACGTCGCGCACCATCTCCTCCGAACGCATCGGCGCCGGAGCGGGCGCGGCGGCGGCCGGCGCCGACGAGACGTGGAGCGGCGCGGCGGCACGCGGCTCGATCGCCGAACGGCCGGTCTCGAGCGCGGCGGGAACCGGGCGACCGGCGGCGCGCAGACGATTGGCGAGATCCGCCATCCGCGCTTCCTGGTTGGAGGTCTCGGTCTTCACTTCCTGATCGATGCCGGTCGCGACCACCGACACCCGCACCACGCCCTCGAGGCTGTCGTCGAAGGTGGCGCCGAGAATGATGTTGGCGTCCGGGTCCACTTCCTCGCGGATGCGGGTCGCGGCCTCGTCGACCTCGAACAGGGTGAGGTCCTTGCCGCCCGAGATCGAGATGAGCACGCCCTTGGAGCCCTTCATCGAGGTCTCGTCGAGCAGCGGATTGGCGATCGCGGCCTCGGCGGCCTGGAGCGCGCGCTTGTCGCCCGAGGATTCGCCCGTGCCCATCATCGCCTTGCCCATGCCGCGCATGATCGAGCGGACGTCGGCGAAGTCGAGGTTGATGAGACCCTCCTTCACCATCAGGTCGGTGATGCAGGCGACGCCCGAATAGAGCACCTGGTCGGCCATCGCGAAGGCGTCGGCGAAGGTGGTGCGCTCGTTGGCGATGCGGAACAGATTCTGGTTCGGGATGACGATGAGGGTGTCGACGCTCTTCTGCAGCTCGAGGATGCCGTCGCCGGCCACGCGCATGCGGCGCTGGCCTTCGAACTGGAACGGCTTGGTCACGACGCCGACCGTGAGAATGCCCATCTCACGCGCGGCCTTGGCGATCACCGGCGCGGCTCCCGTGCCGGTGCCGCCGCCCATGCCCGCGGTGATGAACACCATGTGCGCACCGGTCAGGTGATCGTTGATCTCGTCGATCACCTCGTCGGCGGCCGCCCGGCCCACTTCCGGCATCGAGCCGGCGCCCAGCCCTTCCGTGACGGCGACGCCCATCTGGATGATGCGCTCGGCCTTCGACAGGGTCAGCGCCTGCGCGTCGGTATTGGCCACGACGAAGTCCACGCCCTTCAGGCCGGCCTGGATCATGTTGTTGACGGCGTTGCCACCGGCACCACCCACACCGAACACGGTGATCCTCGGCTTCAGCTCCCGAATATCGGGCATCTTGAGATTGAGCGTCATGGCATCCTCGCATGTGTCGCCGCCCTCGGGCATCGGGCGGTAGTCTTCGTCACCGAACGTCCCGTCGGCCCCGCAAGGCGCCGACGTCCCGTCCCTCACCAACTCTCCTTGAGCCACTGTCCGACCCGGGCGATGTAGCTTCCCCCGGTGCCGGTCATCGGCCGACGCTGATGGCGCATGTCGAACTGTTCGATCTGCGCCACCTGCGGATAGATCAGCAGGCCGACCGAGGCGGCGAACGCCGCTCCCTTGGCCGCCTGCGGCAACCCGGCGATGCCGAGCGGCCGACCCAGGCGCACGTTGCGCCCGAGAATGCGTCGCGCCACTTCCACCACCCCGGTGAGCTGGCTCGCTCCCCCGGTCAGCACGACGCGCTTGCCGACCCGTCCGGCGAACCCGGAGGCGGCGAGACGATCGCGCACCAGCTCGAGGATCTCCTCGACGCGCGGCCGGATGATGCGGGTCAGCGCCCCGCGCGGCACGTTGACGATGTCGTGGCGCTCGGCGCCGACCGACGAGACGCCGATCACCTCGTGGTCGTCCGACGAGGTCGCCAGCGCCGAACCGTGCAGCGTCTTGATGCGCTCGGCGTCGGCGAGGCGGGTGGAGAGCCCCTGGGCGATGTCGGTGGTGACGTGATGGCCGCCGATGCCGATCGCGTCGACGTGGCAGAACGCTCCGTCGGCGAACACGGCCATCGAGGTGGTGCCGCCACCCATGTCGACGCAGGCGACCCCGAGGTCGGCCTCGTCGTCGACCAGCGTCGCCAGACCCGAGGCATAGGGCGTGGCCACGATCGTCTCGACTTCGAGATGGCAGCGATTGACGGCGAGTTCGAGGTTGCGGACCGGAGCCGTCTCCGCCGCCACCACGTGCATGTCGACCGCCAGTTTCTGACCGAGCATGCCGCACGGATCCTTGATGCCCCGCGACCCGTCGAGCGCGTAGCCGATCGGCAGGGAATGGATCAGCGTCCGATCGTCGGTGACCGAATGCGATCCGCCCGCCGACAGGACGCGCTGGATGTCCGCCTCGTCGACTTCCGACCCCGCCACGTCCACGTTCGCACGGAACACTTCCGAGCGCAGACGTCCGGCCGTGAGATTGAGGATAAGCGATTCGATCGTGAGCCCGGCCATGCGTTCGGCGGCATCCACCGCCAATCGGATCGACTGCTCGGCCTCTTCCAGATTGATCACCATGCCCGACTTCATGCCGCGCGAGCGCTGCATGCCGTAGCCGAGCACGGTCATGTCGTGGGTGCGCCCCGGCAGCACCTTGTCGGGCGTGCGCGGGGTCAGCTTGGCGATCAGGCAGGTGACCTTGGTCGAGCCGACGTCGAGCACCGACACCACCGTCGCCCGCCGGGTCGACAGCGGCCGCATGCGCGGCACCATGTGTTCGGACGGAGGAAGCCTCACGTGTTGGCCTCCTTCTTCTTGGCGCCGGAACGGATGCGCATCTGCTCGCGCCGCACCTCGGCCGCCGCGTCGGACAGACGCACGAACAGCCGATCCGGCACGCGCAGATCGACCACCACCAGATCGCGGTCGAGCAGCTTCTTGCTCTCGTGCAGGCCGACCACCCGCTGGAGCGCCTGCTCGGGCTCCTCCTCGGGCAGCAGGATCTCGATGCCGTCGACCGTGATCAGGTTCCAGCGCCGTTCCGCCACCAGCACCGCCGCGCGGAACTTCGAGCGCAGCGACGGCGCCGAGTTGATCAGCGCGACCGCCTCCTGGACGCGGGTGTTGGCGCCCTGCCCCACCACCAGCGGCAGCCCGGCGTTGCGCGTCTCCAGCACGTCGCTGGTCACGGTGCCGGTCTTGTCGACCACCTTGACCTTGCCGTCGTCCTGCCACAGCGCGAACGGCAGCCGCTCGGTGAGGTTCACCACGATGCGGTTGGGATAGAGCTTCTTGACCGAGACGTCGGCGACCCAGGGGATCTCCGAGATCCGCGCCCGCGCCTTTTCGGCGTCGACGAACAGGAGCGACGAGGTCTGGGTGACGTCGATGCGATCGGAGATCTCGGTGCTGTCGGCCTCCGAAAGGCCGCGGATCTCGATCGAGGCGACCGAGAACCCGATGCCCGCGGTCAGCGCGTCGAGCGTGGTGCGCCAGCCCCCGGTCAGCACCGCCGCGTAGGCGCCCCACGCGCCCAGGAACGCCAGTGCCGCCCAGGTGCCGTGCATCGGCTTGACGTTCGAGAAGAAGCCGTCGACCTCCTGGCCCCAGCGACGGGCCGCGCGCATCCACCGCCGTCCGCGAAATCCCGCTTCGCGCGGCATTTCGTGGGCGGTCGGGTAACGCTCCCCTCGCCGGTGACCCGTCATCGGTCGCAACTCGCGTCCTCCACCAACCATGAGACCAGGTCCTCGAAGGACAGTCCCGAATATGCCGCCATCTCCGGAACCAGTGACGTCGCCGTCATGCCCGGCTGGGTGTTGACCTCGAGACAGACCAGTTCGCCGGTCCCTCGGTCGTCGTATCGGAAGTCGGCCCGCGACACGCCGCGGCAGCCGAGCGCCCGATGCGCCTTCACCGCCAGCATTTGGACCTCTTGGTAAATATCCGGTAAAATTTGCGCCGGCAGGACGTGTCGTGAACCGCCTTTGCGATACTTCGCGTCGAAGTCGTAGAATTCTTGACCTTCGGGAAGGATCTCGATGATCCCGAGCGCGCGCTCCTCGCCGGGCCTGCCCATCACCGCGCAGGTCATCTCCCGACCCGCCACGTACTTCTCCACCAGCACCGTGTCGCCGTAGGGCCAGTCCTCGCGCAGGAGTTCCTGCGGCGGGTGAGTGCGGTCCGCCGTCACGATGATGACGCCGAAGGACGAGCCCTCCGCCACCGGCTTGACCACGTAGGGCGGCGCCATGACGTGGGCCCCGGCCGCCTCGAATCGCGAGCAGGTGACGCCCTCCGCCACCGGTATTCCGGCCTGGACGAAGGCGATCTTGGCCTTGTCCTTCTTCATCGCCCACGCCGAGGCGAGGATGCCGGAATGGGTGTAGGGGATCTTCAGCGTCTCCAGCATGCCCTGGATCGCCCCACCCTCGCCCCAAGGCCCGTGCAGCGCGTTGAAGGCGACGTCCGGCCGGAGCGCCTCCAGACGGGCGTAGACGTCCTTGCCGACGTCGAGGCGGTCGACCCGGTAGCCCTTGCGCTCCAGCGCGCCGGCCACCGCCTCGCCCGACCACAGGCTGACCTGGCGTTCGCTGTCCCAACCGCCCATCAGTACCGCGACGTGCTTCGTCATCTCGTCGTCACCCTCGTTTGCCGACCGCCCGGTCGAGCCCCCGCGAATCGCTGCGGCCCGAGCGGAGGTCCGCCGGGCTCGCGAATGAATCGTCCGATACGCAGGAACTGCACACGATCGAACCCACGAGCACGGCTCGTTTGTTCGACTTTTCGAAAGCGTCCCCCGTCGCCGTCGCCGGCCGGGGACCGATCCCGAGTCACACCTCGCGGCCCTTCCGGGCGGCGCGTCATGCGAGAATGAATCGAACCGGGAGAAAAGTCACCGGCCTTTCAGAGGGTTCGACGAATTCGAGACGACCGCGTGGAATTCCGACGAGAACGGCCGTCCACCGCACCTTCACGGGTCCCTCGATCTCCGAGGAGGTCCTTCACGGGTAGAGGCGGCCCCGCGACGCGGCGCCTCGAACCACGAAGGGCGAGCCCCGAATCCCCGCTCTCACGCCCCGAGGAACGGCTCCACCACGCGGCCTTCGGCGAAGCGGCCGAAGCGGCGGATCTCCCAGTCGAGGCGGATGCCCGAGGTCGTGAACACCCGGTTGCGCACGGTCTCGCCGAGCAGCTCGATGTCGTAGGCGGTCGCCTCGCCCTCGTTGATCAGGAAGTTGCAGTGCATCTGCGACACGTGCGCGCCGCCGACCCGGAGCCCTCGGCATCCGGCCGCGTCGACCAGCTTCCACGCCGAGTGCCCCGGCGGGTTCTTGAAGGTCGAGCCGCCGGTCTTGGAGCGGATCGGCTGCGCCGTCTCGCGGTGCTCGGTGACCTCGTCCATCTCCGCCTCGATCGCCGAGCGCTCGCCCGGCACCCCCTCCATCACCGTGGACAGGAAGATCAGATCGTCCGGCGCCGAGCAGTGGCGGTAGGAATAGCCCATCTCCTCGTTGGAGAGCGTCACGATCTCGCCCTTGCGGGTCATGGCCGTGACCGAGACCACCCGCGCCCGCGTCTCGCCGCCGTTGGCCCCGGCGTTCATCCTGAGCGCCCCACCGATGCCGCCGGGAATGCCGAAATAGAACGCGAACCCGGCGATCTCCGCGTCGAGCGCCGCCCGCGCCACCTGCTTGTCGGCGATCGCCGCGCCGATCTCGAGCCGGGTGTCGCCGATCGGCCTGACCCCTCCGAAGCCGCGCTGCGACAGGCGGATGGTCACGCCCGCCACGCCGCCCTCGCGCACCAGAAGGTTCGAGCCGAGTCCGACGATCGTGACAGGCACCTCCTCCGGCAGCCGCTTCAGGAACAGCGCCAGATCGTCGGCGTCCGCCGGCTGATAGTAGAGCTCCGCCGCCCCGCCGACGCGGAACCACGAGGTGTCGCCGAGCGCGAAGCCGGGCACCAGCGCGCCTCGGATGTCCTGCGTGTCGAGGCGGGCGAGAAGATCGGTCGACGTCATCGAATGGCTTTCTCGGATCGGGCGCTCAGTCGAGCGCCGCCAGCTGCTTGGGCAGCGCATAGGCCCACTGCGTGATGTTGCCCGCGCCGAGGAACACGACGTAGTCGCCCTCCCGGCCCTGAGCCCGAATGATCTCGGCGATCTGGTCGGGGCTCTCGAGCGGCGTCACCGCCCGGTGCCCACGCCCGCGCAGGCCTCCGACCAGCGCGTCGCGCGACGCGCCCGGGATCGGTGCCTCGCCCGCCGCGTAGACGTCGGCGACGATGACCTGATCGGCGTCGTTGAACGCCTGGCAGAACTCCTCGAACAGCGCGGCGAGGCGCGAGTAGCGGTGCGGCTGCACCACCGCGATCACCCGGCCGCCCTTGCCCTCGCCGGTGACCGCCCCGCGCGCCGCCTTCAAGACCGCCATGATCTCGACCGGGTGATGCCCGTAGTCGTCGAACACGTGCACGCCGTTCCAGGTGCCGGTCGGGGTGAAGCGCCGCTTGACGCCCGTGAAGCCCGCCAGCCCCTTGCGGATCGCCTCCGGCGCGATGCCGAGCTGATCGGCCACCGTCACGGCGGCGGTGGCATTGGAGACGTTGTGCACGCCCGGCATGTTGACGACGAGGTCGTCGATCGTCTTCTCGGTCCCGGCGA
Organism: Siculibacillus sp.; assembly: GCA_040275425.1. GTDB lineage: Bacteria > Pseudomonadota > Alphaproteobacteria > Rhizobiales > Ancalomicrobiaceae > Pinisolibacter. Next base: position 1,215 of record JBEOKB010000171.1, on the reverse strand, counting down.
TGCGGTCGCGGATCGTCACCGAGAAGCGCGACTGCTGGCCGATCGCCGAGTGGATGGCATAGCGCACGTCCGCCTGCGGGTTGGTGCCGTAGGTGACGATGCGGCGATCCTCGATCTTGCCGATCAGCGCCTGCACGTCGGGGTGATCGAGACACATCACCGCGAAGCCGTAGAACGGCACGTTCTCGACGAAGTGGCGGAACGCGTCCTTGACCTTGTCGAAGGTGCCGTAGTGGTCGAGGTGCTCGGGATCGATGTTGGTCACGACCGCGATGTCGGCCGGCAGCTTGACGAACGAACCGTCGCTCTCGTCGGATTCGACCACCATCCACTGCCCGGCGCCGAGCCGCGCGTTGGTGCCGTAGGCGTTGATGATGCCGCCGTTGATGACGGTCGGATCGAGCCCGCCCGCGTCGAGCAGCGCCGCCACCATCGAGGTGGTGGTGGTCTTGCCGTGGGTGCCGCCGACCGCGATCGCCGACTTGAAGCGCATCAGCTCCGCCAGCATCTCGGCGCGCCGCACCACCGGCAGGAAGCGCGCCCGCGCCGCCACCAGCTCCGGATTGTCCGGCTTGATCGCCGAGGAGACGACCACGACGCGCGCCTCGCCCAGGTTCTCCGCCTTCTGCCCGACGAAGACGGTGATGCCCTTCTCGCGCAGCCGCTGGACGTTGGCGTTGTCGGCGGCGTCGGAGCCCTGCACCTTGAAGCCGAGCGTGTGCAGCACCTCGGCGATGCCGCTCATGCCGATGCCACCGATGCCGACGAAGTGCACCGGGCCGATGGTCGAGGGCATCTTCATGGGGGGAGAACTCCGTTCGCGTTCGATTTGCTTCCCGTTTAACCCCCGCGCGCGGCGAGGGAAAGAGGCGATTGCGCCGCGCGCCGCCGCCGCTCCCCGCCGTCCCCGCTCCGTCACGGGCTCAGATCGACAGGTCGCGCCCCTTGCCCGACCCGTCGGGCGCGATCGGGGCGATCGGCGCGCTCTTCAGCCGCCCCAACCGGAACATGATCTGCTTGCCGGCGATCTCGCGGCCGTAGCGCGGCGTCAGCGGCACCGGCAGGCACAACTGGAACGTCTCCATCGCCCGCTTCTGCAGCGCCTCGCGGTTGACCTGCCGCCCCTTGGCGATCTCGGCCTTCTCCAGCACCGGCCCGCCGAAGATCGAGCCGTCGACGCGCAGCGAGAACCGCACCGTCAGCAGGATCTCCGCC
>JBEOKB010000170.1:0-13164 GCA_040275425.1 Siculibacillus sp. | reverse complement strand
GATACCGCCCTCCTCGCCGCTCGTCTCGATGCGCTGATCGATCTCGTGGCCCGCGCGGTGCCGCCGGCGCCGGTCGCGCCCGACTTCGCCGCCGCCGACGCCTTCGTGTGGATCGCGCGCGAGGGGCGGCTCCATCCGGTGGCGCGGGTCAACCGGGTCGAGACCGCGCTGCTGCAGGGGATCGACCTCGCCCGCGACCAGTTGCTCGCCAACACCGAGCGGTTCGCGCGCGGGCTGCCCGCCAACAACGCGCTGCTGTGGGGGGCGCGCGGCATGGGCAAGTCGTCGCTGGTCAAGGCGGCGCACGCCACGGTGAACGAGCGGCTCGCGGCCGATCGCCTCGGGGCGCTGAAGCTCGTCGAGATCCACCGCGAGGACATCGAGAGCCTGCCGGTGCTGTTGTCGCTGCTGGCGGGGGCGGCGCACCGGTTCCTGGTGTTCTGCGACGATCTGTCGTTCGACGCGGGCGACGCCTCGTACAAGTCGCTGAAGGCGGTGCTCGAGGGCGGGATCGAGGGGCGGCCGGACAACGTTCTGTTCTACGCCACCTCCAACCGCCGCCACCTGATGCCGCGCGAGATGATCGACAACGAGCGCTCGACGGCGATCAATCCGGGCGAGGCGACCGAGGAGAAGGTGTCGCTCTCGGACCGCTTCGGCCTGTGGCTCGGCTTCCACAAGTGCAGCCAGGACGACTATCTGGCGATGGTGCGCGGTTACGTCGCCCACTACGATCTGCCGATCGAGGACGAACGGCTGGTGGCCGAGGCGCTGGAGTGGTCGACGACGCGCGGGTCGCGCTCGGGACGGACGGCGTGGCAGTACGTGCAGGATCTGGCCGGGCGGACCGGGCGGACGCTGATGCGGCGGGGGGCATGATGCGCATCGACCTGTTCCGGCGGACGGCCGACTACAACGCGTGGATGAACGCCAAGGTCTACGACGCGGCGGCGACGCTCTCGCCCGAGCAGATCGCGCAGGAGCGCGGGGCGTTCTTCGGCTCGATCCTGGGCACGCTCAACCACATCGTCGTCGGCGACACGATCTGGATGCAGCGCTTCGCCGGGCTCGGGCTCGGGCGGGCGCTCGAACCCCTCGCGGCGATCGAGGCGCCGAGGACGCTGCGCGATCTCGTCTTCCCCGATCTCGACGGCCTGCGCGGACGGCGCGAGGCGCTCGACGCCATGATCACGGCGTGGATCGGCGAACTCGGCGAAAGCGATCTCGACGGCGTTCTCGCCTATCGCCGCATCAACGGCGAGGCCGAGCGCAAGCCGCTGGCGCCGCTCCTCCTCCACTTCTTCAACCACCAGACCCACCATCGCGGTCAAGCCTCGACCCTGCTGATGCAGGCCGGTGTCGACATCGGCGTGACCGATCTCCTGGTGCGCATCGCCAACGTGGAGCCGGAGCCGTGACCCCCGCGACACGCCCGTCGATCCGGCCGGAGACGCCGGCCGACTTCGCCGAGATCCATGCGCTGGTGAAGACCGCGTTCGAGACCGCCAAGGTCAGCAACGGCGACGAGCAGAACTTCGTCGATCGCCTGCGGGCGGGGCCGACCTACTCGGCCGAGCTGGCGCTGGTGGCGGTCGAGGACGGCGAGATCGTCGGCCACGTCATGCTGACCACCACCGCGATCGACACCGCCACGGGCCCGCGCCCGCTCCTCCTGCTCGCGCCGCTCGCGGTGGTGCTGGCGCGGCGCAGTCGCGGGGTCGGGCGGGCGTTGGTCGAGGAGGTGACGGCGCGGGCGTGCACGCTCGGCCACGACGCGGTGGTGCTGGTCGGCGATCCGGCCTACTACGGCCGCTTCGGCTTCCGATCGAGCGCCGACTTCGGCGTCGGCAACACCAACGGCATTCCCGACGTCCACGTGCAGCTGCTCGAACTCGTGCCCGGCGCGCTCGAGGGCGTCACGGGGACCCTCACCTTCTAGCGCCGCGCTTTGCCGCGAAGCGGCCCGGCCGACACCCACGGACGACCATGGCCCATCCCGACCCGACCCTTCCGCTCGTCGATCTCGTCGCCGCGCTGCCCGCGCAGGGGCGGCTGATCGGGCTCGATCTCGGCACCAAGACGATCGGGCTGGCGCTGTCCGACCTCGGCCGACGCATCGCCACGCCGCTCGAGACGATCAAGCGGCGCAAGTTCTCGCTCGACGCGGCCGAACTGCTCGGTACTTGCGACAAGCAGAAGGTGCTGGGGCTGGTGATCGGTCTGCCGCTCAACATGGACGGGTCGGAGGGGCCGCGCGCCCAGGCGACGCGAGCCTTCGTGCGCAATCTGGCGCCGATGACGACGCTGCCGATCGCCTATTGGGACGAGCGGCTGTCGACCACCGCCGTCACCCGCACGCTGCTCGAGGCCGACACCTCGCGGGCCAAACGCGCCGAGGTGGTCGACAAGATGGCGGCGAGCTTCATCCTCCAGGGCGCGCTCGATCGACTGCAGTCGATGGCGCGGGCGGCGCGCGAGGCGGCCGAGGAGGCGCGGATGCGCGCCGAGCCGCGGGACTGAGCGTCACGGGATGAGGCTGACGCGGCCGCCGCCGTGGCGCTCGAGGCGTCCGGCGATGGCCAGTTCCATCAGGATCAGTTGCAGTTCGCCGGGACGAACGCCGGTGGCGCGCAGGATCTCGTCGACGGCGACCGGCGTCGGCCCCAGCGCCTCCAGAACGCGGCGGCGCGCGGTGTCGGGCACGTCGACCGGCAGGTCGGCGTCGTCGATCTCGCCGAGGGAGACCGGCTCGGCGCGCGCGCCGATGATCGGGGTCAGGCCCTCCACGACGTGGGCGGCGGTGGCGACCAGGGTGGCGCCGTTGCGGATGAGGTCGTTGGTGCCCTCGGCGCGCGGATCGAGCGGGCTGCCGGGCACGGCGAAGACCTCCCGGCCCTGCTCGGCGGCGAAGCGAGCGGTGTGGAGCGAGCCGGAGCGCGCCGCCGCCTCGATCACCACCACGCCCAGCGCGATGCCGGAGATCAGGCGATTGCGGCGGGGGAAGTCGCGGGCGCGCGGCTCCCAGCCGAAGGGCATCTCGGACACCAGCGCGCCGCCGGTGGCGACGATACGGGCGGCGAGCCCCTCGTTCTCGGGCGGATAGAGGCGATCGAGCCCGCCGGCGAAGACGGCGATGGTGCCGGTGTCGAGGCTCGCCTCGTGGGCGGCCGCGTCGATGCCGCGCGCCAGACCGGAGACCGTGACGAAGCCGCTGTGTCCGAGGCCCTGGGCGAGGATCGCCGCCATCTTGCGCCCGGCGAGCGAGGCGTTGCGGGCGCCGACGATGGCGACCGAGGGCCGACGGCACACGCCCGAGCCGCCCTTGACGGCGACCAGCGGCGGCGGCCCCTCGACGGTGGCGAGCACGCCGGGGTAGTCGACTTCGCCCATGGCGACGAAGCGGGCGCCGAAGGCGCGGGCGGTGGCGAGCTCGCGCTCGACGTCGGCCACGCTCGCGATGCGGATGCGGGCGCGGGCGCCGCCGCGACGGGCGAGTTCGGGCAGCGCCTCGAGGGCGGTGGCGGCCGAGCCGAAGTGGTTGATCAACTGGCGGAAGGTGACGGGGCCGACGTTGTCGGAGCGGATCAGGCGCAGCCAGGCGGCGCGGCTGGCGTCGGTCAGGGGCGGATTGCCGGCGGCGACGGGTTCGTCGGTGTCGTCGAAACTGTTCCAGCCCATGCGGCGCCCTCTCGCTCGCCCGGCATCATGTCGTGGCGAGGGAGGGGATACAACTCAGAATTTCGTCTGCGGTTGCGGCGAGGGAACGCTCCCGGGCGGAATGGGCGAAGCGAATTGCACCGCTCGGCGCCAACGGCGGCGCGGGGCGTGGCCTCTCGGGCTCGGCCGGCGCAATACGGCTTCGCCCATTGCACCTACGGCTCGCACCCTGGGGCGCCGCGGCCCACGACCTCTCCGTCAGCCTTCCTTCTTGCCCCGGATCTTCGGTTCGGTGCCGGAGAGCAGGCGGGAGATGTTGTCCTTGTGGCGCACCCACACCAGGGCGGCGAGCGCGACCAGGACGAGCGCCATCAGGGTGGAGACCAGACCGGAGATCCACAGGCCGATCGGCACCACCGCGCTGGCCGTCAGCGCGGAGAGCGAGGAGTAGCGGAAGGTGAAGGCCATGAAGAGCCAGACCGCGCCGAAGGCGAGCGCCGCCGGCCACGACAGGCCGAGCAGAATGCCGATGTAGGTCGCCACCCCCTTGCCGCCCTTGAAGCCGAGCCAGACGGGGAAGAGGTGGCCGAGGAAGGCGCCGACGGCGGCGGCCATCGCGGGGATCTCGCCGAGGAAGAACCGGGCGAGGAGGATCGCCACCGTGCCCTTGAGCGCGTCGCCGAGGAAGGTGGCGACCGCCAGATCCCTGCGCCCGGTGCGCGCGACGTTGGTGGCGCCGATGTTGCCTGAGCCGATGTCGCGAATGTCGCCGAGCCCGGCGGCACGGGTGATCACCAGACCGAAGGGGATCGAGCCGAGCAGATAGCCGAAGGCGGCGGCGGCGAGGGTCGCGAACATCTGCCTCTTCTCCTTCGACCTCAGGCGCCGAGCGCGTGGACGGTGCGTCCGCCCACCAGTGTACGCACGACCCGGCCGACGAAGCGAGCGTCCTCGAACGGCGTGTTCTTCGAGCGCGAGGCGAGCCGCTGGCGATCGAGCAGCCAGGGCATGCCCGGATCGATCACGGCGAGATCGGCCGGGGCACCGGGGGTGAGGCGCCCGCCGACGAGGCCGAGACGCTCGGCCGGGCGCAGCGAGGTGGCCTCGACCAGACGGGTCCAGGAGAGGCGCTCGTCGTGGACGAGGCGCAGACAGGCGGCGAGCAGCGTCTCCAGGCCGATGGCGCCGTCGGCGGCCTCGGCGAAGGGATGGCGCTTCATCTCGACGTCCTGCGGGTCGTGACCCGACACGATCACGTCGATCACGCCGTCGGCGACGCCCTCGATCATCGCCTGCCGGTCGTCCTCGTGGCGCAGCGGCGGCGAGAACTTGAGGAACGAGCGGTAGGTGCCGATGTCGATCTCGTTGAGCGAGAGGTGGTTGATCGAGACGGACGCGGTGACGTCGAGGCCGCGGGCCTTGGCGGCGCGCAGGATCTCGACGCTCTCCCCCGTCGACAGCTGGCTCGCGTGATACTTGCCGCGCGTCAGGGCGACGAGGCGCATGTCGCGCTCGAGCATGATGGTCTCGGCCTCGCGCGGGATGCCGGGCAGGCCCAGACGGGAGGCGAACTCGCCCTCGGTCGCCACACCGGCGCCGGCGAGGCTGGCGTCCTCGACGTGATGGACGATCAGGGCTCCGAAGTCGCGGGCGTAAGTGAGCGCGCGGCGCATCACGAGGCTGGAGGCGACCGAGCGGCGGGCGTCGGTGAAGGCGACGGCCCCGGCGGCGGAGAGCAGGCCGAACTCGGTGGTCTCCTGGCCCTTCTGGCCCTTGGTCAGCGCGGCCATCGGGTGGACGCGGACCTGGGATTCCTCGCTCGCCCGGCGCTTGACGAAGTCGACCAGGGCGGGATCGTCGATGACCGGGTCGGTGTCGGGCATGGTGACGATGGTGGTCACGCCACCGGCGGCGGCGGCGCGGGAGGCCGAGGCGAAGGTCTCGCGGTGCTCGTGGCCGGGCTCGCCGAGGAAGACGCGCATGTCGACGAGGCCGGGAACGATGACGTGATCGCGGGCGTCGACCACCTCCCAGCCCTCGGGCGCGCCCTGGTTCAGGACCTCCGGCCCGGCGGCGAGGATGCGGCCCTCGGCGACGATGACCGAGCCGACGGCGTCGAGCCCGCGCGCCGGATCGACGATGCGGGCATGGGAGAAGACCGTCGGGCGAGCGGCGGTGTCGGGGCGCGAAGACGCGGGGGTGGGGCTCATGGGGATCCTCGTCCGGCGTCAGAACTGGGGCAGATGTTCGGCGAGCGTCTCGAGCACGGCCATGCGCACGGCGACGCCCATCTCGACCTGTTCGGCGATCAGCGACTGCGGCCCGTCGGCCACTTCCGGATCGATCTCGACACCGCGATTCATCGGACCGGGATGCATGACGAGCGCATCCGGCTTGGCGTAGTCGAGCTTCTCCTGGTCGAGACCCCAGTAGTGGAAGTACTCGCGCACGCTCGGCACGAAGGAGCCGTTCATGCGCTCGCGCTGGAGACGCAGCATCATGACGATGTCGGCGCCGTCGAGGCCCTTCCTCATGTCGGTGAAGGTCTCGACCCCGAGGCGTTCGGCGCCGGAGGGCAACAGCGTCGAGGGCGCGACCAGCTTGACGCGGGCGCCGAGCGCGTTGAGCAGCAGGATGTTGGAGCGGGCGACACGCGAATGGACGATGTCGCCGCAGATGGCCACCGTCAGGCCCTCGATGCGGCCCTTGTGGCGGCGGATGGTGAGCGCGTCGAGCAGCGCCTGGGTCGGGTGCTCGTGGGCGCCGTCGCCGGCGTTGATGACCGAGCACGACACCTTGCGGGCGAGGAGATGGACCGCGCCGGCGGCATGATGGCGCACCACCAGGATGTCGGGGCGCATGGCGTTCAGCGTCGCCGCCGTGTCGATCAGCGTCTCGCCCTTCTTCACCGAGGACGAGGCGACCGACATGTTCATCACGTCGGCGCCGAGGCGCTTGCCGGCGATCTCGAACGAGGACTGGGTGCGGGTCGAGGCCTCGAAGAACAGGTTGATCTGCGTGCGGCCACGCAGAACGTTCTTCTTCTTCTCGACCTGGCGGGAGACGAGGACCTCCTCCTCCGCCTTGTCGAGGAGATGCAGGATCTGCAACGGCGTCAGCCCCTCGATACCGAGGAGATGGCGGTGCGGAAAGGCGGGAGCCGGGGTCGATGGTGCGTTCGTCATCGAAGAGGAGGTCTTAGGGCTTCGCGACGACCTGAGCAAGGGCGGGCACCGCGCGGATGCGGTTTATCCGCCGTTGATGTCGAGCACGAAGGCCTCCCGACAGCCGCCCCCTCAGCGCGGGGCGGGTTCGGGGCGAGGCTCGGCCGGGGGGACGGGCGGGCGCGGCGGCGTCAGGACCTGGGATGCGGCCTCGAGACGCGCCATGTCGATCAGGTAACCGAGAAACGGCATGCCCGATCGCAGCGCGAGGTCGCGTAGTTCCACGGCGCTCTGTTCTATGTATGCGGCCGCCTCGTTGGGCTTGGGCAGGGATCTCACCGTCCCGGTCATCGCATGCCTCTCGTCGCGAGCTTCGTCCTCGGCCATCCGGCTCGGCACGGGTGCGATCAGGGGTCGACACCCGTGCGAGCGGCTCCGTCGGGACGTCCGCTCGGCGGGGAAGAGACGAAGCCACCGAAGATCGTAACGATTGCGATGCCCACGTCCATCTATCTACGGTTGTATTTCGTGACTTTTCGCCGATGGTACGGGCCGTTTCGGGGCGCCGTGATCGCGGGACTTGACCCTCGCGCCGGTCGGCTTCATTCAAGAGGCCGCAAGATCGGACCACGACCGGGGACAACCTCCCTGGGTTGTGGTCGGTTGTGATTTACGCTTGACGAGTATCGCACCGATCGTGGACGATCACAACGTCGTCCGTCGGTCGGCGTCGCGTGTGTTGTTCGGCGCAAGTTCAAACGCCTTCGGGGGCCGCCTCCCTCGAGGCCATCGCAGTCGCGGCGGGTCGAGTTCGACCCCGTCGCCGCAGAATCGAGCCGGGATCGAATCCCCGTTCGATCGACGCGCAAGGTCCGGAGCGGCGAGAGCCCATGAACGTCGTCATCGTCGAATCGCCGGCCAAGGCCAAGACCATCAACAAGTACCTCGGCGCGGGCTACGAGGTGCTGGCCTCCTACGGCCACGTGCGCGACCTGCCGGCAAAGGACGGCTCGGTGCGCCCCGACGACGACTTCGCGATGGACTGGGAGGCCGACGCCAAGGGGGCGAAGCGGCTCGCCGACATCGTGCGCGCCGTCAAGGGCGCCTCCAAGGTCATTCTCGCCACCGACCCGGATCGCGAGGGCGAGGCGATCTCGTGGCACGTGCTGCAGGTGCTCAAGGAGAAGAAGGCGCTCAAGGGCCAGGCGGTCGAGCGCGTCGTCTTCAACGCGATCACCAAGAACTCGGTGCTGGAGGCGATGAAGAAGCCTCGCGCCATCGACGAGGCGCTGGTCGACGCCTATCTGGCGCGGCGCGCTCTCGACTATCTGGTCGGCTTCAACCTGTCGCCGGTCTTGTGGCGCAAGCTGCCGGGCGCGCGCTCGGCCGGACGCGTGCAGTCGGTGGCGCTGCGCCTCATCTGCGACCGCGAGCACGAGATCGAGCTGTTCCGGCCGCAGGAGTACTGGTCGATCCTCGCCCGTCTCGCCACGCCCAAGGGCGAGGAGTTCGACGCGCGGGTGGTCGGGTTCAAGGCGAAGAAGCTCGGCCGCCTCGACGTCAAGACCGGCGGCGAGGCGACCGCCATCCGCGAGATGCTGGAGAAGGCGACGATCGCGGTCGGTTCGGTCGAATCGAAGCCGATCAAGCGCCATCCGTTCCCGCCCTTCACCACCTCGACGCTGCAGCAGTCGGCGAGCTACGCGCTCGGACTGTCGGCGGCGCGCACCATGCAGGTGGCGCAGCGGCTCTACGAGGGCATCGAGATCGGCGGCGAGACGGTCGGCCTCATCACCTACATGCGTACCGACGGCGTCGACATCGCGCCCGAGGGCATCGCGGGCATCCGCAAGGTGATCGGCCAGGACTTCGGCGAGGCCTATCTGCCCGGCGTGCCCCGCAAGTACACCGCCAAGGCCAAGAACGCCCAGGAGGCGCACGAAGCGATCCGCCCGACCGACCTCACGCGTCGGCCCAAGGAGGTCGCGCGCCATCTCGAGCCGGAGATGGCCCGGCTCTACGAGCTGATCTGGAAGCGCACGGTGGCGAGCCAGATGGAATCGGCGGTGCTCGATCGCACCACGGTGGAGATCGTCGCCACCGCCGGGGGCGAGCGCTGCGACCTGCGCGCGACCGGTTCGGTGGTCAAGTTCCCGGGCTTCCTGGCGCTGCACTCCGAAGGCCGCGACGACGAGGAGGACGAGGACGCCAAGCGCCTGCCCTCGATGGCCGAGGCCGATCCGCTGGAGCGGCGCAAGCTGACGGTCGATCAGCACTTCACCGAGCCGCCGCCGCGCTTCACGGAAGCGACGCTGGTGAAGAAGATGGAAGAGCTCGGCATCGGCCGTCCGTCGACCTATGCCGCCACGCTCCAGGTGCTGCGCGACCGCGAGTACGTCACGCTCGACAAGCGCCGCCTCATTCCCCAGGACAAGGGCCGGCTGGTCATCGCCTTCCTGGAGAGCTTCTTCCGTCGCTACGTCGAATACGACTTCACCGCCGATCTCGAGGAGAGCCTCGACAAGATCTCGGCGGCAGAGATCGACTGGAAGGCGGTGCTCCGGGCGTTCTGGACCGAGTTCACCGCGGCGATCGAGCAGACCAAGGAGCTGCGCGTCGCCGACGTGCTCGAGGCGATCAACGAGCTGCTCGCCGCCCACGTCTTCCCCGACAAGGGCGACGGATCGGACCCGCGCACCTGCCCGACCTGCGGCACCGGGCGGCTGTCGCTCAAGCTCGGCAAGTTCGGCTCGTTCATCGGCTGCTCGAACTATCCCGAGTGCCGCTACACCCGGCAGATGCAGGCCTCGGGCGTGGAGGGCGACGGCTCCGAGGGGCCGGGCGGTGACGGCACCAGGGTGCTCGGCACCGATCCGGACACCGGGCTCGAGGTGAGCCTGCGCGCCGGGCGCTTCGGCCCCTACGTGCAGCTCGGCGAGGGCGAGAAGCCCAAGCGCTCGTCGCTGCCCAAGGGTTGGACCGCCGCCTCGATCGATCTCGAGAAGGCGCTCAGGCTCCTGTCGCTGCCGCGCGAGGTGGGTCTGCACCCGGAGACGGGCAAGCCGATCACCGCCGGGCTCGGCCGGTTCGGGCCGTTCGTGCTGCACGACGGCACCTACGCCAATCTGCCGAGCGCCGAGGAGGTGTTCGACGTCGGCATCAACCGCGCGGTGGCGCTGATCGCCGAGAAGAAGGCGGGCGGACGCGGGCGCGGGGCGCCGGCGGCGCTGAAGGATCTCGGCGCCCATCCGACGCTGGGCGGGCCGATCACGGTGCGCGACGGCAAGTACGGGCCCTACGTGGCGCACGAGAAGGTCTACGCGACCCTGCCGCGCGGCATGGATCCGATGTCGGTGACGCCGGAGATCGCGGTGGCGCTGATCGCGGAGAAGGCGGCCAAGGGTCCGGCCAAGGGCGCCAAGGCCAAGGCGGCGCCGAAGGCCAAGGCGGCCCCGAAGGCGGCGGCCGAGAAGAAGCCGGCGGCGAAGAAGCCCGCCGCCAAGTCGACCGCCGCGAAGGCCAAGACCGCCAAGGCGGCGGCGGAGGCCCCTGCCCCGGCCAAGAAGAAGGCGGCCGCCAAGAAGGCGATCCCGACGAGCGACGACGCGCCGTTCGACGAGTGAGGCGACGGTCGTGGGGTGCAATGACGCAGCGTTTTGCACCACGCGGCGTCGACTGTGGGGCGGACGTGTCCTTTCGGGCTCGGCCGGGGCAATACGCCGCGCCATTGCACCACACGGTCCGGGCACCCCACGGGCCGTGTGCGCCATGACGCGCGACAACGACGGCCGGGCGGTCTATCCTCCGACGCGAAACAGCGATCGGACGACAGCTCTTGGCACGCCCCCCGAAATTCTCGAAGTCCCCCTCCCCCGGCGCGCCGACCACGCGGCCGCGTCTGGGCAACGATCTGCCCTCGCGGGAGGAGATCCTCGCCTTTCTCGCCGAGAACCCCGGCCAGGCGGGCAAGCGCGACGTGGCGCGCGCCTTCGGCATCACCGGCAACGCCAAGATCGCGCTGAAGAAGATGCTGCGCGAGCTCGAGAGCAGCGGCGTGGTGGAGAAGAAGCATCGGCGGTTCGCGCCGGTCGGGGCGCTGACCCAGGTGTTCGTCGCCGACGTCACCCGACGTGATCCGGACGGCGAGCTGCTCGCCGTGCCGGACGAATGGGACGAGGACGCGCAGGGACCGGCGCCGGTGGTGCTGCTCCTGCCGGACACGCGGCGCAAGGTCGGGCCGAAGGCGCCCGCCGCCGGGATCGGCGACCGGGTGCTGCTGCGCCTCGCCGACGGCGAGATGGAGCTGCCGGAGGGCGTGACCCACGCCGCCAAGGTCATCCGCGTGCTCGACAAGAAGCCCGCCGCCGCGCTCGGGATCGTGCGGCTCGAGCCGGGCGGGGCGCGGATCGTGCCGATCGACAAGAAGAGCCGCGAGCTGCTGGTGGCGGAGGGCGACCTCGGCGACGCGCAGGAGGGCGATCTGGTCGCGGTCGACCTGTTGCGCTCGGGCGGACGGCTGGGGCTGTCGCGCGCCAAGGTGCGCAGCGTGATCGGCTCGATGGCCTCGGAGCGGGCGGTGTCGGAGATCGCGCTGCACGTCCACGGCATCCCGCACGTGTTCCCGACCGCCGTTCTGGTGGAGGCGGAGGCGTGCCGGGCGATCACCACGGAACATCGCGAGGACTGGCGCGATCTGCCGCTCGTGACCATCGATCCGCCCGACGCCAAGGACCACGACGACGCCGTCCACGCCACGCCCGATCTCGATCCGGCCAATCCGGGCGGCTTCGTCGTCACGGTGGCGATCGCCGACGTCGCCCACTACGTCCGCCCCGGCTCGGCGCTCGATCGCGAGGCGCTGCATCGGGGCAATTCGGTCTATTTCCCCGACCGGGTCGTGCCGATGCTGCCGGAGCGGATCTCGACCGACCTGTGCAGCTTGCGCGAACACGAGGACCGCCCGGCGCTGGCGGTGCGGATGGTCTTCTCGGCCGAGGGGCGCAAGATCGAGCACAGTTTCCATCGCATCGCCATGCGCTCGGCTGCCAAGCTCGCCTATGCCCAGGCGCAGGCGGCGATCGAGGGGCGGGTCGACGCCAAGACCGACGTGCTGGTCGAGGGTGTGCTGAAGCCGCTGTGGGAGGCCTACGCCTGCCTCAAGCGCGGGCGCGACGCGCGCGAGCCGCTCGATCTCGATCTGCCGGAGCGCAAGATCCTCTTGAAGCCCGACGGCACGGTCGATCGGGTGATCGTCCCGGAACGGCTCGACGCGCACAAGCTGATCGAGGAGTTCATGATCCAGGCGAACGTCGCGGCGGCCGAGACGCTGGAGAAGCGCAAGGTGCCGCTGCTCTTTCGCATCCACGACGCGCCGAGCGAGGAGAAGATCGCCGCGCTCAAGGAGTTCCTGTCCACGCTCGACATCAAGCTCGCGCAGAAGGGCGGGCTGAAGCCGTCGATGTTCAACGCCATTCTGGCGCGGGTGGTCGACACGCCGAAGGCGGGGCTCGTCAACGAGGTGGTGCTGCGGTCTCAGGCGCAGGCGGAGTACAATCCGCACAACATCGGCCATTTCGGCCTGCATCTCAGGCGCTACGCCCACTTCACCTCGCCGATCCGCCGCTACGCCGACCTGATCGTCCATCGCGGGCTGATCCGGGCGTTGGGGCTCGGGCCGGACGGACTGCCGACCACCTGGGACGAGAAGCTGGAGGCGATCGGCGCGGAGATCTCGGCGGCGGAGCGTCGCGCCATGGCGGCGGAGCGCGACACCATCGACCGGCTGATCGCCCGCTGGCTGATGGACCGGATCGGCGCAAGCTTCAACGCCAAGATCTCGGGCGTGACCAAGTCGGGCCTGTTCGTGCGGCTCGACGAGACCGGGGCGGACGGGTTCGTGCCGGCAGCGACGATCGGCGACGACTACTACGTCTACGATCAGGTCACCCACGCGATGATCGGCAGCCGCACCGGCGAGACGTGGCGACTCGGCGACTCGGTCGAGGTCAAGCTGGTCGAGGCGCAGCCCTTCGCCGGGGCGCTGCGGTTCGAGCTCCTGTCGGAGGGCAGCTACGACAAGGCGATGGGGCGCAAGCGGCTGGCCGCGGCGCAGGCGCGCAACAAGGTGCGCGGCGCGCCCTCGCGCGGCCGCAAGGGACCGCCGCGGCGGTGAGCGGCGACGGGAGGCGGGAGCCGGGGGCTCTTCCTTCTCGTCTCGCGGGAGAAGGTGCCCCGCAGGGGCGGATGAGGGGGCCGCGCAGCGGAAACCGGCATTTCGACCGACACTTTGCCCATCGGGGACGGTCAGACCCCTCATCCGGCGCGTTCCGCGCCACCTTCTCCC
>JBEOKB010000169.1:0-7984 GCA_040275425.1 Siculibacillus sp. | reverse complement strand
TCGGCGCCCTCCCCGGCCAGAACCGCCACCGCGCCGCGCTCCACCGCCTGCGCCGCGAACCGCGCGCCGTCGGCCTTGGCTCCGGCCAGCGCCGCGAAGACGTGACCCGGCCCCGCCTTGCGACTGTCGGCGGTGATCCCGGTGATCTCGGGATCGGCGGCCGTGGACGCCTCGACGATGCCGGCGGTGAGTTCGCTGAGGCGCATGTGGGCTCGGTTCCTCTTCGGCGCACCCTCCCGAGGAAGGCGGCGGATCAGTTCGACGCGACCGCCGCCTTGGGCAGGTCGTATTTCGGCATCACCCCGAGCATGGGAGCGATTCGCCGCACGATGTTGCCTGCGGCCACGGCGGTATTGAGGCCGGCGGTCGCCGGACCCTCGCCCACCTCCGCGTGCGGCTCGTCGAGCACCGTCAGCACGACGTAGCGCGGATCGTCCATCGGGAAGGCGGCCAGGAACGAGTTGAACCGCTTGTTGCCCGAATAGTGGCCGTTCTCGAGCTTTTCCGCCGTCCCCGTCTTGCCTCCGACCCGGTAGCCCGCCACGTCGGCCTTGGCGCCCGAACCACCCACGCCCGGCGTCGCGTTGAGCCGGAAGAGATGGCGCATCTTGTCGCTGGTCTCGGGCCGGAGCACCCGGACCGCCAGGCGCTCCGCCTCTTCGGGGCTGCGCGGATAGAAGGTCGGATCGATGAACAGCCCGCCGTTGACCACCGCCGCGCCCGCCACCGCCGTGTGCATCGGCGTCACCGAGATGCCGTGGCCGAAGGCCTGCGTCGCCGTCGAGATCTCCGACAGACGCCTGGGATACAACGGTGCCGCCATGTCGGGAAGCTCGCTCTCGAGTTTCCTGTGGAAGCCGACCTTCTCGAAGAAGATCTTCTGCGCCTCCATCCCCGCCTTCAGCGCCATGCGCGCCGAACCGATGTTCGAGGAATAGATGAAGATCTCCGACACCGTCAACGGCCGCCCCTTGGCGTGGAAGTCCGAGATCTTCTGCGATCCGAACACCAGCGGCGACGACGCGTCGTAGACGTCGGACATCCCCACCTTGCCGGTATCGAGCGAGAAGGCCGAATTGAAGGTCTTGAACACCGAGCCCATTTCGAACACGCCCGCCGTGGCGCGGTTCATGT
Organism: Siculibacillus sp.; assembly: GCA_040275425.1. Taxonomy (GTDB): domain Bacteria; phylum Pseudomonadota; class Alphaproteobacteria; order Rhizobiales; family Ancalomicrobiaceae; genus Pinisolibacter. Next base: position 6,850 of record JBEOKB010000169.1, on the reverse strand, counting down.
GGGCCTTGTCGAAGGCGTGCTCGCGCTTGTTGGGATCGAAGTCGGGCAGCGACACCATGCCCAGCACCTCCGAGGTGTGGGCGTCGAGCACGATGCCGATCGCCGCGACCGCGCGGTAGCGCTGCATCGCCTCGACCATCTCGTCGCGCACCACGTGCTGGACGCGGATGTCGAGCGACAGCCGCTTCGGCTTGAACTCGCGCGGGCCGCCGAGACCGGCCTCATGCAGCGCGTCGAGCCCCAGCTCCCGGTCGATCGCCTTCTCCATGCCGAGAATGCCGCGATTGTCGACGTCGACCGTGCCGAGCACGTGCCCGGCCAGGGTCCCGCCGGGATAGAACCGCCGGTTCTCCTCCATGAAGCCGAGGCCGGGGATGCCCAGCCGGAAGATCTTGCGGCGCTGTTCGGGCGTCAGTTCGCGCTTCAGCCACACGAACCCGGCCTTGCTGGAGAGCTTGCGCCGCACCGCCTCGTCGTGGCGCATCTCCGGAATGACCGACGCCAGCGCCTCGATCGCCTCGTCGACGTCGAGAATGCGCTTGGGCTCGGCATAGAGCGACTGCGAGCGGATGTCCGTCGCCAGCACCTGACCGTTGCGATCGAGAATGTCCGGCCGCGCCGTCGACACCTGCGAGCTGCCGCTGGCCAGCGCCGCCCGGTGGTCGTCGCTCGCCGTGCCGAACGTGACCAGTTGCGAGGCCATCGCCGCGTAGACCGCGGCGAACCCGAGCCCGGTCACCAGAATGCGCTTGCGCGACGAACGGATCGCCTGCGCCGCCGTCTCGACGACGACGACGGCGGCGACCTCGCCTCCCTCGAGCGGGGTTTCGGCTTCGATCCTCGGCGTATCGGTCATCTCGCCACCTTCGGTTGGACGTCCGGAGTTCGGGCGGGCGCGGCGCGCGGCACCAGGATCAGCGGCGGCGTGATCGACATCGGCGCCCCGCTCGCCGGCTTCGGCACGCTGCCGGTGGTGGCCGGCCCGCCGCCCTTGCCCGGCGGCAGACGGTCGAGCAGCTTGCCGATCGAGCCGGTGTGCTCCGGCGTCTTCTCCGGCTGCGCCAGCTTGACCGAACCCTTGGCCCCGGTCTGACGCGGAATCGACGGCGTCGGCGCTCCGGCCGTGGGAACCGCCGACTTGAACGGAATGTCGTCGATCGTGCCGATCTGGGTCGGATCGAGCGGATCGAGCTCGAGATAGCTGCGATAGCGCGTCGCCAGCTCCTGCAGCCGCTTGGGCTGATTGAGCAGGCTCCACTCCGCTTTGAGCGTGGTGATGGCGTCGCGCTCGGCCTCGATCTTGCGATTGATCTTGGCGACCTTGGCGGTGGCGCGCTCGGCCTCGTACTTGAGGTCGTAGACGATGCCGGCGCCGATCAGCATCAGACCGATGAGCAGGAAGTTGATCGTCCTCAGCATCGCCGTCCTCCTCTGACCGACGGCGTCGCGTCGGGCAAGCCGAGCGCGCGTGCGTCGATCGCGCGGGCCGGTGCCGCCGTGCGCACCCCCGCTCTCAGCTTGGCCGAACGGGACCGCGGATTGTCCGCGACCTCCACTTCGCTCGCCTCGTCGTGGCCGCGCATCGGCAGATCGAACGTCGCCTCCTCGACCGTGGCGCGCGGAGCGTGGCGCGATCCGCCCGCCTCCCGCCGCGACCGATCGGCGAAGAACCGCTTGACGATGCGGTCCTCGAGACTGTGGAACGTCACCACCACCAGCCGACCACCCGGCTTGAGCACCCGCTCCGCCGCCGCCAGCGCCCGCACCAGCTCGCCGAGCTCGTCGTTGACGTGGATGCGCAGCGCCTGGAACGTCCGGGTGGCGGGATGAATTTCGTGCGGCTTCGGCCGATTGACCGTCTCGATCACCTTGACCAGCTCGCGCGTCGTCTCGAACGGCCTGATCTTGCGCGCCTCGACGATCGCCCGCGCGATCGCTCCCGACCGCTTCTCCTCGCCGTAGACCCACAGCATCCGCGTCAACACGCGCTCGTCGGCGGTGTTGACCACGTCGGCCGCGCTCTCGCCCTCGCAGCCCATGCGCATGTCGAGCGGCCCGTCGAAGCGGAACGAGAAGCCCCGCTCGGCCCGATCGAGCTGCATCGAGGAGACGCCGATGTCGAGCACCACCCCGTCGACCGCCTCGAGCCCGAGCCCGTTCACCACCGCGTCGAGTTCGCCGAACACCCCCGGCACCAGCCGCAGCCGTCCGGCGCTCTCCGCCACCAGCCCCTGCCCCGCCTCGATCGCCGTGGGATCGCGGTCGATCGCGATGACCTCGGCGCCGGTGGCGAGAATCGCGCGCGTGTAACCGCCGGCCCCGAAGGTTCCGTCGACGTGAACCTCGCCCGCGGTCGGCGCCAGCCGCGCCAGAACCTCGTCGAGCATCACCGGCAGATGCGGCCGAGCCTCGCCCGCCGCCGTCGCCACGCTCATTCCCCGACCTCCGAACCCCTCGATCGACCACGCACCCGCGTCGGCGGACGCCTCGCCCACCGTGACGCATTCAAACTCCGTCAGGGTTAACCGCCCGTTTACGAAGCGCGATCGATCGCATCCCGCGTCGCGGAAGCGGCGTGATCGGAGGAGGAGAAGGGTGCCAGTCGGCCTGTAAGCCGGGTTCTGTATGGCGGGCTTTCGCCCACGTGGCGGCCATTCGTCTGGGACGCCCGTTGCCGGACGCCTCGCGCAACCAACCCGGGCGACTGGTCCGGAAAAGACCGGAACTCTTTCGAGCCCGCGCCGCCCCTATTCGGTCTTGCTCCCGGTGGGGTTTGCCGTGCCGTCCGTGTTGCCGGGTCCGCGGTGGGCTCTTACCCCACCTTTTCACCCTTACCCGGGACGCGTCCCGGGCGGTCTGTTCTCTGTGGCACTTTCCCTGAGGTCGCCCTCGCCGGTCGTTGACCGGCACCGTCTTTCCGTGGAGCCCGGACTTTCCTCCCCGGACGCCGTCGCTTCCCCCGAGCCGGAGGAAGGGAAGGCGTCCGGAGCGGCCGCCCGGCCGACTGGCGGCGCACACATGGGGCCAAAGCCCGGCCGGGTCAAGCGCCGCCGCTCCCGCTCACACAATGAGCGCGCGCGCCTCGCGCACCTCGATCAGCCGGCGCAGCGTCGCCACCGTCGAGACGTCGATCACCCCGTCGACCCGCTCGGGCCGGAAATGGCGTTGAAACGCCTCCACCACCGCCGCCGTCGCCGCGTCGGCCTCCCCGGTGATCTCGATGCCGTAGCCGTAGGCCGCCAGCAGCGCCTGCACCGCCGCGATCGGCGGCTCGCCCGCCGCCGCGACGATCGGCTCCGGCGCGACCCACAGCCCCAGCCCCTCGGCCGCCAGCCGCGTCCAAGGAAACTTCTCGCCCGGATCGCGCTTGCGCCCCGGCGCGACGTCCGAATGCGCCAGCACCCGCTCCGCCGCGATGGCGTGGCGCGCGACGATCGCCCGGCCGAGCCGGATCACCGCCGCGATCTGCGCCTCGGGAAAGTCGGCGTAGCCGGGGTGGATCTCCGGCGGCAGCGCCGGATCGCGATCGGGCGAGACCGCCAGATCCCACCAGTGGCCCGGATTGACGATCTCGATGCCGATCGAGGCGGAGTTGACGTCCTCCTCGCCGCCCCACGACGAGCGCCCGGCGTGCCACGCCCGCCGCCCCTCCGGCACCAACTGGACGATGCGCCCGTCGACGTCGACCACGTAGTGGGCCGAGACCTCCGACACCGGATCGCACAGCCAGCGGATCGCCCGTTCCGCGCCCGAGAGCCCGCGCCCGTCCGGCATGCCGGTGTAGTGCAGCAGCAGGAGATCGGGCCCACCCGTCGTCCGGCGTCCGCGCCGCTCGCCGTGATTGGGCGAGGCCCGAACCTCGTCGACCAGCCGATCGTCGGGCGTGAAGTCCATGCGAGAAACTCCCGGTTTGGAGACCGTCCTCTCCCGCCTACCACGTCTGCCCGCCCGTCGCGAGACCACCGCCGACCCGACGTCCGTCAAGGACCCCATCGCCGTACACTCTAGAATATCGGAAGTTCTCGACGAGGCGACGGGGCCTCGAGAGGGAGGAGAACCCATGCGCACCATTCTGATCGCAGCCGCGCTGTCCACGGCGGTCGCCGCCTCCGCCGTGCGCGCCGACCACGGGCCGATCGAGTCCGACTACCCCGGTTCCTGGGCGATCGCCGACGGCCACGGCGGAGTGGCGGTCAAGGTTCAGTATCTGCCGCAGTCCTCGTGCTGGCGCATCCGCTCCGCTCGCGAGGGCGTCCCCGACGCCGCGACCGCCGAGCCGACCGGCCGCATGCTCTACGTCACCGTCGCCGTCGAGAAGACGGCGGACGCCTGCGCCGTGACCAACACGCCGCTCGAGACCCGCCTCACCGTTCCCGACAAGCCGGGGCGGATCAGCCTCGACGTATACTTCGTCGACGAACGCGGCGTTCTCCAGCGTTCGCAGCGCCATCGCATCGAGCGCGAGTGCGGCGCCTCCTCGAGCGACGCCTGTTGAGCGGCCGATCCCGGCTCGAACGCCTCACAGCCCCCGTTCGAGCCGGATCTGCTCCCACGCCCCGTTCACCGACGCCAGCCGGTCGTTCAGGATCGCCGTCGCCTCGTGCGGCAGGCCGTGGGCGAAGTGGAGATCGGGGTGGCATTCGCGCACCAGCCGCCGCCACGCCTTCTTCACCGCCTCGTCGCTCGCCTCGGCGTCGACCCCGAGCACCCGATAGGGATCGGGGCCGCGCCGTCTCACGAAGCCCGAGGCGATGCGCTCGAACGTCGTCGCGTCCAGTTCGAACAGCTCGCCGACCCGTTCGAGGAAGGCCAGCTCGTGTTCGTGCACGTAGGAATCGGCCGCGGCGATGTGGAAGAGGCCGGTCAGCACGTCGCCGAGGAACACCGGATCTCCGCCCGCGATCTTGGCGATTCGCGCCGCGTGCGCCTCGAACCCGGCCACGTCCCGCCGCGCCAGATCGAACAGCCGCTCGACGTTGCGCTCCTCGCCCGGCGGCACCTCGACCACCCGGCGGAACATGGTGATCTCCTCGTGCGAGACCACGCCGTCGGCCTTGGCCATCTTGGCGGCGAGCGAGATCAGCGCCACCGTGAAGGCGACCTCGCCCGATCCCGCCAGCCAGTCCTGCACCCGCGTCGACAGGCTGTCGAGCAGGGGGCCGATGCCGGTCAGATCGCCGACGAAGTCGAGCGCGCGGCCGAGCGACTGCCACAGCCCCGCCCGCAGCTCCGCCGCCTCCTCGACCACCTCCTCGGCCACGTCGCCGAGATCGTGCCCGCGTGCCTCTTCCCTGGATCGCACCACCCGCGTCGCTCCCTCCGGCGTCGTCGCGACGCCCGCGCGACGATAGCCCCCACGCCGGGGCGGGATCAATCGAACCGATCGGCGGTTGTCGCCGCGCGCGCGCCCGTCTAGCTTCGGCCGACCCGGCGCGGCGACCCGCGCCGGGGTGCACGAGGACGACGATGCCGGCCGAGGAACTGCGCCTGAAGAGCGTGTCCGTGGTCCCCGCGCGGGGGCCGGCGCTGGCGCCGCTCGATCTCGACGTCGCCCCCGGTGAACACCTCGGCCTCGTCGAGGACGGCGACCAGGGCGGCTCCGCCCTTCTGGCGCTGGCCGCCGGCACGCTGCGCCCCGACATCGGCTATGTCCTCCTCGACGGCGTCGACGTCACCGCCCGCCCGCCCGCCGCGCGGTCGGTCCGCCTGGTGCCGCGCGGGCTCGGCCTCTTCCCCGCCCTCGACGTCGCCGCCAACGTCGCCTTCGCCCTCGACGCCCGCGCCACGCCGCCGATCGCCCGCCGCGCCCGCCTCGACGAGATGCTCGCCCGCTTCGATCTCGTCGATCTGCGCCGCGCCGCCGTCGAGAGCCTCGATCCCTTCGCTCGCCTGCGCGTCGCCCTCGCCCGCGCCGTCGCGATCGAACCGGCGGTGCTCCTGCTCGAGGCCCCGTTCGACGGCCTGACCGGCGCCACCCGCCGCGCCGCCCGCGCCCTCCTCGCCGACCTGCACCGCGACCTCGGCGCGAGCGTGCTCGAACTCGGTGGCGAACCGGCCGATCTCCTCGCCGACGTCGACCGTCTCGGCGTCCTCCACGGCGGCCGTCTGATCCAGATCGACACGCCCGACCGCCTGTGGTCGAGCCCGGTCGATCTCGGCGTCGCCCGCCTGCTCGGCGAGGTCAACGTCGTCACCGGCCGTCTCTCCCGCCGCCTCGACGGCGTGGTCGAGGTCGACACCGCCCTCGGCCGCCTCCGCGCCACCGCGCTCGACGACCTCGCCGAGGGCACGCCCGTCGCCGTCGCGATCCGCCCCGAACGCATCGGCCTCGGCGGCGAGGATCCGCGCCTCCACCCGACCTGGAACCGCCTCGACGCCGATTTCCTCGAACGCCGCCTGGAAGGGCCGACCCTGCGCCTCGTCTTCGCCGTCGGCGGCGAACGGTTGACGCTGCGCCGTCCCGATCGCGGCCTGCGCGATCTGGTTCTCGCCGGGCCCACCACGCTGATCTTCCCGGCCGAGGACGCCCGGGTCTTCGCCGCGCGGCCGAACTGCGAGGACCCGGCCCGTGGCTGAGCACCGCCGCCTCGGGCGCGACGCCGCCGCGATCCTCGCCGTCGGCGCCGTCGCCGTCTGGCTGGCCCTGATGGTGATCGCCCCGCTCGGCGCCGCGCTCCTGCGCTCCACCGCCGTGTGGGAGCGCTACGATTCGGCCGTCGCCGCCGAGATCGTCCGCCTCGAACTCGAGCGCCGTCGCCTGCACCACGACTGGGACACCACGCTGATCTTCCCGGCCGAGGACCCGGCCCGTGGCTGAGCACCGCCGCCTCGGGCGCGACGCCGCCGCGAT
>JBEOKB010000168.1:0-12282 GCA_040275425.1 Siculibacillus sp. | reverse complement strand
CCTTGAGGCGCGGGATCAGCGCGTCGGCGGGCAGCGGCGAGGGCAGGCCGAGGCCGCCGAATTCGTCGCCGATCTCGTGGGGCGCGGCCCAGAAATGGGGGGTGTCGGCGATGGTGGCCGAGCCGACGGCGTTGACGGCGACCAGCGCGGCGACGGTGTGGCCCGAGGGCAGCACCACCGAGGCCGAGCCGAGGCCGCCCTGGAGGCGGGCGGTGGTGGCGCCGTAGCCGGCGCCGACGGTGCCGAGATGAAGGGGGGAGCGATCGGCGTCCTCGGCGGCGGTCCAGCCGAGATTGCGATAGGGCGGGAAGCGGCCCCAGTCCTTGTCGCCGCCGTTGAGGAGATCGAACAGGATGGCGGCGGGGACGATCGGCACGCGCACCGTGCCGACGCGGAAGCCGCGGCCGTGCTCGGCGAGAAAGGCCTGGACGCCGGAGGCGGCATCGAGGCCGAAGGCGGAGCCGCCGGAGAGCACCAGCGCGTCGACGCGCTCGACGGTCTCCTCGGGGGCGAGCAGGTCGGTGTCGCGGGTGCCGGGCGCCCCGCCCATGACGTGGACGCTCGCCACCGCCGGCTCCTCGGCGATGACCACGGTGACGCCCGAGGCGACGCGCCGATCGACGGCATTGCCGACCAGCAGACCTTCGACGTCGAGGATGGTGTTGGTGGGGCCGGGACGGTCGAGCACGGGGGGCCTCGTCGGTGATCGCGATCGAATCGAGACTAGCACGGGCGCGGTGCGGCGGGCGCGGCAAGGAAGAAGCCGCCGCGAGGGGCTCGCGGCGGCTTCGAACGCGGGAGGCGGGGGGAGGGCGCGAACCCTCCCGATCGCTCGAGCTCAGTTCTGCTCGTAGACGATCTTGCCGTCCTTGTCCTTCTTCCAGGTGTACATGACGTAGTCGACGTCCTTGCGGTCGCCCTTCTTGTCGTAGCTCAGCTTGCCGAGCACGGTGTCGAAGGTGTGACCGGAGTGGATGACCTCGGCCATCGCCTTCGGGTCGAGCTTGCCGGCCTTCTCGGCGGCCTGCTTCATGATCTGAACCGCGGCGTAGGAGTAGAGGGTGTAGGCCTCCGGCTCGTACTTCTTGGCGCGGAACTTCTCGATGACCGCCTTGGCGGCCGGGTTCTTGAGCGGATCCGGGCCGAAGGACATGAGCGTGCCGACCACGCCGTCGCCGCCGATGGTGGCGAACTCGGCCGAGGTGATGCCGTCGCCCGAGAGCATGACGGTCTTGAGGCCCTGGTCGCGCATCTGACGGATGATCAGGCCGCCTTCGGTGTGCAGACCGCCCCACATGATCACGTCGGCACCGGCCGCCTTGATCTTGGAGACGAGCGCCGAATAGTCCTTCTCGCCGGCGTTGACGCCTTCGTAGAGGACTTCCTTCATGCCGCCGGCGGTCATGAAGCCCTTGGCGGCATCGGCCAGACCCTGACCATAGGTGGTCTTGTCGTGGACGACGGCGATCTTCTTGCCCTTCAGGTTGGCCGCGGCGTAGTCCGCCCACAGCTTGCCCTGCTGGTCGTCACGGCCGCAGGTGCGGAAGATGTTCCACAGGCCGCGCTCGGTGATCTTCGGGTTGGTGGCCGAGGGGGTGATCTGGATGATGCCGTTCTCGGCGAAGATCTCCGAGGTCGGCATGGTCACGCCCGAGTTGAAGTGACCGACGACGAGCTTGACGCCCTCGCCGACGAACTTGTTGGCGACCGACACGCCCTGCTTCGGATCGGAGACGTCGTCGCCCACGGTCATGATGATCTTCTGACCGAGGATGCCGCCGGCGGCGTTGATGTCTTCGACCGCCTGCTCGGTGCCGTTCTTCAGCTGGGCGCCGAAGGCGGCGTTCGGGCCGGTGATCGGACCGGCGACGCCGAGCTTGACGTCGGCCAGCGCCGTGCCGGACCAGGCGAGACCCGCGGCGAGCACCAGACCGGTCATCCACTTCTTCTGCATCGGACTACTCCCTTTCAATCGTTCGATTCCCGAACGTCGATCTCTCGTTTCACGCGCCTTCTCGCGCTCCGCGTGAAGCGGAGCCGCGGAAGCTGCGGTCCGTCCGCTCTCCCTCGGGGGCGAGGGAGATCCCACGTTCGGCCGTGGTCGACCGGCTCGACGCGGGGAACGCTTCCCTCTCGCGGTGGTCGGGGGGGAAACGCTTTCCGGTGGCCGTACTCTCCACCGCTTCCGCGTTCTTGTCATCCCCCCTCGTGCGTAATATTTGCGCGATATCAAGACGACGATGCCGTATTGTGCAGCGCGGCAGGGAGCGTAGGGGCGGTATCCACGGAAAGAAGGGGGATATACACGGCCCGGCACCGTCCGATCGTGGTCGGACGGCGTCAATCGAGTTTCGAAGACATCACCTCACCCTCGAAGGGCGGGTTCGGATCAGGCGCGATCCTTCCAGAAGAACGGGCCGTTGGGCAAATAGAGCCAGCGATACTTGTCGGTCATCTGAGAGACGCGCGTCATGCGGTAGCCCATTGCGCCGATGATCTGCACGACGACCAGATCGACCAGATAGTAGTGCAGCGACAGCAGCGTGCCGCCGAAAAGGGCGAAATGGATGAAGCGGACGGCGACCCCCAGGAGCACCAGATAGCCGACGAGCACGGGATAGGAGCGCCAGGTGGAGGCCATGGCGCGACCGGTCATCCAGGCGGCCCAGCCGCCCATGACGCAGGTGACGAGAAGGAACAGCCAGATCGAGGCTTCTTCGTGGAGGACGCCCTGCAGCATGTGCTCTTTCCCGATCAGTGGTGGCCGCCTTCGAGATACGCCGCGCGCACCTCGGGGCTCTCCAGGAGTTCCTTGCCGGTTCCGCTCATGGTGATCACGCCGTTGACCATGACGTAGCCGCGATGGGCGAGCTTGAGCGCATGGAAGGCGTTCTGTTCGACCAGGAACACGGTCAGCCCGGCGGTGCGGTTGAGCTCGCGGATGGCGTCGAAGATGCCCTTGACCACCAGCGGCGCCAGACCGAGCGAGGGCTCGTCGAGCAGCAGCATCTTCGGGCGGGACATCAGCGCGCGGGCGATCGCCAGCATCTGCTGTTCGCCGCCGGAGAGGGTGCCGCCGCGCTGGGCGATGCGTTCCTTGAGGCGCGGGAACAGTTCGAAGACCTTCTCCAGGTCCTCGTCCATGTGGGCGAAGCCGTCGATGGCCGCGCCCATCTGGAGATTCTCCATGACGGTCATGCGCGGAAAGATGCGGCGGCCCTCGGGCGACTGGGCGATGCGCAGGCGGGCGATCTCGTGAGTCGGCATCCGGGTGATGTCGGTGCCGCCGTAGACGATCCGGCCGCTGCGGGCGCGGGGGGAGCCGAAGATGGTCATCATCAGCGTCGACTTGCCGGCGCCGTTGGCGCCGATCAACGTGACGATCTCGCCCTCGTGGACGTCCATGTCCACGCCCTTCAGGGCGATGATGTTGCCGTAATAGGTCTCGACACCGCGAATGGAGAGCAGGGGTTCCGTCACGACGCCACCTCCGCGGCCACTTCCTCGACCTCTTCGTCGCCGACGCCGAGATAGGCGGCGATGACCTTGGGGTCGTTCTTCACTTCGGTCGGGGTTCCGTCGGAGATCTTGGTGCCGTAGTCGAGCACCACGACGTGGTCGGAGATCTCCATCACCACCGACATGTCGTGCTCGATCAGGAGGATCGAGGTGCCGCATTCGGCGCGCACGGTGCGCAGGAGCGCGTTCAGCTCCAGGCTCTCGCGCGGATTGAGGCCGGCGGCGGGCTCGTCCAGGCACAGGAGATGGGGCTCGGTGCACATGGCGCGAGCGATCTCCAGGCGGCGCTGGGCGCCGTAGGGCAGATCGCCGGCGGGATCGTCGGCGCGATCGGTCAGGCCGATCTTCTCCAGCCAGTACTCGGCCCTGGCGATCGAGGTCTTCTCGGCCTTCTTGTAGATCGGCAGGCCGAAGATGCCGGCGATCGAGAAGCCGGAGGCGAGCATCAGCGGGTTGTGCTGGGCGACCAGCAGGTTCTCGAGCACGGTCATGCCGGAGAACAGGCGGATGTTCTGGAAGGTGCGGGCGACCTTGGCGTGGGCGGAGACCTCGAAGTCGGGCATGCGCTCGAGCAGCCACAGCGAGGAGCCGCCCTTGGCCCACTTGCGACCCGGCGCCCGGGTGGCGGCGGGAAGTTCACCCCAGATCGACTGATCGCCGTGGCGCAGCGCGATGCGGCCCTCGGTCGGCTTGTAGAAGCCGGTGATGCAGTTGAAGACGGTGGTCTTGCCGGCACCGTTGGGGCCGATGAGGGCGGTGATGTCGCCTTCGCCGACGGTGAAGGTGAGGTCGTTGATCGCCACCAGGCCGCCGAAGCGCATGGTCAGGTGCTCGACCTCGAGCAGGGGTCGGGTTTGCCAGCGGTTCATCAGCCGTGGCCCTCCGAGACGTGGGAACCGGACACGGACTTGGATTCCTTGAGGAAGGCGGTCGGTTCGCGGGTCGAGATGAGGCCGCGGGGCTTCCACAGCATGATCACCACCATGGCGAGGCCGAAGAGAAGGGTTCGATACTGGGTCGGGTCGAAGTCGGCGCCGAACACGTGCTTGAGGAAGTCCATCTCGCGCATCAGCTCGAAGCCGCCGACCAGCGCCATCGAGGCGATGACGACGCCCCACAGCGAGCCCATGCCGCCGAGAACGACGATCGCCAGGATGTTGGCCGATTCCATGAAGGTGAAGCTCTCGGGCGAGATGAAGCCCTGGCGGGCGGCGAAGAACGAGCCCGCGAAGCCGCCGAACATGGCGCCGGTGGCGAAGGCGGTCAGCTTGGTGGTCGTGGTGTTGATGCCGAGCGACCGGCAGGCGATCTCGTCCTCGCGCAGGGCCTCCCAGGCGCGGCCGATCGGCAGACGGCGCAGGCGCATCGTCACGAAGGCGGTGAGCAGCGCCAGTCCGAGGATGACGTAGTAGAGGAAGATCGTTCGGTGGATCGGTGAGAATTCGAGCCCGAAGGTCGCGGCGAAGCCCTGATCGGAAGCGTTGAAGGGGATGCCGAACAGGGTGGGGCGCGGAATGCCCGAGATGCCGGCGTAGCCGCCCGAGAAGTCGACCCAGTTGATCAGGATCAGGCGGATGATCTCACCGAAGGCCAGCGTCACGATGGCGAGATAGTCGCCGCGCAGACGCAGCACCGGAAAGCCGAGGATGATGCCCCAGAAGGCGGCGAGGATGCCGGCCATCGGCAAGAGCATCCAGAACGACAGGCCGAACGTCTTGGCCATCAGCGCGTAGGAATAGGCGCCGACGGCGTAGAAGGCGACGTAGCCCAGATCGAGCAGGCCGGCGAGGCCGACGACGATGTTCAGCCCCCATCCGAGCATGATGTAGATGAGGATCTGGATGCCGAAGTTGTCGATCCACTTGATCGAGCCGCCGGCCCCGAGCGTCGACAGCACGAAGATCGGATAGGCGAACAGGAGGCCGATGAAGAAGGGCGCGGCGGCGCGCTCGACGGCGGGGGAGAGCGCGAAGGGCTTGCCCTTGGCCTTGTGGGGACGGCTCCAGACGAAGACCGTCAGCAGGAAGCGGCCGACGACGACGATGGCGACGAGGATCGCCAGGAGCTGCCAGCGCGTCGCGAGGACGAGCTGGTGCTCCATGTTCTGAACGGTCTCGAGACCGATGAAGGGGCCGAGGATGGCCGTGATGACCAGACCGGTGATCGCGGCGTCCTTCACGGCACGGCCGTAGTCCACGCCCGGCGCGGCGGCGGAGGCTTCGTTGCCCATGTCGTCACACCTTCTCGACTTCGGGTTTGCCGAGGATGCCCTGCGGCATGAAGATCAGCACCACCACCAGGATCGAGAAGGCGGCGACGTCCTTGTAGTCGATGGTGAAGTAGGCCGACCAGAACACTTCGATGAGGCCGATCAGAAGGCCACCGATCACGGCGCCGGGCAGCGAGCCGATGCCGCCGAGAACCGCGGCGGTGAAGGCCTTCACGCCGGGGGTGAAGCCGTCGGAGAAGCTCACCACGCCGTAGTAGACCATGTACATGACACCGGCGACGGCGGCGAGCGCGGCGCCCATGACGAAGGTCAGCGAGATGGTCTTGTCGACGTCGATGCCGAGCAGGGAGGCCATCTTGCGATCCTGCTCGCAGGCGCGCTGGGCGCGGCCGAGCGGGGTCTTCTGGACGAGGTACCAGAAGCCGGCCAGCAGCACCGCCGTGACCACCCAGATCATGATCTGCTTGTAGGAGATGGTCACCGCGTAGGTCGGGCTGTCGACCAGGGTGATGACGTCCTTGAGCATCGGCGGAACCGGTTTGTTGCGCGGACCCTGGGCGACCTGCACGAAGTTCGACAGGAAGATCGACATGCCGATGGCGCTGATCAGGGGTGCGAGACGGAAGGAGCCTCGAAGCGGTCGATAGGCCACGCGTTCGATCGCCCAGTTCCAGACCGAGGTCAGCACCATGGCGACCACCAGACAGATGAACAGGGCGAGAATGATCGAGGTCACGCCGAACCACAGGGTCAGGGCGAGGAAGGTGATCACCGCGATGAAGGCCGACACCATGAAGACGTCGCCATGGGCGAAGTTCACCATGCCGATGATGCCGAAGACCATCGTGTAGCCGATGGCGATCAATCCGTAGATCGATCCCAGGGTGATCCCGTTGATGAGCTGTTGAAGGAATACTTCCATCAGGGGACGAGCGCTCCCTTGGCCTGAACGGTTTCGATCGAGGCGGCCCGGGTCGCTTGGTCGCAGTGCGCGGCTCGGCAGATCCGGACAGGCAGGGCACGGGGAGTGCCCCATTTCCGCCACGGTCTTAACAAGGACGCTGGAACGAGGCAATTCCCGCCGTCAAATCCCCTTCACAAAAGTAGATTTCTCCTCCTTTATGGCAATGAGGGGAATAATCTTCCTTTGAAGGTCGTTCATCAGACTTTGGTGGGATATTGCGTCTCGCGCATGGCTGGCCCGTGTGTGGCGCGTGGCGACGCCCGCGACCGAGCGATTCCGGTCGGGATCGAGCGGGGCGGGCCGGTGGATGGTTTTTCCTCGCGGCCGGGGCGGACGCGGAGGACGGCGAGGCCGAAGGGGGGGCGATCCGCTGGAATTTTTCGTTGTTCGGCGCTCGCGCGCGGCGGTCTGGTCCGCCGTTCAGGACTTGCTATATCTCTCGAGGCAAGATCCGTCCGACGGAGCCCGGTCCACGGGCGGCGAGCGGTGCGGACCAGAACGAGGCGCGGGATGGGTGTGAGGAAGGCCGAGGTTCGTCGCGAGGCCGGCGAGGTCGCGGTGCGGCGGGCGGCCGAGGCGATCGAGGAGAGCGGCGGCGTCGTCGCGGCGGGGCTGTTTCGCGACGCGATGAGTCGGATCGGCGCGGCGGTGCACGTGGTGACCACGGGCGGGGCGGCGGGACGGGGCGGGGCGACCATGACGGCGGTGACCTCGGTCTCCGACGCGCCGCCGACGGTGCTGGTGTGTCTCAATCGGACCGGGCGGCTCAACGCGATCGTGCGGGCGAACGGCGTCTTCGCGATCAACACGCTGGTGGCGGGCGACGAGCCGCTCGCGGGCGTGTTCGCGGGGGTCGGCGGGCTCGATCACGAGGCGCGGTTCGCGACCGGCGCGTGGGCGCGCGGGCAGACCGGATCGCCGGTGCTCGAGGGCGCGCGCACGGTGTTGGAATGCCGGGTGAGCGAGATCTCGGAGGTGGGGTCGCACGCGGTGTTCTTCGGCGTGGTCGAGGCGGTGCGGCTCGGCGCGGTCGATCCGGCGCTGCTCTACATCGATCGGGCCTACCGGGTGTTGCCGCATCCGGGCGAGGGCGTGTGAGCCCACGCGATCGGATCAGTCGATCAGGGTGATCTGGCGGCTGTTCTCGGCGAGGAAGAGATCGAGGAAGGTGACGCACAGGAGGGCCGAGCGCAGCTCGGTCTTGATGGTGCGCGGGATCTCGGGGGCGCCGTCGACGAAGCGGGTCATGCCGACGGCGAACCACTCCGCCGCCAGCACGAAGATGCTGCGCGGGAAACCGGCCTCGAGCAGGCGCGGGCCGAAGTGCTCGGCGTAGTCGGCGGCGACGCGGGCGAAGTCGGTGTCGAGCAGCAGGCGCCAGTGCTCGATGCGGGCCTTCTTCAGCCGCTCGATGTGCTCGGAGCGCATGAGATCGGCGAAACCGGTGTGGCCGAGGTGGGCGTAGTAGGCGTCGACGAGTTCGGGCACCCGAGTCTTGAGGATCGGGGCATGGCTGCGGACCAGCTCGACGGCGCGGCGCGTCAGGCCGAATTCGGCCATGCGGGTCTCGATCGCGTCTTGTGGCATGGCGGTCCCTTCCCCTCTGGCGAATCCGTGGATTCGATCCTCGTCATTTATGACATGCCGAAGCGGCGGGAAAAGTCGAGAAGCGTCGAAACTGCGAGGGAACATTGAAAAATTTCAACAGTTTACCCAAGGTCCGGTTCGACTCGGCGATCGAGCGCATTGTGGAGAGGCGCGAATCGGTCCATCCCGCCGAGAACGACACGGGGAGTGGCGACATGCACACGATCGGGAACGCGAAGGCCCGGCGGTTCGGGCGGGTCCGGGCGAGCGTCGTCGGGGCCGGGCTGGCGATCGGGGCGGCGCTGCCGGCCGGCGCCTCGGAGGCCGAGGTGGCCCGAGGGCACGCGATCGCGACCGCCGCCTGCGCCGCCTGTCACGCGATCGACGCCACCGGGGCGAGCCCGAAGGCGGAGGCGCCGGTGTTCCGCGAACTCGGGCGCAGGTATCCGGTCGAGAGCCTCGAGGAGGCGCTGGCGGAGGGCGTCGTGGTCGGCCATCCCGGCATGCCGCAGGTCAAGATGGAGGCGCGCGACATCGCCGCCTTCATCGCCTGGCTGAAGAGCATTCAGGTGAAGTGAGGCCGTCGGCCGCGTCGCCGGGGACGGCCGCGCCGGAGAGGCGCGACCTCGGCCGAGGGCGCGGCGGCGGTCATTCCACCGTGAAGGCGCCCATCATGCCGCCGTCCTCGTGCTCGAGCAGGTGGCAGTGATAGACGAAGGGCGCGTCGGCGCCGGCGCGTCGGGTGAAGGTCACCAGAAGTTCGGCGCTGTCGGTGACCAGGACCGTGTCCTTGAGACCACCGTTCCAGGCCTTCGGCATGCCGCCGTCCTCGCCGAGGACGCGGAAGTGGGCGCCGTGGACGTGGAAAGGGTGGGCCATCTCGGGCGAGACGATCTCCCACACCTCGGTGGCGCCGAGGGGCACGCGCTCGTCGATGCGGTCCATGGCGAAGGTGCGGCCGTTGATGGTCAGGAGCGAGACGGTGGGCTGCGGCTCGGGCGCATCGTGGGTGCCGGTGCCGGAGCCGCGCGTCATGCCCGCAGGATCGGGGGCGGCGTGATCGCGGGCGCCGTGACCGGCGTGAGGGGTGGCCTTCGGCTTGACCTTCGGCGGCGGCGCGGGGTCGGCGATCGGGGTCAGGCGCAGTTCGAAGCGGCGGCGGGTGAGGCCGACGGTGGAGACGGGCAGGGGCGGGAGCACGACCAGCGCCTTCGGCATCACCGCGCGCGGGCGCTCGTCCGGGACGACGTCGAAGGCGAGAATGCGGGTCTGGCCCTCGATCACGTCGGGCATGATCACGGCGTCGTGGCCGTCGCGGTGCTCGTGCAGGTCGGGCGAGGTGACGAGCGCGGCGGCGCCCTCGGCGAAGTCGACCAGGATCTCGGCGCGCTCGCCGGGCGCCAGCACCAGCAGGTCGAGTTCGACCGGGGCGGGCAGCAGACCGGCATCGCAGGCGATCAGGCGGAAGGGGCGGCGATCCTCGAAGGCGAGGCGGAAGACGCGCGCGCCCGACGCGTTGAGCAGGCGCAGGCGCACGAGGCGCGAGGGCACCCTGGCGACGGCGTCGTGCTGGCCGTTGACGATCATGGCGCGACCACGGAAGCCGTGCTCGAGCGTCTCGACGAGCGGCGGGCGGACCGGGCGGCCGGTCGGGTCGAAGTCGCGATCCTGGAGCACCAGCGGCAGGTCGTCGACGCCCCAGGTCGAGGGCAGGCCGAGGGCGGCGGTGGCGGCGGGATCGTCGACGATCAGCAGGCCGCACAGGCCGTCGTGTACGTCCTGCGTCGTCGAGCCGTGGACGTGGGCGTGATACCACAGCGTGGCGGCGGGCTGATCGAGGGCGAGGGTCGCCTCCCAGGTGCCGCCGGGGGCGACGCCGGGGTGGGTGCCGCCGTCGAAGCGGCCTTCGATCAGAGCGCCGTGCCAATGGACGTTGGTCGGGCGGTCGAGCCGGTTGACGAGGCGCACGCGCGGGGTGGTGCCGCGCTTCACCCTGAGGGCCGGGCCCATGTAGGTGCCGCCGTAGCCGATGGCCGGGACCGGTTTGTCCTTCTGGAAGGCGTGGGTGGCGGGTTCGGCGACGAGATCGAAGGTCTCGCCGGGGACGAGGTCGACGAGGCGCGGGTAGGCGAGCGTCGGGCGGGTCGGTTCGGGCGCGGCCTTGGCCGAGCGGGTGGCCTTCTTGGCGGCGAATGCCGGGCCGACGATCGGGAACAGTCCGAGGGTGGTGATGACCGCGCGACGCGTGAGCGCCTGCCGGGTGTCGTCCATATGATCGAATCCTCGATGCCGCGACGAGACGAATCGTCGTCGATCTTCGCCCCCGTTTCTATCCGGGTCGATCGGAAACGGACAGGGGCGCCCGACATCGGGGCGTTTCGGCGGCCGTGAGCGGTCGCGGGTCGGATCTCGACGCCGCGCCGATCGCTGCCCTGAAGAAGAGCAACGTCATGTGAGGACCACGGCCTCAACGGAGAGAGGCGGCCCGAAGGCCGCCTCTCGTATGTGTGTCACATGCTTCCGCGGTTGCCCGGTCAGAAGTCCATGCCGCCCATTCCGCCACCCGCCGGCATGGCCGGACCGGCGTCCTTCTTGGGCTTGTCGGCGATCATCGCCTCGGTGGTGATCAGGAGACCCGCGACCGAAGCGGCGTCCTGGAGGGCGCAGCGCACCACCTTGGCCGGATCGATGATGCCGGCGGCGTACATGTCGCCGTAGGCGCCGGTCTGGGCGTTCCAGCCGAAGGCCGGATCGGGGTTCTCGAGGATCTTGCCGACCACGATCGAGCCGTCGTCACCGGCGTTGAGCGCGATCTGACGGGCCGGGGCGGTGATCGCCTTGCGGACGATCTCGATGCCGGTCTTCTGGTCGGCGTTGGCCGGGACGACCGCGTCGAGCGACTTGATGGCGCGCAGCAGGGCGACGCCGCCGCCCGGCAGGATGCCTTCCTCGACGGCCGCGCGGGTGGCGTGCATCGCATCGTCCACGCGGTCCTTCTTCTCCTTGACCTCGATCTCGGTCGCGCCGCCGACGCGGATGACCGCGACGCCGCCGGCCAGCTTGGCGAGGCGCTCCTGGAGCTTCTCGCGATCGTAGTCGGAGGTGGTCTCCTCGATCTGGGCCTTGATCTGGGCGACGCGCGCCTCGATCTCGGCCTTGGCGCCGGTGCCGTCGACGATGGTGGTGTTCTCCTTCTCGATCGTCACCTTCTTGGCGGTGCCGAGCATGTCGAGGGTGACGTTCTCGAGCTTGATGCCGAGATCCTCGGAGATGACCTGACCGTTGGTGAGGATGGCGATGTCCTCGAGCATGGCCTTGCGGCGATCACCGAAGCCCGGAGCCTTGACGGCGGCGATCTTGAGGCCGCCGCGCAGCTTGTTGACGACCAGAGTGGCGAGCGCCTCGCCCTCGACGTCCTCGGCGATGATCAGGAGCGGACGGCCGGTCTGAACGACGGCCTCCAGCACCGGCAGCATGGCCTGGAGCGAGGAGAGCTTCTTCTCGTGGATGAGGATGTAGGGGTTCTCGAGCTCGGCGCGCATCTTCTCCGCGTTGGTCACGAAGTAGGGCGAGAGGTAGCCGCGATCGAACTGCATGCCCTCGACGACGTCGAGTTCGGTCGTCAGGCTCTTGGCCTCCTCGACCGTGATGACGCCCTCGTTGCCGACCTTCTGCATGGCTTCCGCCAGGAAGCGGCCGATCTCGACGTCGCCGTTGGCGGAGATGGTGCCGACCTGGGCGATCTCCTCGTTCGAGGTGACCTTCTTGGCGCGGGCCTGGATGTCGGCGACGATGGCGGCGACGGCCAGATCGATGCCGCGCTTCAGATCCATCGGGTTCATGCCGGCGGTGACCGCCTTGGCGCCCTCCTTGACGATGGCCTGGGCGAGCACGGTCGCGGTGGTGGTGCCGTCACCGGCGAGGTCGTTGGTCTTCGAGGCCACTTCGCGCACCATCTGGGCGCCCATGTTCTCGAACTTGT
>JBEOKB010000167.1:0-8806 GCA_040275425.1 Siculibacillus sp. | reverse complement strand
GGGAACTTCTCGAAGGCGAAGCGCGGGATCTTGGTGACGACGTAGTCGATGGTCGGCTCGAACGAGGCGGGCGTGGCGCCGCCGGTGATGTCGTTGGCGAGCTCGTCCAGCGTGTAGCCGACGGCGAGGCGGGCGGCGACCTTGGCGATCGGGAAGCCGGTGGCCTTGGAGGCCAGCGCCGAGGAGCGCGACACGCGCGGGTTCATCTCGATGACGATCATGCGACCGGTCTCGGGATCGATGGCGAACTGGACGTTCGACCCGCCGGTCTCGACGCCGATCTCGCGCAGAACCGCCAGCGAGGCGTCGCGCATGATCTGGAATTCCTTGTCGGTCAGCGTCAGCGCCGGGGCGATGGTGATCGAATCGCCGGTGTGGACGCCCATCGGGTCGATGTTCTCGATCGAGCAGACGATGATGCAGTTGTCCGCCTTGTCGCGGACGACCTCCATCTCGTACTCCTTCCAGCCGAGCACGGACTCCTCGATCTGCACCTCGGTGGTCGGCGAGGCGTCGAGGCCGCGCTCGATGATGTCGATGAACTCCTCGCGATTGTAGGCGATGCCGCCGCCGGTGCCGCCCATGGTGAAGGACGGGCGGATGATGGCGGGCAGGCCGACGGTCTCGAGGGCGTCGATCGCCTCGACCAGACCCTTGGAGACGTAGCGGCGCTTGCGCTCCTCCTCCTTGTCGGCCCAGCTGCGGCGGAACTTGTCCTCGAGACGGGCCTTCTCGGCGTCGGTGACGTCGAGGGCGCGAATGCGGGCGATCTCGTCGTCGTGGGTGCGCTTGTCCTGCCGCTTGAGGTCGGAGGCGTTGGCGAAGCACGAGCGCGGGGTGTCGAGGCCGATCTTCTTCATCGCCTCGCGGAACAGCTCGCGGTCCTCGGCCTTGTCGATGGCCTCCGCCGTGGCGCCGATCATCTCGACGCCGTACTTCTCGAGCACGCCCATGCGGCGCAGCGACAGCGCGCAGTTGAGCGCGGTCTGGCCGCCCATGGTCGGCAGAAGCGCGTCCGGACGCTCCTTCTCGATGATCTTGGCGACGATCTCCGGGGTGATCGGCTCGACGTAGGTGGCGTCGGCCAGATCCGGGTCCGTCATGATGGTCGCCGGATTGGAGTTGACCAGAATGATCCGGTAGCCGTCGCTCTTCAGCGCCTTGCAGGCCTGAGTCCCGGAATAGTCGAACTCGCAGGCCTGGCCGATGACGATCGGGCCGGCGCCGATGACGAGGATGCTCTGGATGTCGGTTCTCTTGGGCATGCGTGCTCGCGACCATGCCGACGCGATCGCTCGGAGAGAGCGGCTCGCGCCGGTTCGTGTGACGGGTCAAGTCGGAAGTCGTCCAGACCGGGGCGGTATATAGGGGAAAAGACCCCGTGGGGGAAGGGGCGGCGAGCCTCTGTCCCCCGAGACGGGCGGGGGCGGGCGATCATCCGACCGAGGAGGACGGCGAGCGACGGTGGCCGCGCAACTCGGAGGGCGCGCAGGCGAAGCGGTGGCGGAAGCGCACGGCGAAGCGCGACGGCGAGGCATAGCCGACGTCGAGGGCGATGCGGTCGATCGGCAGGTCGGTCGACAGGACGAGGTTCATGGCGGCGGTCATGCGGGTGTCGACCAGGAGATCGACGAAGGAGGTCGCCTCCTCGGCGAGGCGGCGGCGCAGGGTCGACTCGCCGATCGCCAGACGGGAGGCGGCGCGCGCGGCGGTCCAGGCGCCGGCGAGGTCGGCGAGGAAGAGGCGGCGCAGGCGGTGCGACCACGACGGCCGTGTCTCGGTGGGGAAGCGGATGCCCTTCAGCGACAGCCACAGGAGCAACTCGCCGGCGCGGTGGCGGGCGAGCGGCAGGGGCACGGCGTCGGGCTCGGCGACCGCCTCGGCGGCGCGCTCGAAGGCGGAGACGAAATCGCGGCCGAGACCGCTCAGGCCATGGACGAGCGGCGGGGCGACGGCGTCGGCGGGCGTGGCGAAGTCGGCGAGGAGGGCGTCGTCCCAGGCGAAGAGGCGGGCGCGATAGTCGGCGTCGGCGGGGGGACGATTGATCACGTCGAAGACGAGGCCGGGCAGGAAGAGCACCGCCTCGCCGGGGCGGACCAGCAGCGACCGCTCGCCGGCGACCACCGTCTTGGTGCCGGCGTGGACGACGACGAGGGTGGGGCGGTCGGTGACGAGCCGATCGAGGCGCAGGTCGCGGCCCTGGCGGATGCCCGCGGTCGCGCCGACGCCGTCGCGCGCGGCGACGACGCGGCGACGGTCGTCCGTCTCGATCGGATCGAAAGGGTCTCTCATGGCGTGATCATGGCAGCGACGGGCGGCCTTGTCACAGGGGGGGCGGGATCCGGTCGGAGAGATCGGATCCCGCGAGGCGCGCGGACGGCTCAGCGGCCGGCGAGGAGCGTCGTCGAGGCGCTGGCGATCGCGTTGGCGCGGGTCATGTAGCCGACGAGAGCGGCGGTCGGGTCGGCCGGCAGCGGCAGACGATCGACCTTCAGCGCCGTCACGGTGACGACGTAGCGATGGACCTCGCCGACCGGCGGGCAGGGACCGCCCCAACCGGTGCGGCCGAAGTCGGTACGGATCTCGACCGCGCCGGGGGGCAGGGCGCGGGAGGGAGTGCCGGTGCCGGCGGCGAGGCGCGTGGTGGTCGGCGGCAGGTCGGCGACGATCCAATGCCACCAGCCGGAGCCGGTCGGCGCGTCGGGGTCGTAGACGGTGACGACGAGGCTGCGGGTCTCGGCCGGGGCGCCGGACCAGACGATCTCGGGCGAGCGGTTGGCGCCGGTGCAGCCGAAGCCGTCGAAATACTCCTCGGCGGCGAAGGTGCCGGCGGGGTGGCCGGGCAGAGTGACGCGGAACTCGCCGGCGACGGCGGGCGCGGCGGCGGCGAGCGCGGCGGCGAGAAGGGAGGCGCGGGCGGCGCGGTGGAGGGTGCGTTGGGTCATCTGGGGCTCCTCGAGGGCGGGGGGACGTCGATCGAGGTCGAGACTAGGGGCGAGGGGAGGGCGGCGCGGTGCCGGGGCGATCGATTTCCGTGCCGATCCGCTCGCGACCGACCGATCGGCCCGGCGGGCGGCGGGTCGGGTGGAATCGAGTTTCGTTTCCAGCGTCGCGCGGCGGCTGTATAAGGGGCTCGGACGCGACGCGTGGCGCCAGAGGAGATCGTCGATGCGCTGGGAAGGGCACCGGGAGAGCAGCAACATCGAGGATCGGCGCGACGGCGACGGCGCCGGCGACGACTTCGGGTCGGGTGGCGGCGGTTTCGGCGGCGGCGGCTTCGGCGGTGGCGGACTGCCGTTCAACATCGGCGGCGGCGGTATCGGCACGATCGTGATCATGCTGATCCTGGCCTGGGTGCTGGGCATCAATCCGCTGACGCTGCTCTCGGGCACGCAGGTGGGGCCGCGGCAGACGCAGAACTTCCAGCAGACCCAACCGCAGCCGCGCACCACTGCGGCGCGCAACGATCAGCTCACCCGATTCGTGGCGGTGGTGCTCGGCGACACCGAGGACCGCTTCCGCCAGATCATCCCGGCGCAGGCGGGCGATCTGGTGCCCAAGGCGGCGGGCATGCGCTATCAGGAGCCGAAGCTGGTGCTGTTCTCGGGCTCGACCCGCAGCCCGTGCGGAGCGGCGAGCGCGGCGACGGGGCCGTTCTATTGCCCGGCCGATCACAAGGTCTACATCGACCTCGCCTTCTACGACGAGCTCAAGACGCGCTTCAAGGCGCCGGGCGACTTCGCCCAGGCCTACGTGGTGGCGCACGAGATCGGCCATCACATCCAGAACCTGCTCGGCATTCTGCCGGCGTTCAATCAGGCGCGCGAGCGGATGAGCGAGCGCGAGGCCAACCGCGCCTCGGTCAAGGTCGAGCTGCAGGCGGACTGTTTCGCGGGCGTGTGGGCGCACTTCGCCCAGAAGGACCGCGACTTCATCGAGCCGGGCGACATCGAGGAGGCGCTCAACGCCGCCAGCCGCATCGGCGACGATTCGATCCAGAAGACCATGCGCGGCTACGTCGTGCCCGACAGCTTCACCCACGGCTCGGCCGATCAGCGGGTGCGCTGGTTCAAGATCGGCTTCGAGAGCGGCCGGATGGGCTCGTGCGACACGTTCAAGGCGACGAAGTTGTGATGTCTGACGGCGGGGGCGCGCGGAAATCCGCCCTCGCCCGGAAGTTGCCACGATCGGAGGGTTCGCTCCGTGCCTCGACGAGACGCGAGGAGATGTCGATGAGCGAACTCCGCATTCCGGTCAACTTCACCATGCCGTCGGGCGATGTCCACCAGACGTTCAACCCGATGTCGTTCTCCTTCGGCCAGGTCGGCCTGTTCAACGTCTATCTGGGCGAGGCCGGGGCGCCGGAGCTCGAAACCGACATACTGGCCCGGGCCGGGTCCTACGGGCGCCAGATCGGCCGCATCGTCGATGCGCTGGAGGTCGTGCTCGACCTCCTCGAGCGAGAGGGGAAGCTGGAGAACCTGTCGAAGGCGGAGGCCGATGCCGTCGAGGCGGTGCGGGCCGTCCAGGTCATGGTGCGCGAGGTCAAGAAGGACCACGGACGGCCCTGAGGCCGCCCGCCGAAATCACCGTCGACGCCATTGGCGAGGCGGTGGCTCAGCCCCGTTCGGGCAGGGCCGCTTCGCCCTTGTTCGCGCGGATCAGGTTCAGGAAGCGGGTGAAGAGGTAGTGGCTGTCCTGGGGGCCGGGCGAGGCCTCGGGGTGGTACTGCACCGAGAAGATCGGCTTGCCCTCGACGGCGATGCCGCAGTTCGATCCGTCGAACAGGGAGACGTGGGTCTCCTTCACGCCGGCGGGCAGCGTGTCGCGGTCGACGGCGAAGCCGTGGTTCATCGAGGTGATCTCGACCTTGTCGGTGGTGAAGTCCTTGACCGGATGATTGGCGCCGTGGTGGCCCTGATGCATCTTCAGGGTCTTGGCGCCGAGCGCCAGCGCCAGCATCTGGTGGCCGAGGCAGATGCCGAAGGTGGGCAGGCCGGCCTCGATCACGCCCTGGATGGTCGGCACGGCGTATTTGCCGGTCTCGGCCGGGTCGCCGGGGCCGTTCGACAGGAACACGCCGTCGGGCTTCAGCGCCAGCACGTCCTCGGTGGTGGCGGTGGCGGGCAGGACCGTCACCTCGGCGCCGGCGGCGGCGAGCAGGCGCAGGATGTTGCGCTTCACGCCGAAGTCGAGGGCGACGACGTGATACTTCGGCGCGTCCTGGCGGCCGTAGCCCTCGCCGAGCGTCCAGGTGGTCTCGGTCCAGACGTGGGCCTGACCGCAGGTGACCATCGGCACCAGATCCATGCCCTCGAGGCCCGGCCACGCGGCGGCCTCGGCCTTCAGCGCATCGAGATCGAAGACGCCGTCGGGCGAATGGGCGATGACGGCGTTGGGCATGCCGTTCTCGCGAATCAGGGCGGTGAGGGCGCGGGTGTCGATGCCGGCGATGCCGACGATGCCGCGGGTCTTCAGCCAAGTGTCGAGATGGGCGGTGGAGCGCCAGTTCGAGGGCTCGGTGATCGAGGCCTTGAGGACGCAGCCGCGCACGCCGCCGGTGCGGGCCATGTCGACGGTCTCGACGTCCTCCTCGTTGATGCCGACGTTGCCGACGTGCGGGAAGGTGAAGGTGATGATCTGGCCGGCGTAGGAGGGATCGGTGAGGATCTCCTGGTAGCCGGTGATGGCGGTGTTGAAGCAGACTTCGCCGAC
Source organism: Siculibacillus sp. (assembly GCA_040275425.1). GTDB lineage: Bacteria > Pseudomonadota > Alphaproteobacteria > Rhizobiales > Ancalomicrobiaceae > Pinisolibacter. The sequence goes on along the minus strand of JBEOKB010000167.1, from coordinate 3,091 downwards.
CGCCGAGCCGACGGCGCCGAAGCCGACGCCCTCGATCACGGTGCCGTCGGCGAGCACGAGAAGTGCGGTCGGCTTCTTTTCCGCCCACACGTCGTGGGTCGCGGACGCGTCGGCTCCGGTCGTTTCGGTCATCATGCCCTATCCCGAAGGGGTCGCTCGTGAGAGCTCAGCGGGTCGCTCGAAACGCGGTGGGCGCGCTCCGGGCGCGCGACGTCCGACCCCGCGAAGGTCGTCGCCCGCTCGTCCGGGCGGATATAGGGGGAAGGCCGGGGGCGGTCAACTGCGAGAGCGGGGGCTCGCCCCATCGTATCCACCGCGCGATCGGTGTAGACAGGGCGAAACCCACGACATCGAGGCCGCGCGCGCGGCCGAACCAGGGAGGGCGCGATGCGCGAGGAACTGAACGCGGCGGTGAAGACGGCGATGAAGGCGGGCGACAAGGCGCGGCTGTCGACGCTTCGGATGATCACTTCGGCGATCAAGGACAAGGACATCGCCGCGCGCACCGAGGGCACCGGCGAGGGGATCTCGGACGGGGCGATCGGAGATCTCATGGCCAAGCTGGTCAAGAGCCGCGAGGATTCCGCCCGGCTCTACGACGAGGGCGGACGTCCAGAACTCGCCGCCAAGGAGCGCGAGGAGATCGCGGTGATCCGCGAGTTCATGCCGAAGCAGATGAGCGAGGACGAAGCCAAGGCGGCGATCGCGGCTCTCGTCGGCGAGCTCGGCGCGGCCGGGCCGAAGGACATGGGCCGGGTGATGGCGGCGCTCAAGGAGCGCTTCTCCGGCAAGATGGACATGGGCCGGGCGTCGGGTCTGGTGAAGGCGGCGCTGACCGCCTGACGCCGGCCGCCGGGGTGGGCGGACGGGTGCTCCGACCGGACTACAGAGAGCGCATGGAGCGATCCATGCGCTCTTTTTCATATGTGCAACGCGAGGAGGAGTTCGGTTGCAACGCGCGGTGTGGTGCTGCGACAGGTCGTCCCGGGGGGGCGGTTCCGACTGAAATTTTGATTTATCGCAATGTTTAGACCGAGTCCAAATCTAATAACGCGTCCGAACCGAAGCTGTGGTTCGCGCGTCGGACGGGGACGGGCGAACGAGGAGAAGCCGCCGGTTCTTCACTGAGGAGGGGCAGCCGACGGCAGTCGTCGGCGTATCCGATGGAGGTCCGTCCCATGACGCGTCCGATGTTCCTGATCTACGCATCCCTCGCCGTGCTCGCCGGTTCGACCGCCTTCGCGTTCGCCGCCGACGAGCCCATTCAACCGATCCCGGCCGCCAAGGTCACCAACCCGGCTCTGGTCGAGCTCGGCAAGAAACTCTATTTCGACCCGCGTCTGTCCAAGTCCGGCTTCATCTCCTGCAACTCGTGCCACAACCTGTCGATGGGCGGCACGGACAACCTGCCGACCTCCATCGGCGACCACTGGCAGCAGGGACCGATCAACGCGCCGACCGTGCTCAACTCGAAGATGAACCTCGCCCAGTTCTGGGACGGCCGCGCCAAGGACCTCAAGGCGCAGGCGGGCGGGCCGATCGCCAATCCGGGGGAGATGGCCTTCACCCACGCGCTGGCGATCGAGGTGCTGGAATCGATCCCGGCCTACGTGGCCGAGTTCAAGGCGGCGTTCGGCTCGGACGGCGTGAACATCGACCGCGTCACCACGGCGATCGCGGCGTTCGAGGACACGCTGGTCACGCCGAATTCGCGCTTCGACAAGTGGCTCGCCGGCGACAAGAAGGCGATCACGGAGCAGGAGGCCAAGGGTTACGCGCTGTTCCGGGATTCGGGCTGCGTCGCCTGCCACAACGGGCCGGCGGTCGGGGGCGCCTCGTTCCAGAAGATGGGCGTGGTCGAGCCCTACCAGACCAAGAGCACGGCCGAAGGCCTCTCCGGGGTCACCGGCAAGGACGCCGATCGTCTGAACTTCAAGGTTCCGACCCTGCGCAACGTCGAGATGACCTATCCCTACTTCCACGACGGCGCCTACTGGAGCCTGACCGAGGTGGTCGACCTGATGGGCCGTCTGCAGCTCGGCAAGACGTTCTCGGCGGAAGAGAACGCCGCGATCGTGGCATTCCTGAAGACCTTGACGGGCGATCAGCCGGACTTCAAGCTGCCGGTACTGCCGCCGTCGACCGACAAGACCCCCAAGCCGAAGCCGTTCGGCTGATGCGGGGAGTGGGGACCGGCGCTCGACCGATCCCGGGAGGGGAGGCCATGCCTCCCCTCGCCGTCGCGTTTCCTTCGGCTTTCGGCCGAAGGAGGGGCGGCGGATGCGAATGGAGCCGTACGCGATGGAACTCGCCCCGACCCTCCCGTCTCGGATCGCCGACGCGCCGACGGGCGACCTGCTCGAATCGGTGTTCGGCATGAGCGAGGTCAGCGATCAGGATCTGGCCGATCGGCTGCGCCGCAACGGTGTGTCGCTGACGCTGCAGCGGCTGGTGATCGCGCGGGTGCTGCTGACCCGGCCGATCCATCTCACCGCCGACCAGATCTGGGCGCGGGCCAAGGAGATCATGCCGGAGATCAGCCGCGCCACCGTCTACAACACGCTCGATCTGTTCGAGCGCTGCAACCTGTTGCGCCGCCTGATCATCGACTCGGAGAAGGTGGTGTTCGACAGCAACGTCCTTCCGCATCACCACCTCTACGACGCCGGAACCGGCGAGGTGATCGACATCGCGGCGGGCGAACTGAAGGTGATCGGCGTGCCGAACCTGCCCGAGGGCATGGAACTCGAGGACGTCGACGTGGTGGTGCGCATCCGCCGCCGCAGAGACTGACGGGACGGGCGCTCGTAGCGTCGGGCGAAGTCGCTCCCGCGCGTCGGGCGAAGTCGCTCCGCGCGTCAGGCGAAGTCGCTCCGCGCGTCAGGCGAAGTCGCTCCGCTCCAGCCGCATCGCGGCGAAGTCGAGGGCGGCGCGGGCGCCGCCGAAGTCCAATCCACCGAACCATTCCGCGAAACGCACGACATGGGGGCCGATGGTCGCCATGGCGCCGAGCGAGCGCGTGTCGTCGCCGATGCGGTCGGGGCGGGGGGCGCGGGCGGTGACGGAGCGTCGACGAAGCGCCAGAGCGGCC
>JBEOKB010000166.1:0-8985 GCA_040275425.1 Siculibacillus sp. | reverse complement strand
GCTCGCCCTCGCCGCCGCCACCGGCCCGTGGAGCTTCCTCGCCGGCTGGCTGCTCGTCGGCATCGCCGGCACCATGGCGCTTGCCAACCCCGCCTTCACCGCCATCGTCGAGGGCGAGGGCATCGCCGCCCGTCGCTGGATCTCGGTGCTCCTGGTGTTCTCCGCCGGCTCGGCCAGCGTCTTCTGGCCGCTCACCGCCTGGCTCGAGGCCCATTACGGCTGGCGCGGCAGCTACCTCGTCTTCGCCGGCCTGCAGGCCTTTCTCTGCCTGCCGCTGCATCGCGCCTTCATCCCGGCGCGGCCCGATGGCGGCGTGCTCGCCAGTCCCGATCCGGCGCGGGCCCGCCCGGCGGCGCTTCTGCCGCCAGAGCGCGCCTGGCTCGGCTTTGCCCTGTTCAGCATCGCCTCCGCCCTCTCGGCCTTCGTCTCCTGGGGCCTGTCGGTGAAGTTCCTCGATTTCCTGCGCGCCATGGGCGCCGATGCCGGCCTGGCGCTGGCGCTCGGCACCGCGCTCGGCTTCCTGCAGATCGCCGCCCGCGTCTTCGACTTCGCCTTCGGCCGCCGCTACGGCCTGTTGTCGCTCGGCCTCGCCGCCATGGTCGCCGCCGCCGCCGGCTTCGCCCTGGTCATGCTGCTGCCCGCCACCCTGATCGGCCTGGCCGGCTTCGTCGTCATCTACGGCCTCACCACCGGCTATCTCACCGTCGTGCGCACCACCCTGCCGCTCGCCCTGTTCGATCCGCGCGATTTCGCCCTGTGGAGCGGCCGGCTCGGCTCGGTCATCTCCTTTGCCCTGGTCTTCTCCCCCATCGCCTACACCGCCATGCTGTCGCGGCTTGGCCCCTATGTGGTTGGCATTCTGTCGCTCGCCCTATACCTTGGCGCGGCGTTCGCCATGTTCGCCGTCGCCACGCTGACGCGACCACCGGCCGAGGCGTGACACCCCCGCAATCGAGGCCCCCATGCTGCGCGCCGTCTCCACCCGTTCCGGCCCCATCGCCGCCGCCGATGCCGACGATCAGGTCATCCTCGATTTCGACGACCGCCACCGCCGCCGCCTCGCCATGACCGCCGTCGGCGGCCTCGCCTTCCTGCTCGATCTCGCCGACACCCCGTCGCTCGCCGATGGCGACGGCCTCGAACTCGACGACGGCCGCCTCGTCCGCGTCGTCGCCAAGCCCGAGCGCCTCGCCGAATTCACCATTGGCGACCCGCTGAAGCTCGCCCGCGTCGCCTGGCACCTCGGCAACCGCCACACCCCGGTCGAGATCCACGCCGCCGCCTTGCGCATCCGCGACGACTACGTGCTGGTCGAACTGGTGAAGAAGCTCGGCGCCGACGAGATCGCCTTCATGCGCGCCCCCTTCAACCCCGAGCGCGGCGCCTACGGCCACGGCGCCACCATGCCCCACGACCACGCCCCCCGCCCCAAGGCCAAGGCCCACGCCCATGCCGGCCACGTCCACGGCGCCGATTGCGGCTGCGATCACGGGCATGGACATGGGCACGAGCACGATCATGGGCATGCCCACGGTCACGGCCATGCCCACGGTCACAGCCATGCCCACGATCACGCCAAGACCGAGGGCTGCTGCGGCGGGCACCACCACGACCATGCGCATGATCACGCCCACCCGCATGATCACGCCCACCAGCACGCCCACGCCCATGAGCACGCCCACGGCGCCGATTGCGGCTGCGGTCACAAGCACGATTGATCGTCTTTCGGTTTGGGTCCAGAATTCTTGCCGCAGACGTCGGCAAGTTCCCCGATGGCGGGCTGCAAGTCCCATTGCCGCCAAGCGGAATTGGCGGACCGATCCGACCAGCCCTTGCGGGCCTTGCCGAGGAGGGCAAGACGATGAACATCGTTCCCAAATCCGGCCCACCCGCCGCGACCCCACCCGTGAGCACCGAGCCTGCCGGAAGCGCCGGCTATGACGTCGATCTCCACGCTTGGGCGCTGGCGCAGGCGGCGGCGATCCGCGCCGGCCGCTTCGATCTGGTCGATCTGGAGAACGTTGCCGAGGAGATCGAAAGCTTGGGTCGCTCCGACAGACGCGCCACCAGAAGCCAGATCGAGCGCCTGCTCGTCCACCTGCTGAAGTGGCAATGCCAGCCCTCCCGTCGCTCGCGCAGCTGGGCCGTCTCGATCGCCGATGCCCGCCACCAGCTCGACACGCTGCTCGGCGAAAGCCCCAGTCTTGTCCCGCATGTCGTCGCCGAGTTCCCCGCGCTCTATGCCCACGCCCGCGAAATGGCGATGCGCGAAACCGGTCTTGCCGCCCGGCGCTTCCCCGTGTCGCCGCCCTTCAGCCTCGACGAAGCGCGCGCCGCCGACTTCTGGCCCGGTGGCGCCCCCGAATGACCATCGCGTCCCCGGCATTGCTGAAACTGCTCGTCTGGCTGTCGCCGGCGTTTCCCGTCGGCGGCTACACCTATAGCCATGGCCTCGAATGGGCGATCGAGGACGGCAGCGTCGCCAGCGCCGCCGATCTTGCCGCCTGGATCGCCGACATCCTCGCCCATGGCGGCGGCCGCAACGACGCCATCCTGTTTACCTGCGCCCACCGCGCCGCCACGGCCGGCGATGCCGGGCGCCTCGTCGACGTGGTCGAAACGGCGCTCGCCTTCCAGCCCTCGCGCGAGCGGCTGCTGGAGACGACGGCGCAAGGCACCGCCTTCGTCCGCGCCATCCGCGACACCTATCCGCTCGCCGGGTCCGACCGCCTCTATGACGCCGTCGAGGCCGCCCGCGATCGCTTCGCCGGCGATGCCCGCCTGGCCTTCCCCTGGCCCTATCCGGTCGCCGTCGCCATCGCCGCCGCCGGCCACGGCGTACCGCTCGCCCCCGCGCTTGCCGCCTTCCTCCAGGCCTTCGTCGCCAATATCGTCTCCGCCGGCGTTCGCGCCGTGCCGCTCGGCCAGACCGACGGCCTGCGCCTCGTCGCCGGCGCCGTCGACCGCATCGCCGCCCTCGCCGAACTTGCCCCCGGGCTCGATCTCGACCATCTCGGCGGCGCCACCCTCCGTGCCGACATCGCCTCCATGCGACACGAAACCCAGTACACGAGGTTGTTCCGTTCATGACCAAGCCCGGCAAGTCGCCCAACGGACCCCTGCGCGTCGGCATCGGCGGGCCGGTCGGGTCGGGCAAGACGGCGCTGATGGATCTCCTGTGCAAGCGCCTGCGCGGCTTCTACGAGCTGGCCGCGATCACCAACGACATCTACACCCGCTGGGACGCCGACTATCTGGTGCGCTCGGGGGCGCTCGAGCCCGATCGGATCATGGGGGTGGAGACGGGCGGGTGTCCGCACACGGCCATTCGCGAGGACGCCTCGATCAATCTCGCCGCGGTGGCGGAGATGCGGGCGCGCTTTCCCGATCTCGAGCTTCTGCTGATCGAATCGGGCGGCGACAATCTCGCCGCGACCTTCTCGCCGGAACTGGCGGACCTCACGATCTACGTGATCGACGTGGCGGCGGGGGAGAAGATCCCGTCCAAGGGCGGGCCGGGGATCACGCGGTCCGATCTCCTGGTGATCAACAAGACCGATCTGGCGCCGATGGTCGGGGCGAGCCTCGAGGTGATGGCGCGCGACTCGGAGCGGATGCGCGGCAAACGGCCGTTCGTGTTCGCCAACATGAAGACCGGCGACGGGGTGGAGACCATCGCCCGCTTCGTCGAGATACGCGGCGGACTGGCGGGGTAGGCCCCGCGACGCGCGGTGGCCCTCGCCGGAGGTCCGGCTCTCGGTGAGGTCAGGCGCGGCGGCGGCGCGGTTCGCCGGGAACGGCGCGGAAGGCATCGGCGATGCGGTCGAAGGCCGGGGCGAGCGAGCGGTCGCGCGCGTCGGCGAGGAGGACGATCTCGCTCTGCGGCAGCGGCGGCAGCCCGCTCTCGGCTCCGAGGATGGTCGCGCCGGGCGGGACGGACGAGCGGCCGATGCAGCCGATGCCGAGCCCGGCCTCGACGGCGGCCTGGACGGCGATGAGGTCGCGGCTGACGAAGGCGAGCGTCCAGGGCACGGCGACGGCGTCGAGCGCCTCGGTCGCGACCTCCATCAGGCGGCAGGGTCGGGAAACGACGGCCAGACGCACCGGATCGACGGGGCGGCGGATCAGGTCGGGCGAGGCGCACCAGACGAGATCGTCGGGATAGAGTTGACGACCGGTGCCGGGCGGGAAGGCGGCGCGTCCCAACCGACGGACCACCACCGCGTCGTGGCGGCCGGCCTCCCAGTCGACCAGCAGTTCCTCGGACAGGCCGATCGTCACCGACAGCGACAGTCCGGGCGCCAGATCGCGCAGGCTGCGCAGCACGCTCGGGAGGCGCCCGCCGGTCGCGTGCTCGCTGACGCCGAGCGACAGGCGGCGGGTCGGTGGACCGGAGGTGGCGCGGGCCAGAACGTCGTCGTGGAGGGCGAGGAGGCGGCGGGCGTCGGCGAGGAAGCTCTCGCCGAAACGGGTCGGGGCGACGCTGCGCGGCGTCCGATCGAAGAGGCGATGACCGAGGCGTTCCTCGAGCTTCTTCAGGCGCACCGAAACCGCCGACTGGGTGGCGCCGAGGCGATCGCCGGCGGTGGTGAAGCTCTCTGTCTCGGCGAGAGCGACGAAGGTCCGCAAGAGGTCGACGTCCAGATCGGCCATATCATCATTCCTATTTGGAATAAATGATATGTTATCTATTGATTTTGATAATGCAAGCGTTCGACGCATGCTCGCTTTCACGGCCGATCGCGGCCGCAACGGAGAGGTCCGTCGATGCCCAGCCTGACCATCACCTTTTCCTCCCCCGTCGAAGGCCCGGCCGACCGCAAGGTCGCGGTGGCGCGTCGTCTCGCCGAACTGACCGAGCGGTTGCTGGCCAAGAAGCGGGCGGTGACGGCGATCACCGTCCAGGAGATCGCGGCGAGCGACTGGTTCATCGGGGATCTCTCGCTCGCCGAGCTCGGGCGGGCCAGTCACCACGTGGTGGCGCGGGTGACCGAGGGCACCAACACCAAGGTGGAAAAGGCGCGCTTCATCGCCGCCGTTCACGACGGGCTCGCCGAGATCCTCGGCCCGAGCCGGCCGGAGAGCTACGTCGTCGTCCAGGAGGTGCGGGCGGACGCCTGGGGCTTCGGCGGCGAGACCCAGGAGCGGCGGGCGGTGGTGGATGCGCTGGCGAAGGAGGCGGAGACCGGATCGGTCTTCGACGCCTACCGCCGCTTCGGCATTCGCTGAGGATTTCGATCGCGCGGACCGTCCAGGCGAGGGGGACGGCAACACTTCCTTTACCCGTGCCGCCTAAGGTCCGGTTCGCGGGGTTCGAATGTGACGAGTGCCCCCGCCCGAATTCCCGCTCGACCGACGAGGGCGAAGCCCGTGAGCACGATCGCCGCCACGTCCAAGCCCGCCCAGCCCTACACGTCGAGCATCCGCGGCTTCGGCGGCATCGATGCCGTCAAGGTGATGGCCGCCAAGCAGGCCAAGGCCAACGCCGGAGTCGTCTCGGCCTCGTCGATGCTCGACGAGGGCATGACGACCCATGCGGCGCGCACGCGCACGGGCATTTCCTCGGTGATGCTGTTCACCAACAGCTGGTCGAGCTCGACCGGCATCTCGGGCACGATGCTCGACTACTACGTCTGAGCGATCGTCACCTCTTCCCCTCAGCTCTTCAGGCGGATCGCCGCGTCGATCAGTTCGACGGCGTCCTCGCCGTCCCATTCGGCCGCCCCGGCGAGGGAGCCGAGGGCGCAGCCGTCGCGATCGACCAGCACGGTGGTGGGCAGGCCGGTGGCCATGCTCATGCGGCTCAGCACGCGGAAGATGCCGTTGGAGGGATCGGCGAAGTCGCGCAGGGCGCGGGCGCCGATGTCGCGCAGGTAGGCCTTGGGCACCTCCGGCCCCTTCTTGTCGACCGAGACCGCGACCACCTCGAAGTCGTGATGGGCGCGGCGGGCCTGGAGGCGATCGAGCGCGGGCATTTCGGCGCGACAGGGCGGGCACCAGGTGGCCCAGACGTTGAGCAGCACGACGCGGCCCTTCCATGCGTCGAGGCGGGTCGGCTGGGCGCCGTCGGGGCCGAAGGCGACCTCGGAGAGATCGTGGGCCTTGCGGGTGGGGCGGAAGGCGGCGACGTTGCCCTTGACGAAGGGAGCGAGGCGGGCGGCCTTCTCCGGCGCATCCCGGCATTTTCCCGCTTCCGGCGCGTTGCCTTCGAACCCGCCCATCCCGTATACCCCGGCGATGCCGATCGCGGCGCCGACGACGAAGGCGGCGGCGACCCAGTGGAGGATCGGCGTTCGCCGGGTCTCGAACGGGTCCGGCGCGGGGTCGAGATGTTGCGGCTGCATGTCCATGCTCTCCGGGGATCGTGGACGTCCCGTCGCGGGCACATAGTGGTCGAGGAACAATCGTCATGTCCAATCGCATGTGGGGCGGCCGATTCGCCAGCGGGCCGGATGCCGTCATGGAAGAGATCAACGCCTCGATCGGCTTCGATCAGAAGCTGTGGCGCCAGGACATCGCCGGTTCCAAGGCCCATTCGGCCATGCTGGCTTCGCGCGGCATCATCACGAACGAGGATCGCGACCGCATCCACGCCGGGCTCGACGAGATCGCGGCGGAGATCGAGGCGGGCACCTTCGTGTTCGAGCGCGGCCTCGAGGACATCCACATGAACATCGAGGCGAAGCTCGCCCAGAAGATCGGGCCGGCGGCGGGACGCCTGCACACGGCGCGGTCGCGCAACGATCAGGTGGCGCTCGACGTCAAGCTGTGGGTGCGCGACACGCTCGATCACCTCGACGGGCAGTTCCTGGAGTTGATGAGCGTGACCGCGGCCAAGGCGGCGGAGCACGCGGGCGTGGTCATGCCCGGCTTCACTCATCTGCAGTCGGCCCAGCCGGTGACCTTCGGCCATCATCTGCTCGCCTATGTCGAGATGTGGGCGCGCGACCGGGCGCGGCTCGCCGACGCGCGGGCGCGGCTCAACGAATGCCCGCTCGGCTCGGCGGCGCTCGCCGGCACCTCGTTCCCGATCGATCGGGCGATGGTCGCCTCAGCGCTCGGCTTCGATCGGCCGACGGCCAATTCGATGGACTCGGTCGCCGACCGCGACTACGCGCTGGAGGCGCTGGCGGGGGCGTCGATCGCGGCGATGCATCTGTCGCGGCTGGCGGAGGAGATCGTCATCTGGACCTCGGCGCAGTTCCGCTTCGTCAAGCTGTCCGACAAGTTCACCACCGGCTCGTCGATCATGCCGCAGAAGCGCAACCCGGACGCGGCCGAGCTGGTGCGCGCCAAGACGGGGCGCATCGCGGGGTCGTTCTCGGCGCTGCTGATGGTGATGAAGGGTCTGCCGCTGACCTATCAGAAGGACATGCAGGAGGACAAGGAGCAGATCTTCGACGGGCTCGAGAGCCTGTCGCTGGCGCTCGCGGCGACCACCGGCATGATGCGCGACCTCGAGCCGGAGGTGGCCAATCTGCGCAAGGCGGCGGGCTCGGGCTTCTCCACCGCCACCGATCTCGCCGACTGGCTGGTGCGGCGGCTGGGCATTCCGTTCCGCGAGGCCCATCACGTCACCGGACGGATCGTGGCGATCGCGGCGGAGCGCGACACGACGCTCGAGAAGGTGACGCTCGCGGAGATGCGGGGCGTGCACGCCGGCATCACCGAGGAGGTCTACACGGTGTTGTCGGTGGCCAAGTCGGTCGCCAGCCGCGTCAGCCTCGGCGGCACCGCGCCGAAGAACGTGAGGGCTCAGGCCAAACGTTGGGTCGCCCGTCTCGCCAAGGAAACGGCGGCGAAGTGAAGCCTCGCGGTCGGATCGAATCCGGCTATCATGCCGCCGCCCGCCTCGAACCAGTGGTATGCGCGTGACCCTCTCCTCGACCTTCCTTCTGCGCTCCTTCTCGCTCGTCGCCGTCGTGGCGGCGAGCGTCGCTCTCAACGGCTGCGGTCGCAAGGGAGATCCGGAAATCCCGGTCGCCCCGAAGGCGGCCGAGGCGCGCCCGGTCGGCATCCCGATCGGCACGCTGCCGGTCGAACCGCGCAAGGCGTCCGAGACGGCGCCGAAGAAGTCCTTCATCCTCGACCCGCTGCTCTGAGCGGGGCGTCCGTCCCGCGACGACGACCGAGACCGGCGTTGCCGGGAGCGGCGGCGCGTGGGAGAGTCGCGGCTCCGAGAGCCGTCGCGCGAAGGCGCGCGTCCGGTCCCGGTGGAGGTGAGCGGCGCCGACGATGACGACTGCGACGCCCGAGGGCGGTTCCCCCTTCGACGACGAACGGCTCGATCGGCGCCTCGACCGCGCGATCGCGCGCGCGCGGGCGGTGCTCCTGTGGGAGGTCGTCTGGGCCGAGGCGGTGGTGCCGCTCGGGGTGGTCGGTCTGTGGGTGGCGCTGTCGTGGCTCGGGGTCTGGGAGATCCCGGAGGCGGGCGGACGGGCGGTTCTCGCCGGCGCGCTCGGGCTCGGCTTCGTCGCGACGACGGCGCGGGCGCTCCTGCGCATTTCACGGTCGCTGCCGAGCGAGGCGGAGGCGATCGCCCGGGTCGAGGTGGCGTCGGGCCTCGGCGAGCGCGAGATCTCGGCGCGGCGTGATCGCCTGGCCGACGATGGCGCGAGCGCGGCGACGCGGGCGCTGTGGGCGGCGCATCGGCGGCGCAACGCCGCGCGGCTCGACCGGCTCGTGGTCGGTCTGCCCCATCCGGACGTGGCGCGACGCGACCGGTTCGCGCTGCGGCCGCTGCTCGGCTTCGCGCTGTTCGTCGGCTGGTTCGCGGCCTCGGGCGCGCATCTCGAGCGCCTCGGCGGGGCGTTTCGGGCCTCGGGCGAGACCGAGGTCGCCGATCGGCTCGACGTGTGGATCGACCCGCCCGGCCACGTGGGCAAGGCGCCGCAGGTGCTGATGGTCGAGGGTGGCGCGGTCGCGGCGGCGGCGACGGGGCCGATCGAAGTGGCGGCGGGCAGTCGGCTGGTGGTGCGGGTGTCG
>JBEOKB010000165.1:0-6036 GCA_040275425.1 Siculibacillus sp. | reverse complement strand
GCGACCCTCGCCCTCGCTCTGACGCTCGCCGGTTGCGGCGGTCGCGCCGGTGGCGCCCTCGTCGTCGTCGGTCCCACTCCCGAAGGCGCCGGCGTCGTCGACATGCTGGTGGTCACCACCCGCGCGCCCGTCCCCGACGACGGCGTGATGTTCTCCGGCGAACGCGGCACCGAGATCGGCCGCACCGCCATCCGCGTCTCGATCCCGCCGGTCGCCGAGCGCAAGGTCGGCGAGGTGCTGTGGCCCTCGCGCCGTCCGCCCGATCCGAAGCGCGAATTCGCGGTGGTCGAGCGCACCGACCTCGCTCCCGACGGCGGGCGGGCCTGGTTCCGCCGCTCCGGCAACGGCCGCGCCCTGATCTTCGTCCACGGCTACAACACCCGTTACGACGACGCGGTGTTCCGCTTCGCCCAGTTCGTCCACGATTCCGGCACGCCGCTGACGCCGGTCCTGTTCACCTGGCCCTCGCGCGGCAAGGTCAGCCAGTACGTCTACGATCGCGAGAGCACCAACTACTCGCGCGACGCCTTCGAGGCCCTGCTGCGCGCGGCGATCACCGATCCGAGCGTGAAGGAGGTCGGCATCCTGTCGCATTCGATGGGCACGTGGCTGACCATGGAGACCCTGCGCCAGATGGCCATTCGCGACGGCGGCCTCGACCCGAAGATCCGAGACGTGGTGCTCGCCTCGCCCGACATCGACGGCGACGTGTTCCGCCGCCAGATCTCCCGCCTCGGCTCGCCGCGTCCGCGCCTGTCGCTGTTCGTCTCCCGCGACGACCGCGCCCTCGATCTCTCCCGGATGATCTCCGGCGACGTCGAGCGCGTCGGCTCGATCGATCCCTCGGCCGAGCCGTGGAAGTCGACGCTGGAAAAGGAGAACGTCCACGTCTTCGACCTCACCGACGTCAAGACAGCCGACCGTCTCAATCACGGCAAGTTCGCCGCCGACGGCGACGTCGTCCGCCTGATCGGCAACCGCCTGATGGCCGGTCACACCGTCTCCGACGGCCGGGTCGGCTTCTCCGACACCCTGCGCGGCGCGGTTTCGGGAACGGTCGGGGTGGTCGGTCGCGCCGCCGGATCGGTGGTCTCGGCCCCCTTCGAGGTGATCGAATAGGCCGCGAACAGGTGGACGGCGCCGCTCCCGCCCGCGCGCGGCGCGCCCCGCCGTGCTATATCGATCGGCGCGGCGTCCGCCGCCGTCCTCTCTCGTCCGTCGGCCGGAGACCCATGCGCGCCTCCCTCGTCCGCCTTCTCGCCCTCGCCTCGGTGCTCGTGGCCGGTCTCGCCGTCGCGACCGCCGACGCCGCCGAACGGCGCCGCCTCAAGGTCGCGCTCGACGGCGCCTATCCCCCCTTCAGCCGCGTCGTCGACGACGGCCGGCCGGTCGGCTTCGACGTCGAGGTCGCCGAGGCCCTGTGCGCCCGCATGAGCGCCGACTGCGAGGTCGCGGTGGTCGGCTGGGACGCGCTCCTCACCTCGCTCCTCGCCCGTCGCGTCGATCTCGTCGTCGCCTCGGTGCCGATCGGCGAGGAACTGCGCCGCCGCGTCGAGTTCTCCCGGCCCTATCACCACATCGCCCCGCGCTTCGTCGCCCGCCTCGACGCCGCGCCGACCGACTTCGCGCCGCAGGCGCTGAAGGACCGCCGCGTCGGCGTGCGCGCCGGCACCGCCCACGAGAAGTGGCTCGCCGACACCCACCCCGGAGCCGAGCGCGTGCTCTTCCCCACCGAGGCCGCCGCCGGAGCCGCGCTTCTCGACGGCCGGGTCGATCTCGTCTTCGGCGACACCCTCGCCCTCTACGAGTTCCTCGATCGGGCCCCGCGCGGTCGCTGCGGCTTCGTCGGCGCCGAGGTGTCGAGCCCCCGCCACTTCGGCTCCGGCGCCGGGATCGTCTTCCGCCGCGAGGATCGCGACCTCGGCACCGCCGTCGAAAAGGCGCTCGCCGAGATCGGCCGCGACGGCACGCTCGACCGGCTCGCCGGTCGCTGGTTTCCCTTCGCGATCCGCTGATCGCCCCATTCGACGTTTCTGTCCGCCACTCGAGGAGATCCCCATGGCGAAGGTCGCATTTCTCGGTCTCGGCGTGATGGGCGCGCCGATGGCTCGTCATCTCGCGGTGAAGGGCGGTCACGACGTCGTCGTCTACAACCGCACCCGCGCCAAGGCCGACGCCTGGGTCGCCGCCCACGGCGGACGCGCCGCCGCCACCCCGGCCGAGGCCGCGCGCGACCGCGAGTTCGTCTTCGCCTGCGTCGGCAACGACGACGACCTGCGCGCCGTGACCGTCGGCCCCGACGGCGCCTTCGCCGCCATGGCGCCGGGCGCGGTCTTCGTCGACCACACCACCGCCTCCGCCGACGTCGCCCGCGAGCTCGACGCCGCCGCCCGCGCGGCGGGCTTCGCCTTCCTCGACGCGCCCGTCTCCGGCGGTCAGGCCGGCGCCGAGAACGGCGTGCTCACCGTCATGGTCGGCGGCGCGGCGGACGCATTCGCCCGCGCCGAACCGGTGATCGCGAGCTTCGCCCGGGCCTGCACCCTGATGGGCCCGAGCGGCGCCGGTCAGCTCGCCAAGATGGTCAATCAGATCTGCATCGCCGGTCTGGTCCAGGGCCTGGCCGAGGGCATCCACTTCGCGCACCAGGCCGGTCTCGACGTCGAGAAGCTGATCGCGACCATCTCCAAGGGCGCCGCCCAGTCCTGGCAGATGGAGAACCGGTGGAAGACCATGAACGAGGGCAGGTTCGAATTCGGCTTCGCCGTCGACTGGATGCGCAAGGACCTCGGCATCGTCCTCGGCGAGGCCCGCCGCAACGGCGCCCATCTCCCGGTCACCGCCCTGGTCGATCAGTTCTATTCCGAGGTCCAGAAGATGGGCGGCGCCCGCTGGGACACCTCGTCCCTGATCGCCCGCCTGGAGAAGTGAGCGCGAGAGTGAACGCGATCGTTCGAATTGAACCGAATTCGGAAGGTCGCGTTCACCCCGCTCGACGAGCAACGGAGGCGGCGACATTGCGACGGTTGCGCGACGACGGCGAACGGCCTAGGAAAACTACATACGAAGGTGAGGCCGCCGCCGACAAGAACAACGAAGAGGCGCGGTGGTTGCGGGCGATGCCGGATGGCGATCGCCCGCCCTTCGTCTCGTCTTCTCGCGCCCCCCGCGACACTTCCGCCGCGCGAGGGAACGGCCGATGAGCGCGCGCCTCGATCCGATCGCCGGGGTGATTCTCGCCGGCGGACTGGGCCGCCGCTTCGGCGGGGCCGACAAGGCGCTGATCGACTTTCACGGTCGCCCGCTCCTCGCTCACGTCGTCGACCGCCTCGCCCCTCAGGTCGACTCGCTCCTTCTCTCCGCCAACGGCGATCCCACCCGCTTCGCCGCCTTCGCGCTGCCGGTTCTGCCCGATCCGGTCGCCGACGCGCCCGGCCCGCTCGCCGGCCTCGCCGCCGCCGCGCTCCATCTCGGCCGCCGCCGCCCCGACGTTGCTCGTCTCCTCACCGTCGCCGTCGACCTGCCGCTCCTGCCGCCGACCCTCGTCGCGGATCTCGCCGCCGCCCTCGACGCGGCCCCTCGCGCTCGCGTCGCCGTCGCCCGTTCGGGAGGGCGCGTCCATCCGGTCGTCGCGCTCCATCGCCTCGACGGGCTCGACGATCTCGTCGCCGGCCTCGCCTCCGGCGCGGTGCGTCGCGTCATGACCTGGGTCGAGGCGCGCGGCATGGTCGAGGTCGACTTCTCCACCGCCGACGGCGATCCCTTCGCCAACCTGAACAGTCCCGACGACCTCGCCGCCCTGGCCGCCGCGACCCTCCCGCGAGGCACTCCGCCGTGACGCGTTCGTGACGAAAACACGTTCGCTTTCTAGGCGTTCGCCCACTTGCCAGCGACGCGGTGATCCTATCTAACTTGGGCACGGGCTCGCCTCGACCAAGAACGCGCCACAGACGTTCGAGAGGCGACCGGAATGTCGTATCGAGGAGACACGCATCCATGAAGCGCCGTCAGTTTCTCACGAATGCGGGCGTCGGTGCGGCCACCGCCGCCGCCGCCGCCACCACGCTCGCCGCTCCGGCGATCGCTCAGTCCGCGCCCAAGGTCAACTGGCGCCTGACTTCGAGCTTCCCGAAGTCGCTCGACACCATCTACGGCGGAGCCGAAGTGCTCGCCAAGGCGGTGTCCGACGCCACCGACGGCAATTTCCAGATCCAGGTCTTCGCCGCCGGTGAACTGGTTCCCGGTCTGCAGGCCGCCGACGCCGTCACCAACGGCACGCTCGAGATGGCCCACACCTGCTCCTACTACTACGTCGGCAAGGACCCGGCGTTCTGCTGGGGCACCGCCGCGCCGTTCGGCCTCAACGCCCGCCAGCTCAACGCCTGGTTCTATCACGGCGGCGGCAACGAACTGCTCAACCAGTTCTACGACAAGTACAACTTCATCGGTCTGCCCGCCGGCAACACCGGCACCCAGATGGGCGGCTGGTTCCGCAAGGAGATCAAGACCGTCGCCGACATCGCCGGCCTGAAGATGCGCATGGGCGGCATCGCCGGTCGCGTGCTCGCCAAGCTCGGCGCGGTGCCGCAGATGATCGCCGGCGGCGACATCTATCCGGCGCTGGAGAAGGGCACCATCGACGGTGCCGAGTGGGTCGGCCCCTACGACGACGAGAAGCTCGGCTTCTACAAGGTCGCCCCCCACTACTACTATCCGGGCTGGTGGGAAGGCGGCGCCGCGCTGCACTTCTTCATCTCCAAGCAGAAGTTCGCCGAACTGCCGAAGAACTATCAGGCGATCCTCACCTCGGCCGCCGCCCACGTGAACGTGGACATGCAGGCCAAGTACGACGCCCGCAACCCGCAGGCGCTGAAGCGCCTCGTTCAGGCCGGTGCTCAGCTCCATCCCTTCCCGCCGGAAGTCATGGACGCCTGCTACAAGGCCGCTCAGGAGCTCTACGCCGAGATCTCCAAGGAGAACGAGTGGTTCAAGAAGCTCCACGATGCGGTCACGTCCTTCCGCAACGACGAGTATCTGTGGTGGCAGATCGCCGAGTTCGGCTATGACGCCTTCATGATCCGCGCCCGTCGCGGCTGATCGCCGCCGCGCCGATCCGAGTTCGAGAAGGCCCGGGAGACCCGTTCTCCCGGGCCTTTCTCGTTCGCCCTCGCGGAGCGGGGTCTCTCGCGAAATCCGTGAAATCACGCAGACGCGCCCGTGGCGATCGCCGGAAATCTGCTAGACTGCCGTCGCCGAGGGGCCGCGTCGAACGGGAGATCGAGGTGGCCGTCCGGCTCGGCGCGAATGCGCCGACGACAACGAGACCGTGACCACACGGCCGATCGAAACGGGACGAACGTCAGGGGAGGAGACCCCACATGCAGCGCCGCAAGTTTCTCGAGGCAGCGACGGTAGGAACCGTGGCCGCCGCCACCACCACGCTCGCCGCACCGGCCATCGCCCAGACCCAGCCCAAGGTGAGCTGGCGCCTGACCTCGAGCTTCCCCAAGTCGCTCGACACCATCTACGGCGCGGCGGAAGTCATGGCCAAGGCCGTGTCAGAAGCCACCGACGGCAACTTCCAGATCCAGATCTTCGCCGCCGGCGAACTGGTGCCCGGCCTCCAGGCCGCCGACGCCGTCACCGCCGGCACCGTCGAGATGTGCCACACCGCGCCCTACTACTACGTCGGCAAGGACCCGACCTTCGCCTTCGGCACCGCGGTTCCCTTCGGTCTCAACGCCCGCCAGGAGAACGCCTGGTTCTACCACGGCGGCGGCATGGACCTGCTCAACGAGTTCTACGGCAAGTACAACATCTACGGCCTGCCCGGCGGCAACACCGGCACCCAGATGGGCGGCTGGTTCCGCAAGGAGATCAAGTCCGTCGCCGACATGGTCGGTCTCAAGATGCGCATCGGCGGCCTTGCCGGTCGTGTGCTGCAGAAGCTCGGCGCCGTGCCGCAGCAGATCGCCGGCGGCGACATCTATCCGGCGCTGGAGAAGGGCACCATCGACGCCGCCGAGTGGGTCGGCCCCT
>JBEOKB010000164.1:0-1918 GCA_040275425.1 Siculibacillus sp. | reverse complement strand
GGACGGAAGCGGACGGGATCGAGCGGCGCGCCGAGCTCCGCCTCGAGGGCGCGCAGCGTGTCGAGGCTCACGAGATGCAGCACCTTGCGCGCCACGTCGGAGAAGGAATGGCCGGGGAGGTGGAGCACTCTCGGGGGGCCTCGCATCTCGTCGGGGAAGCGGGCGGCGACGGCGGCGGCGAGGGCGGCGCGGCCCGCTTCGGTCGCCAGGGTGTCGTCGTGGAGCACGGTGCCGTCGCGCTCGCTCACGACGAAGCGCTGCGTCTCGGCCTCGAAGCGGGTGGTGACGGCGGCGAGCGCCGGGTTCTTCATCAGGCAGAAGAACAGCATCTTGGGCAGGTGCCTCGGCGCGGCGGGATCGAAGCCGGACGGGCCGTTCTCGATGGCGAAGGCGCGATCGAAGGGGACGGTCTCGCCGGGGAGAAGGTCGACGGCATCGAGCGGATCGGGTGAAAATCCCTTCACCGGCCAACGGTAGAGGGCTGTCAATCGGGCTGTCATCGGGGCGGGCTCCTCGCGGCTCTCGACCAGGGTTGTCGGGCGGCACGGAATCGTCGTCAAGGGGCGATCCCCCTCTTCAAATCGACGGGGGGGGTCTCCCATATAGGGTTCGAGGGATCGCGAAGGGCCGCCCGAACGGGGGCTCGACCCGATCCGACCTTCAATCCCGAGACGCCGGGAACCGTGCCCATCGCGGGCGGTGACGGCGGGCCAGGAGGGACGACATGAATCTCGAGAAGTACACCGAACGCGCCCGTGGTTTCCTCCAGTCGGCGCAGACCTCCGCCCTGTCGCGGGGGCATCAGCAGTTCACGCCCGAACACGTCCTCAAGGTGCTGCTCGACGACGACCAGGGTCTCTGCGCCGGTCTGA
Organism: Siculibacillus sp.; assembly: GCA_040275425.1. GTDB lineage: Bacteria > Pseudomonadota > Alphaproteobacteria > Rhizobiales > Ancalomicrobiaceae > Pinisolibacter. The sequence continues at coordinate 1,046 of JBEOKB010000164.1, read as the reverse complement.
TCGACCGCGCGGGCGGACGGTCGCGCGAGGCGCTCGCCGCGACCGAGAAGGCGCTGGACAAGCTGCCCAAGGTCTCGGGCGGGTCGGGCCAGCTCTACATGGCGCCGGGAACGGCGCGCATCTTCGAGACGGCGGAGAAGATCGCCGACAAGGCGGGCGATTCGTTCGTCACGGTCGAGCGGCTGCTCGTCGCCATCGCGCTCGACAAGGAGAGCGAGGCGGGCAAGATCCTGGCGAATGCCGGGGTGACGGCGAACGGGCTCAACGCGGCGATCAACGACCTGCGCAAGGGCCGCACCGCCGACACCGCCTCGGCGGAGAACCAGTACGACGCGCTGAAGAAATACGCCCGCGATCTCACCCAGGCGGCGCGCGACGGCAAGCTCGATCCGGTCATCGGCCGCGACGAGGAGATCCGCCGCACCATTCAGGTGCTGTCGCGGCGCACCAAGAACAATCCGGTGCTGATCGGCGAACCGGGCGTCGGCAAGACGGCGATCGTCGAGGGGCTGGCGCTGCGCATCCTCAACGGCGACGTGCCGGAGAGCCTCAAGGACAAGAAGCTGATGGCGCTCGACATGGGCGCGCTGATCGCGGGCGCGAAGTATCGCGGCGAGTTCGAGGAGCGGCTCAAGGGCGTGCTCAACGAGGTGCAGGCGGCGGCGGGCGGGGTGATCCTGTTCATCGACGAGATGCACACGCTGGTCGGCGCCGGCAAGAGCGAGGGGGCGATGGACGCCTCCAACCTGTTGAAGCCGGCCCTGGCGCGCGGCGAGCTGCACTGCGTCGGCGCGACAACGCTCGACGAGTACCGCAAGCACGTCGAGAAGGACGCCGCGCTCGCCCGGCGGTTCCAGCCGGTGTTCGTGTCCGAGCCGACGGTGGAGGACACGATCTCGATTCTGCGCGGTCTCAAGGAGAAGTACGAGCTGCATCACGGGGTACGCATCGCCGATTCGGCGATCGTCGCCGCCGCGACGCTGTCGAACCGCTACATCACCGACCGCTTCCTGCCCGACAAGGCGATCGACCTCGTCGACGAGGCC
>JBEOKB010000163.1:0-15536 GCA_040275425.1 Siculibacillus sp. | reverse complement strand
GAGTGTTGCCCTCCGAAGGCAAAGGTCACAGGTTCGAATCCTGTCGGGTGCGCCATTTCTCTCGTTTCTCCTCCGCTCGATCGATGCGCGCCCTTCGCCCGTGCCACCGTCGCGTGCCCATGCTCCGCCGGTGAGGTCCGTCGGCGTCAGAACTGCGCCTGCTCGGCCTCGAGATAGGCGATCGAGACGTATTTCCCGATGTTTCGCTCCCAGCCCCCGGTCACCGCCGCCTGCGACGACACCCGCAGGTCGCTGAGGACGAAGGCGAGCGCGCCGTCGAGCGGGATGCCCTCCTCGACCGCCCTCACGCAGCTCTCCCAGATCCCCTCGAACAGATCGCGATGCCATTTCAGCACCGCCACGCCGGCATCGCCGTGAGCGGGGAGCCAGACCGTCGTCTTCGTCGCCGCCGTGAGCCGATCGAGCGTGTCGAGCGTGCCCCTGAACGAGCCGTCGTCCATGTTGGCGATGCGATGGTCCATCAGCACGTCGCCGACGCAGGTGACGCCGTCCTCGATCACCTCGACCGAGAGATCGCACGGCGTATGGGCCCGGCCGTAGTGATGCAGCCGAAGGCCGACGTCGCCGAGCGAAATCTCGAACCCGTGGCCGACGTCGAGGTTCGGCGCCACGATCCGCGTGCCCATGGTCGCGCCCGAGGTCCACTTGACCATGGACTCGTGCCAGAACGAGCCGGTCTCCCCCTCGATCGCCGCCCGCGTCGCCGGATGGGCCCAGCGCGGCAGATCCTCCCCGAACACCTCCACGAAGCCGTGGTTCCCGAGCCAGTGATCGCCGTGATAGTGGGTGTTGACGATCCCCACGACCGGCTTCGCGGTCATCGCCTTCAGTTGGCGCACGGCCATGCGGGCGATCTGCACCGACGCACCGCTGTCGACCACCACCACCCCCTTCTCGCCGACCACGAAGGTGATGTTGGACATCATCCCCTGGTTCTCGGCCGTCGGGAATCCGTCCGGCGAGCGGATCATGAAGACGTGCGGGGAAATGCGCCGGAGCGGCCGATCGGCCACCGGCGGTCCCTGGACGAAGGACATCGTCTCGCCCGCCGCCTCCGCCACCTCGGCGAGGAGATCGCGCCCGACCGACAGCCCGAGGGCCGCGCAGGTTCCACCGGTGAGAAGAAGGCGTCGCGTCGTGGTCATGTCCGATCTCCGTCGAAGCGCAGGGTACGTCGCATGGCGCGATCCGCACGCCACCGCCGCGGATCGCGAGAGCCGCGCCGTGTCTCGACCGCCGCCGCCCGTCGTCGATCCCGATCCCCGTCGGAGCGGGAGGCGTCTCCGAGAGGTGGTCGACGGGCGGCGGCGGCGAGCGCGGAGGCCGCGCGCTCTCACGCGGCCGTAGGCGCGAATTCACGATCCCCGTCGCCGCGATCGACGAGGCGATCGGTGACGACCGCCCCGATCCACATCGACCACAGGACGATCCAGGCGGTGAGCGCGAACACCGAGGCGCCGGAGACGCCCGCGCCGACGGCGCACCCTCCGGCTGCGACCCCACCGAAGCCCATCAGACAACCGCCGAGGATGTAGCGGCGCATGCCGGCGCCGCCGTCGAACCCCTCGAGCCTCAGCTCCCCCGCGAGCGCGGCGGCGACGAAGGCGCCGAGCACCACGCCGGGGATGAGGCCGAGGTCGAAGGTGATCTTTCCCCCCGGCGGCGCCAGCACGTACATCAGCGCGTCGGCCGACGGCGAAGTGAAGGAGAGCGAATGCACCGGCACCACTTCGAACGAGGTGGCCGCCATGGCGAAGTTGAACCACCACGCCGCCGCCACCATCAGCCCGACCCCCATGGCCCCGATCCACGCCCACGGCGAAACCCGGTTGCGCACCGCGACGACGATTCCGGCGCCGAGCCACAGCGCGCCGAAGACGGCGCCACCGCCGTGCCCCATGCGGAGGAGTCCGAGGAGATCGCGCGACGCCCCGTCGATGGTCCACAACCCGTCGAGCCAGGCCCGCGCAGGCGAGAGGAGACCGTCGCGGCTGGTCTGGGCGACGACGGCGAACACGAGCCCCGACAGCAGCGCCCGCAGGTTCCCGGTCGCCGAGAGCACCAGCATCCGGCTGCCGCAGGCCCTGGTCAGCGTCATGCCGGCGCCGAACATCAGCCCGCCCACGACCGCGCCCGACAGCGACCCGGCGTTGTTGAGCTGGCGCACCTGTCCGGTGTCGAACACCCCGGCGAGAACGAGGAGCTGGGTGGCGATCAGCGCGGTCGAAAAGGTGAGGAGCCAGATCGCCATCCGCCGTCCGAGCCGCCCGTGCGACACCTCGAGCGTGGCGGCGCGCAGGCAGAAGCGCGAGCGCTGGGCCAGCGCACCGAAGATCATGCCGATCAGTCCCCCGCCCAGCGCGAGGACCCACTGATCGCCGATGCGTTCGATGAGGGCATCCGGCACGACGTGCTCCCGCGTGGCCTGCTCAGGGCTTGATGTAGGCGTAATGGTCCTGCGTCTGCAGGCGCGTGAGGCGGACCACGCCGGAGGGCGTGAACTCGGCGTCGAGGATGAAGCGCTCCTTCTCGAGCCTGCGCCGCTTCATGGTGATCTCGCAGACCTCGAACGCGACCCCCGCCGACTTGAGCGCCGAGACGAGCGGCGTGTATTCGGTGCCGCTCCTGGCCTCCTTGGCGCCTTCGAACAGGAAGTCGACCCCATCGGAATGGGTGACGACGACGATCTTCGTGTCCGGTGCGGCGTCGAGGTGGTTGCGGATGTTGCGCAGCGCCTTCAGCGCCTGAACGCTCGCGTCGTCGATGTGATAGACGACACCGTCGCCCGCCGACGCCGGGCTCGCCACCGCGAGGAGACCGGCGAAGACGGCGGCGAGCACGAACCGCGGCGACGTCCACGAAGTGAGCATGGCGGATCCTCTCCTGGTGCGGTCGGCGGCGCTCACGGCGTGATGCCGGGGTTGCCGTCGATGTTCTTCAGCCTCGGCAGTTCGAGCTTCGGCGGCGCGACCGTCTTCTTCGCCTTCAGGTGCCGCGCGACGAGATCCCACACCGGCTCGCCACCGGCGTCGCGCCCGGCCTCCGACACCGGCGCCCAGCCCGCGACCCTGTAGGTCCTGCCCGCCTCGATCGGTTCGCCCGCGAGACGCATGTCGTCGATGCGCCGCCCCATCGGCGCGGTGGGATCGCAGCTCCAGGTCATGCCGCCGACGCGCACCATGTCGCCGCCCTGCTGGTAGTAGGGATCGGGATTGAAGAGGTTGTCGCAGACGTCCTCGAGCACGCCCTTGATCTGCTCGCCGGTCATCGGCGTCAGCGTCGTCCAGGGATAGGTGATCGCGGTCTGGTCGAGCAGGTTCGCCATGGTGATCGCCTCGCCCGGCAGCACGGTGGTGCCCCAGCGGAAGCCCGGCGAGAAGGCGATCTCGGCGTTCTTCTCCGCGATCAGCGCATCGAGCACGATCTGGTCGAACGAGCCGTTGAAGTTGCCGCGCCGATAGAGCAGCCCCTCGCTCACCGCCAGCGTCTCGCCGAGTTTCGCCTCGTGCGGCGCGCGCAGTCTGGTGATCAGCGCCTCCATCTCGGCGTCGGGCTTCAGCAGATTGGCGAAGACCGGCAGCAGCCGATAGCGGAAGTCGGCGACGCGTCCGGCCTTCACCTCGAAATCGAGCACGCCGAGGAACTTGCCGTTGGACCCGGCGTTGGTGACGAGCGTCTTGCCGCCGGGCCCGTCGACGATCACAGGCTTCGGCAGCCCGTCGTGGGTGTGGCCGCCGAGGATGACGTCGACGCCGCCGAGGCGCGAGGCCATCTTCAGATCGACGTCCATGCCGTTGTGCGACAGCACCACCACCACCGCCGCGCCCTCGGCCCGGGCGGCGTCGACGGTCTTCTGCATGTTCTCTTCCTGGATCCCGAAGGTCCATTCCGAGACCATCCAGCGGGGATTTGCGATCGGCGTGTAGGGGAAGGCCTGACCGACGATCGCCACCTTCACCCCGTTCACCTCGCGCATCACGAACGGCTCGAACACCGCGTCGCCGAAGTCGGTGGTCCTGATGTTCTGCGCGACGATGTCGATCCGACCGGCGAAGTCCTTCTCGGCGATCTCCTTGACCCGGTCCTGCCCGTGGGTGCACTCCCAGTGCAGCGTCATGACGTCGACGCCGAGGAGCTTCGCCGCCTCCACCATGTCCTGACCCCTGGTCCACAGCGCGAGGCCGGACCCCTGCCACGTGTCGCCGCCGTCGAGCAGCAGCGCGCCCGGCCGGGTGGCGCGCAGGCGCTTCACCAGGGTGGCGAGATGGGCGAAACCGCCGACCCGTCCGTAGACCCGCGCCGCCTCGGCGAAGTCGAGACAGGTGAAGGCATGCGCCTCCGCGCCGCCGGCGGCGACGCCGAACTGCTTCAGAAAGGCGTCGCCCACCAGATGGGGCGCGCGCCCCGCCATGGTGCCGATGCCGAGATTGACGCTCGGCTCGCGAAACCAGATCGGCTTCAGCTGCGCGTGGCAGTCGGTGATGTGGAGGAGCGAGACGTTGCCGAAGGCGGGCGCGTCGTAGATCTTCTCCACGGCCGCCTCGGCGCGCGCGATCTCGCTCGGCAGGATCAGGCCGGAGGCCGAGGCCATGGCCAGAACCTGCAGAAATTCACGACGGTTCATGAGCGCCTCGCTCCTCGTTGGCCGGGCGCGACGGCGCGCGCCCTCGCCTTCCGGCTCACTTGTTGACGGGCGAGTTCGGGTCGAGCAGCAGGGCCATCAGGTCCTTCACCTGCTTCTCGGTCAGAATGCCCATGTGGCCGCCGCGCGGCATGTTGGAACAGGCGTTGACCGACTTGGAGTTCCAGATTTTGCTCCAGGTCGCCCGCAGCGCCTCCTCCGAGGTGCCCTTCAGCCTGCCGTAGCCGACGAGGCTCGGACCGATGGTGCCGAACGAGATCTCGGCCTTGGTGATCTGGTGGCAGTTGTAGCAGTTGCCGCCGTTGACCTGATCGGCCTTGTCGGTCGAGGTCAGGCCTCGCCCCGACTGGGCGACCTTCTCGCCCTCCTTGAAGTCGCCGAGGAACACGCCGTCGCTCGGCCACTTCACCGCGGCGAGATTGGCCGCCTCGATCTCCGCACGCGCCTTGGCCTGGTCCTTGGCATTGGCCTTCACCGGATCGGAACAGAACGCCTGGGTGGCGTCCTGGCGCAGGCGATCGAGCCTGGCGATCCCCTTGTCGCGGAAGCCCGACTTCAACATGGCCTCGAAGGCGGCGTCGTCGGCGCCGGGCCCCCAGGAGCTCTCGGCGGCGCGCGCCGACACGGACGTGGCGAGGAGGACGGCGGCGAATGCGGCGATGCCGAGTTTGGTCGTCATGGGCTCTCCTCACCGCTTGATGCCGGGGGTGTCCATGGTGGCGCCGTCGGCGGTGGCGGCCATGAACATCGAAAGCGCGACGGTGACGTCGGAGCCGTAGATCGGCTCGGGGAAGCGCTGCTGGCGGAAGCAGTCGGCGAGCCGCCACTGCATGCTCCACATCTGCCCGGCGCTGACCCGGTAGGCCGGCCACGAGGTCCAACCCGCCGCCGCGCCCTTCTGCGAGGGAATGTACGGCAGCTCCTGCAGACGAATGCGCGTGCCCTCCTGGCCGTGGCAGGTGGCGCAGGCGAAGTCGTGCGGCCCCCCCTGGTAGTAGAACATCCGCTTGCCCAGCTCGAACATGGCGCGCTCCTTGGGATGCGCCGTCGAGACCTCCACCTTCACGCCCTTCGACAGACCCGAGACGTAGGTCGCGATGGCGCCGAGCTGGTCCTTCTCCGGGCTCGCCCAGGGCGCGTCGACGTAGGTCTTCACGTCGATGCCCTGCAGCGTCGCCATGCAGGTGAGGACGCGGCTCTCGGTGTCCTGCACCCGGTCGGTGTCGGCGAACCAGCGCGGCAGCCGCGCATAGGCGCCGGCGACCACGCCCGGCCCCATGCCGAGGTCGCACTTCTCCAACGAGACGTTCTTCGGCCCGGCCGGCTTCTTCCAGAGTTCCTCGCCCTGGGCCTCGAACAGTTCGGCCGGATTGCCGTCGCGCAGGGCCTCGCGGTACTTTTCGATGCTCTCGATGGTGGCGTCGCCCTCCGCCCGTGCACCACCGGCCGCGAGGGCGGTGGCGAGGAACAGAGTTGCGAGGCCGGCGCCGTGGCGTGCCGTCATGAGACGCGTCTCCCCCGATGGGACTCTCGATGTCTGGATGAGGTTCCGGTGGGAGCGATCAGGTGATCGCCGCCTCGTCGGTGCGGCTGTCGCCCTTGTTGTCGACCCAGGTGATCGCGATCCTGTCGCCCGCCTTGCCGCCCTTGATCTTGAAGGAGAGGAAGGGGTTCTTGGAGATCGACGGTCCCCACTGCGCCTTCATCACGTCCCGCCCGTCGAGCCTGGCCGAGACCTCGGTGATGAACCATGCCGGGATGGGATTGCCCGAGGCGTCCTTGCGGAAGCCGGTCTCCATCTCGTGGCTCATCAGAACCTTGACCTCGGTGATGCCGTCCTTGGCGGCGGCGCGGATCTTCATCGGATTGCCCATGTGCGCGTCCTCCCGATCTCGCCTCAGCCGCCGCAGCCGCCGAGCGTGACCTTGATCTCCTTGGTCGCCGTGAAGTACCTGCCGTCCGCCTGGACGAGCACGATCACGTTCGAGGTCTGGCCCATCTTGATGCGGGTGGTGACGTCCGGAACCATGTCCGGCCCGATCTCGAACTGCGCGGCGAGGCTGCTCGGGTTCTTCTCGACCAGCACCGAGATGCTGGTCGTGCCGGGGATCCTGGAGACCGCCTGCACCGGCACGACCGCGCCGTTCTCGGCGATGTCGGAGGCGAGGATCTGGATGTCGCCGCTCTCCTTGGCGTCGGCGACGCCGAGCGACTTCAGCGTGTCGGCGAGCGTCTTGCCCTCGAAGGCGGCCTTGTTCCACTCGGCGAAGGCGACGCGCGGCGCGAGAACGCCGATGAGCGCCGTGGTGAGCCCGAGGCCCGCCGCCCGAGCGAGAAAGCCGCGCCTGTTCAGGGGTACGATGGTCATGTCTCGACGTCCTCTCCTCACCTCGCGACGCAGGACCCGGCCCGTGATCGGACCGGTGTCGGAGCGAGGAAGCAGAGGAGGAGCGGGATGCGCCGCGGCGCATCTTCGACGCCGCCGCCCGCCGCACGGGCACGCGTCACCGTTCGCCGACGGCTCGCGCCGTCGCCCCGTCCCTGGTGGTCTTCCCTCCCTCGCGGGTCCGAGCGATGCGTGCCGCTCGGCTCTCCGACGAAGGCGATGGTCGCCGAGGCCGTGGGCATTTCCCATCCGGGAAGGTTGCGGGGCCGTCTGGGGGTTTTCCCTCAGTCCCCCATGCCGGTCGAATCGGTCGCCCAGGCGATCAGCTGGGCGACGGAGTTGACCCCGGCCTTGGCCATCAGGTTGGCGCGGTGGTTCTCGACCGTCTTGGCGGAGATGTCGAGTTCGAGCGCGATGGCCTTGGAGGTCTTGCCGGCGGCGACGAGGGTCAGCACCTCGCGTTCGCGCTCGGTGAGATTGGCGAGGCGGCGCTCGAGCGTGCTGCGGCGACGGCGCAGCGCGATCGCCTCGCGGCTCGCCTCGAGCGCCTCGCCGATGCGGTCGAGCAGCACCTGATCGTCGAACGGCTTCTCCAGGAAGTCGAAGGCGCCGAGCCGCACCGCGCGTACCGCCTTGGGGATGTCGCCGTGGCCGGAGACGAAGATGATGCCCACGCTCGACCCGCGCCTGAGCAGCTCGCCCTGGAGTTCGAGCCCGGACAGACCCGGCAGCCGCACGTCGAGCACGACGCAGCACGGCCGCGTGTCGTCGAGCCGCTCGAGGAACTCGCGCGCCGAGGTGCAGGTCTCGTAGGCATAGCCGAGCGAGGAGACGAGGAAGCCGACCGAATCCCGCACGGCCGGATCGTCGTCCACCACCCAGATGATCGGCGCGACGTCAGACATGGTCTTCCTCTTCGATCAGCGGCAGTCGGAACCAGAAGGTGGTCGCGCCCGGTGTGTCGGTATCGAGGTCGAGCCGTCCGCCGTGCGCCTCGACGATGGTGCGGCTGAGCGACAGACCGAGGCCGAGCCCCTCCGGCTTGGTGGTGAAGAAGGCGTCGAACAGCGTCTCGCGCACCTCCGGCGCCACCCCCGGACCGTTGTCGGTGACGGCGATGCGCACGACGTGAGCGAGCGCGCGGGCGGAGACGACGATCTCCGGGTCCGGCCGACCGGCCACCGCCTCCAGCGCGTTCTGGAGGAGATTGAGCAGCACCTCCTCGATCTGCAGACGATCGGCCCGCACGATCGGCAACGGGCCGGTGAGATCGGCCTCGACCGTGATGCCGCGCGCCGCCGCCGTCGGCTCGAACAGGGCGAGCGCGTCGGCGATGATCTCGGCCGGATCGATCGGCAACTGACGCGACGGCGTCTTGCGCACGAAGTCGCGCATGCGACGAACCATCGACCCGGCGCGCTCGGCCTGGAGCGCGATGCGCCGCACCCCTTCGCGCACCCCGTCCGGGTCGATGCCGGCGTCGAGCCGCCGCTCACAGCCCCGCGCATAGGAGAGAATGGCCGCCAGCGGCTGGTTGATCTCGTGGGCGAGCGAACTCGCCATCTCCCCCATCAGCGACAGGCGCACGGTGTGCTCCATGCGTTCGGCCTCGAGCCGGGCCTTCTCGTGCGCCGCCTGCAGCTCGCCGGTGCGACGACGCAGGAGATGGGCGACCCGCATCACGTGGACGAGCCACCACAACGCCACCGTCGCCGGCGCGACGCCCCACCACCGGTGTTCCCACAGGAAGTCGAGAATGCCGAGCCGCCGGAACGGCGCGTAGGGTCCGACCCTGAGGGCGCGGTAGAGGTCCTGAACGCGCTGATAGTCCTCCGGTGGCGCCCACACGATCTCGCCGTCCGTCGGCTGCATCGCGAGGAGAACGTCGGCGACCTGCCGCGCCAACGTCGGCGAGGTCTGCGCCACCTTGGCGAAGGGCCAGCCCGGATAGAGCCGGGTGGAGACCTGACACCGCAGCGTCCCCGACGGCCGTCGACCGACCACACGGAACTCCTCCGCCTTGACCGAACCCTCCGCGATCAGTCGCTCGAGCAGGCACGAGCGGACGATCCCGGCATCGGCCCGCCCGTTGCGCAGCGCCGCCACCACCCCCTCGACCGGATATCCGACGAACAGCGGCTGGGCGTCCCTGAAGGGATCGAGGCCGCGATCGACGAATTCGAGCCAAGCGGCGCGAAAGCCGAACGCCTCCGCCGCGACGGCGGCGACCCGCCGCCCCTTCAGATCGGCCACCGACTGGATCTCGCCGAGATCGGCCGGAACGATGATCGCCGCCCCCACCGCCTCCGAGGAGGAGGTCCCGTCCATGTCCTGCTCGGTGGCGAGCGCCGTGACGGAATAATCGACCGCCAACTCGAGGAAATGGCCGGGATTGGTGACGAGGAAGTCGAGCCTGTGCCCGGCGACCGCCGCCGTCAGGAACGCCGTGCTGCCCGTCACCATCTCGAAGCGCAGATGAGGCAGGGCCCGTCCGAGATGGCGGAAGGTCGTCTCCCAGTTCTTCTCCGCCTCCTCCGCGCCGCGATAGGCCAGCACGCCGATCCGCACGACCCGCGGTTCGTCGACCGCGCGCGCGGGCACGGCGGCGACCACGACGACGGCGGCGAGCACCAGCCGGAGGCCGAGGAGAAGACATGCGAACCGGTTCATATTTCGAAGTTGGACGACCGTGGGGCATTTGTCCACGCATCCGAGCGCCCGGCTCCCGCCTCACCGCCCGCGCGAAGGCGCGGATCGGACCCGTGATCGCCGTCGGCGACCGCGCCGCCGTCCGGACCGCCCCGTACGCCGCCCTCCCCCGCTCGCACTTTTTCGCCGACGACCGACGCCGTGGGGTGACCTCGCGCGCTTTTCGCCGCATATGAGGGCGCGAACGCTGCGTTCCTCGCCGCGAGGCACGCAGCCCACCCGCCGTCACCCCCCTCGGCCGATGCGCCGACAGCCACGGACACCCTCGGCGCATGATCCGTCTCGAGAACATCGGCAAGCAGAACAGCCACCAGATCCTCTTCATCGAGGCCTCGGCCGCGCTCCTCAAGGGCGAGAAGGTCGGCCTGGTCGGTCCCAACGGCGCCGGCAAGTCGACCCTCTTCCGCATGATCACCGGCCGCGACGAGCCCGACGAGGGTCAGGTCTCGGTCGATCGCGGCGTCACCATCGGCTATTTCGACCAGGACGTCGGCGAGATGTCCGGCCACAGCGCCGTCGCCGAGGTCATGAACGGCGCCGGTCCGGTCAGCGAGGTCGCCGCCGAGCTGCACGCGCTCGAGCAGGCCATGGCCGATCCCGACCGCCTCGACGAGATGGACGAGATCATCGCCCACTACGGCGAGGTCCAGCACCGTTTCGAGGAGCTCGACGGCTACGCCCTCGAGGGCCGCGCCCGCGAGGTGCTCGCCGGTCTCGGCTTCTCGCAGGAGATGATGGACGGCGACGTCGGCAAGCTCTCCGGCGGCTGGAAGATGCGCGTGGCCCTCGCCCGCATCCTGCTGATGCGTCCCGACGCCATGCTGCTCGACGAGCCCTCGAACCATCTCGACCTCGAGAGCCTGATCTGGCTCGAGGCCTTCCTGAAGGGCTACGAGGGCGCGCTTCTGATGACCTCGCACGATCGCGAGTTCATGAACCGCATCGTCGGCAAGATCATCGAGATCGACGGCGGCAGCCTCACCACCTACTCCGGCGACTACGAGTTCTACGTCGCCCAGCGTGCCCAGGCCGAGAAGCAGCAGCAGGCCCAGTTCGATCGCCAGCAGGCGATGCTGGCCAAGGAGATCAAGTTCATCGAGCGCTTCAAGGCGCGCGCCTCCCACGCCTCCCAGGTCCAGAGCCGGGTCAAGAAGCTCGAGAAGATCGACCGGGTCGAGCCGCCGCGCCGCCGCCAGACCATCTCCTTCGACTTCCCCCCCGCCCCCCGCTCGGGCGAGGACGTGGCGACGCTGAAGAACGTGTCCAAGCGCTACGGCAGCAGGGTCATCTACGAGGACTTCGACTTCCAGATCCGCCGCCGCGAGCGCTGGTGCGTCATGGGCGTCAACGGCGCCGGCAAGTCGACCCTGCTCAAGCTGATCGCCGGAACCACGGAGCCCGACCAGGGCGGCGTGACCATCGGCGGCAGCGTCAAGATGGGCTATTTCGCCCAGCACGCCATGGAGGTGCTCGACGGCGACCGCACCGTGTTCCAGAACCTCGAGGACACCTTCCCCCAGGCCGGACAGGGCTCGCTGCGCGCGCTGGCGGGGTGCTTCGGCTTCTCCGGCGACGATCAGGAGAAGAAGTGCCGAGTGCTGTCGGGCGGCGAGAAGGCCCGTCTGGTCATGGCCAAGATGCTCTACGACCCGCCGAACTTCCTCGTGCTCGACGAGCCGACCAACCATCTCGACATGGCCACCAAGGAGATGCTGATCACCGCGCTCGGCGCCTACGAGGGCACCATGCTGTTCGTCAGCCACGATCGCCACTTCCTGGCCGAACTCTCCAACCGCGTGCTGGAACTGACGCCCGAGGGCGTCCACCAGTTCGGCGGCGGCTACACCGAATACGTCGCCCGCACCGGCCAGGAGGCCCCCGGCCTGCGCTCCTGACGTTTGGTGAAATATCTCGGCGCGCGGAAGTGGCGTGCGACGATGGATCGTCCCGTTCGTCGATTCGGAGCCCGCCATGAGACCGATCCTCTCCGCCGTGTTCGCCCTCGCGATGATCGCCTGCGGAGCGGCCGTGGCCGGTGAGGCGGCCGATTTCGCGCGGCGTCAGGCGGAAGGGACTGGAACCGTCGGCGAGGCGATCGACGACCGCTCGCGGATCGCCGCCGGCGCCCGCCTGCTCGGCGCGAGGGCGGCGGCCGATCCGAACGCCCAGGAGGCGCGCTTCGGCGCGGGTCTCCTCCTGTTCGCCCGCGCGGTCGAGCGCTACGGTCAGGCCCAGTACCGCCACGGTCTGCGCCTGTCGCGCACGCTGTCGGTGCCGCTTCTGCGCCTGCCGGTGCCGGTCAACCCCGACCCGGAGGTCGTGACCTACGAGGCGCAACGCGAGGCGATCCGCCGCTTCGTCGACGATCTCGCCGCCGCCGAGGCGATGCTGGCCGGGATGACCGACGCGCCGGTGAAGATCCCGATCGACCTCGCCGCCGTCCGGCTCGACTTCAGGGGCACCGGCGCCCCCGGCGCCGACGGACGGCTGTCGTCGATCGTCGCGGGTCTGCGCATGGTCCGTCCCGACGAGACGCTGGCCACCCCGTTCGAGGTCGCCTTCGACAACGCCGACGCCCTGTGGCTGCGCGGTTACTGCCGTCTCCTGTCGGCCCTCGGCGAATTCGCCCTCGCCCACGACTGGCACGAGGCCTTCGAGGTGAGCGCGCCGCTGTTCTATCCCGAGCCCTCGCCGTCGCCCTTCGGCGGCGCCCGCGAGAGCGCCGAGGCCGGGACGATCGACTTCGTCGGCTCCCGTTCCGAGATCGCCGACGCCGCCGCCTTCCTCCATCTCATCCGCTGGCCGGTGGTCGAGCCGGAGCGGATGAAGCGGGTGCGTGCCCATCTGCTTCAGGTGATCGCCCTGTCGCGGCAGACCTGGACGGCGATCGAGGCGGAGACCGACGACGACCGCGAATGGCTGCCCGGCCCGCATCAGAAGAGCGGACTCGCCACCGTCATGCCGATCGGCGAGACGCAGGTGAAGGCGTGGCGCGCCTTCCTCGACACCTTCGAGGCGATGCTCGAGGGCCGACTGCTGATGCCGCACTGGCGCCTCGCCGGTGGTTTCGACCTGAAGCGCGTGTTCGAGGAACCGCGCACCTTCGACCTGATCCTGTGGGCGACCGGCCACGCCGCCGTCCCCTATGCCGCGAGCGGCCGAACCCTCGGCTCCTCCGAATGGACCGTGTGGCAGATGTTGTTCAACGGCAACTTCCTCGGCTACGCGCTCTGGATCAACTGACCCCGGCCGCGCCGCCTCGCTCTCCCCCGCGCCCTCAATCGAGGGTGCGGCGGAAGCGCGTGAGGGCGAAGCCGGCATAGAGCACGATGAACACCGCCAGCATCGACCATTCCCAGGCGATCGCCGGCAGTTCGGCCCCCTTGAGCATCACCGCGCGCACGATGCGCAGGAAGTGGGTGAGCGGAAAGCACTCGCCGATCGTCTGCGCCCAGCCCGGCATCCCCGAGAACGGGAACATGAACCCCGACAGCATCAGCGACGGCAGGAAGAAGAAGAACGTCAGCTGCATCGCCTGCATCTGCGTCGCCGCGAAGGTCGAGATGAAGTAGCCGAGCAGCACCAGCGACAGCACGAAGGTCAAGACCGCCAGCACCAGGAGCGTCAGCGAGCCGACGAACGGCACTCCGAACAGCACCTTCGCCGCCACCAGCACCACCACCACCTGGACCGCGCCCACCCCCATGAACGGTAGGATCTTGCCGAGCATGATCTCGACCGGGGTCGCGGGCATGGCCAGCAGGTTCTCCATGGTGCCGCGCTCGGTCTCCCGCGTCAGCGCCATCGCCGTCATCATCACCATGGTCATCTGCAGGATGACCCCGAGCAGGCCCGGCACGATGTTGTACTGCGACACCCCTTCCGGATTGTAGCGGCGATGGATCACCACGGAGAGGCGCTTCTCGGTCTGGGCGTCGATCTCCGCCGCTTCGCCCTTCTCGCGCGTCAGCGCGCGCTGCGCCACGGTGCCGAGCGCGCCCACCGCCCCCGAGGCGACCGACGGATCGGTCGCGTCCGCCTCCACCAGGATCTCCGGTCGATCGCCGCGATCGACCCGCCGGCCGAGATCGGACGGAATGGTCACGACGAAGGCCGCCCGCCCGCTCTCGATCAGCAGATCGGCCTCGGCGAGGCTCTCCGGTCGATGCTCGAACCGATAGTAGCCCGAGGTCTCGAGCGCGGTGACGATCGCCCGGGCGTAGTGCCCGCCGTCCATGTCGACGATCGCCGCCGGCAGGCGCTTCGGATCGGAGTTGATGGCGAAGCCGAACAGCACCAGCTGCATGATCGGCACACCGAGCATCATGGCGAAGGTGATGCGGTCGCGCCGCATCTGGATGAACTCCTTGACCAGCACCGCCTTGAGACGGGCGAGCGAGAACGACAGATCGATCACGACGCCCCTCCCCGGCCGGCACCGGTGACCGGAGCCCCCGATCCCGCCCGCGACATGAACTGGATGAACACGTCCTCGAGGCTGGTCTCGCCGCGTTCGAACACCACCCCGGTCTCGGCCGAGAAGGCGGCGAGCGAGGCACCGAGCGCGGCGGCGTCGGACCCCACCACGTGCAGCGTCGCCCCGAACGGCGCGACCTGATCGACGCCGGGCAGCGTCGCGATGCGCTCGCTGAGCCCCGCCGGTGCGTCCCGCGCGATCCAGGTGGTGAGCCCCGCCCCCTCGACCACCTCGTCGACCGTCCCGGTCGCCAAGAGCTCGCCGTAGGAGATGTAGGCGATGCGATGGCACCGCTCCGCCTCGTCCATGTAGTGGGTCGACACCAGCACGGTCAGACCGTTCGCCGCCAGCGCATGGATCTCGTCCCAGAACTCCCGCCGCGCCTTGGGGTCGACGCCGGCGGTCGGCTCGTCGAGCAGCAGGAGCTCCGGCTCGTGCATGATGCAGGCCGCCAGCGCCAGCCGCTGCTTCCACCCGCCCGACAGTGTTCCCGCGAGCTGATCGCGTCGCGAGGTCAGGCCGAGATCGGCCAGCGTCCGGTCGACCCGCTCGCGCCGCGGCTCCAGCTCGTAGAGCCGCGCGACGAAGTCGAGGTTCTCGGCGATGGTCAGGTCCTCGTAGAACGAGAACTTCTGCGTCATGTAACCGACCCGCCGCTTGATCTCGCGGCTGTCGCGCAGAACGTCGTGGCCGAGCACCGTGCCCGACCCCGCGTCCGGCGTCAGCAGGCCGCAGATCATGCGAATGGTCGTGGTCTTGCCCGAACCGTTGGGGCCGAGGAAGCCGACGATCTCGCCGCGCGCGATCTCCATCGACACCCGATCGACCACGGTACGTTCGCCGAAGCGCTTGGTCAGGCCCTGGACCGAGACGACGCTCACCGCGCACCTCCCGGCAGCACCACGTCGACGATCTGCCCCGGCTGGAGCCGGGTGGCGTTGCCCCCCTCCGGCCGCGCCTCGATCAGATGCACGAGCTTGCGCCGCGCCTCGACCGAATAGATCACCGGCGGCGTGAATTCCGGCTCCGGCGCCACATAGGTGACGCGCGCGGTGAGCCCCGGCCCGCAGCCGTCGCAGCGCACCTCGACCGTCGCACCCAGCGCGACCCGCGAGAACGCCGGCTCGCCCACCCACAGCTTCAGCTTGATCGCCCCGTCCGGCAGGAACGACGCCACCGCTGCCTGCGGTCCGGCCACCTCGCCCGGACGGCGGATCACGTCGGCGACCCGCCCCGACACCGCGGCGCGCAGGGTGCGCTCCGACAGCCGCCACGTCGCGCTGTCGAGCGCGGCGCGCGCC
>JBEOKB010000162.1:0-2273 GCA_040275425.1 Siculibacillus sp. | reverse complement strand
CCGATCGTCGAGTTCATGACCTTCAACTTCGCCATGCAGGCGATCGACCACATCATCAACTCCGCCGCCAAGACGCTCTACATGTCCGGCGGCCAGATGGGGTGCCCGATCGTGTTCCGTGGCGCCAACGGCGCCGCCGCCCGCGTCGGCGCCCAGCACTCCCAGGACTACGCGGCGTGGTACGCCCAGATCCCCGGCCTCAAGGTGGTGCAGCCCTGGTCCGCCGCCGACGCCAAGGGACTGCTCAAGGCCGCGATCCGCGATCCCAATCCGGTCGTGTTCCTCGAGAACGAGATCCTCTACGGCCAGTCGTTCGAGGTCCCGGTCGGCGACTTCGTCACCCCGATCGGCAAGGCGCGGATCGTCCGCCCCGGCACCGACGCCACGCTCGTCTCCTTCGGCATCGGCATGACCTACGCGGTCAAGGCGGCGGCCGAGCTGGAGGCCATGGGCATCTCGGTGGAGCTGATCGACCTGCGCACCATCCGTCCGCTCGACATCGCCACGGTGATCGCCTCGGTGATGAAGACCGGGCGCTGCGTCACGGTGGAGGAGGGCTGGCCGGTCTGCTCGATCGGCTCGGAGATCGCCTCGCGGCTGGTCTCGGAGGCGTTCGACTACCTCGATGCGCCCGTCCTCAAGGTCACCGGCAAGGACGTGCCGATGCCCTATGCCGCCAACCTCGAGAAGCTCGCCCTGCCCAACGTGGCCGAGGTGATCGAGGCGGTGCGCGCGGTGACCTACCGCTGATCCCCCGAGGTCGCGGGCGGCTCAGCCCGCGCTCTCCTCGCACGATCGGCGACCGGCCGATCCCCAGTTCGAGACGCCCATTCCGGGGGGACCCATGCCCACCAACATTCTCATGCCCGCGCTTTCTCCGACGATGGAGAAGGGCAACCTCGCCAAGTGGCTGAAGGCCGTCGGCGACACCGTCAAGGCCGGCGACGTCATCGCCGAGATCGAGACCGACAAGGCGACCATGGAAGTGGAGGCCGTCGACGAGGGCACCCTCGCCGCCATCCTGGTGCCCGCGGGCACCCAGGACGTCGCCGTCAACACGCCGATCGCGGTGATCGCCGCCGACGGCGAAGACGCCACCGCCGCCGCTGCTCCGGCGCCGAAACCCGCCGCAGCCCTGTCCTCCCCCCTCGCGGGGGAGGTGGCCGCGCAGAGCGCGGTCGGAGGGGGTTCTTCGCCCCAGGCTCCGCTCCCCGCCGGTCCCGCCCCCGTGGCGGCGTCCGGTGAGCGCCTGTTCGCCTCGCCGCTCGCCCGCCGCGTCGCGAAGGAGAAGGGCGTCGATCTCACGAAGGTCGCCGGCTCCGGCCCGCGCGGCCGCATCGTGCAGAAGGACGTCGAGGCCGCGAGCGCCGCCGGCACCGCGAAGGTCGGGGCGGCTCCGGCCCCCGCCGCGACGCCCGCCGCCGCCGCTCCGACTCCCTCCGCGCCGATCGCTCTGCCGACCGGCCCGTCGGAGGAGGCGATCCTGCGCATGTTCGAGCCGGGCTCTTACGACGTGATCCCGCACGACGGCATGCGCAAGACCATCGCCAAGCGGCTGATGGAATCGAAGCTGACCGTTCCGCACTTCTATCTGACGATCGACTGCGAGCTCGACGCGCTGCTGGCGCTGCGCGGCGAGATCAACGCGAGCGCCCCCGTGAAGGACGGCAAGCCCGCCTTCAAGGTCTCGGTCAACGACTTCGTCATCAAGGCGATGGCCCTGGCGCTCCAGCGGGTGCCCGACGCCAACGTCACATGGACCGACGGCGCGATGCTGAAGCACCGCCATAGCGACGTCGGCGTCGCGGTGTCGATCCCCGGCGGCCTGATCACCCCGGTGGTGCGCAGGGCCGAGACCAAGACCTTGTCGGCGATCTCCAACGAGATGAAG
The DNA here is from genome assembly GCA_040275425.1 of Siculibacillus sp. Taxonomy (GTDB): domain Bacteria; phylum Pseudomonadota; class Alphaproteobacteria; order Rhizobiales; family Ancalomicrobiaceae; genus Pinisolibacter. Next base: position 382 of record JBEOKB010000162.1, on the reverse strand, counting down.
GACTTCGCCGCCCGCGCCAAGGCCCGCAAGCTGAAGCCCGAGGAGTATCAGGGCGGCTCCACCGCCGTGTCGAACCTCGGCATGTTCGGCATCAGGGACTTCGCCGCCATCATCAACCCACCGCACGCGACGATCCTGGCGGTCGGCGCGGGCGAGCAGCGGGTCGTGGTGAAGAACGGCGCCCCGGCCGTGGCCACGGTGATGACCGTGACGCTCTCCACCGACCACCGCGCGGTCGACGGCGCGCTGGGCGCCGAGTTCCTGGCGGCGTTCAGGGCGCTGATCGAAAAGCCGATGGGGATGTTGGTCTGATCCGGCGTTGGCGGCGCTCGCGTTTCGACGAGCGCCGCCGCGAGCCCGTCCCTCCCCCTCGCGGGGAGGG
>JBEOKB010000161.1:0-4602 GCA_040275425.1 Siculibacillus sp. | reverse complement strand
CCTCGGCCGCCGCCGCCGCGCCGGCGATCTTCACGGTGCCGGCGGCGGCGCGCTCCAGCCACCGCAGCACGTCCTTGCGCGCCTCGACCATCTGCTCGGTCGGGGCCCGGCCGTCGCCCTGCGCCAGTTCGTGACGGGCGAGCGTCAGCACGGCGAGCACGACCTCGCGCGCCGGCGAGGCCAGCGGCACCGCGTAGCGAGCGCGCAGATAGCTGTCGACCAGGGCCGAGGCGTCGCCGATCGCCGCCTCGACACGGGCCGCGTCGAGCACGAGCCCGTCGACCGACCGCCCACCCGAGAGGCGGACGACTTCGGTCTCTCCGAACTTGGCGACGAGGTCGGCGACGGTCGCGTACATGGTCGGCTCCGGTGAAAGAGGTCCCCGTCTCTCCGGAGCGTCGCGTCCATTTCTCAGACGCTGCAGTCACGGTTCGCCCCGGACGGCCTACTCGGATGCTCCACCACTTCGTCAGCCCTGAACTGCGGTGGCTTCGTCACACCCTTTCGCGAGGATTCCGGTCCGAGAGCGCCGCCGCCATGATGGCTTCACGCGGTGCGAGCGCGCTCAGGTCCACGCCCTCGGAAGAGATCAGGCGGCCGGCGGCTTCTTACCCTTCGCGTCCACCTCGACGCCCTCGCCGAGGATGCCATCGGGCAGGTCCGCCGCCACGGCCTCGTCCAGGTCGATGGTGACACCGGGCTTGGAGAGGGGGTCGTAGATCTTGCCGTCGTGGATGAGGCGCGAGAGAACGGGATAGCTCTTGGTCATGGTCCGGCCCCTCAGAAGGCGTTCTGGATGAAGTAGCCGCAGCCGGTCGCCGAGACGATCTCCTTGACCTGCTCGCCGACGCGGATGGTCTGACCGCCGTAGAGGCCGACGTCCGGATCCTCGAAGTCCATAGCGACGCCGCCGCCGGAGGCATCGGCCGTGAAGCCGAAGGTGGGCATGGCCCCCTCGCCGATACCGCCCTGCGGGTTGATGTGCAGCAGCGCGAGGTGATTGCCCCAGGTGCGGGCGAGGTTGAGCGGCTGACCCTTCTTGGCGGCATTGATGCGGCTCGCGCCGACTTCGACACTCTGCACCTCGAAGAGCGTCGCGACCTCTTCGCGGGTGACCATGCCCTCGCCGGAGAAGGAGTTGCGGCAGGCCTTGACGATCTTGGGGTGGCGACGGAACACCGCCCAGCCGCCCTGACCGAACACCATCTTGTTCGGCCGCACCAGACAGGCCTCGAGGCCGTCGTTGACCACGCCGATCGGATCGGACGTCGGGTCGGAGAACATCGACGAGCCGGAGAGCGCGATCCGCATCGAGGGATCGTAGGACGCCGCCGAGAAGACCTTGTTCGCGACGCGGATCTCGCGCGCCAGCACCTTGATGTCGGCGAGGCCGGTCGTCGCCCGAGCCTCCGGATCGGCGATGGACAGCCCGGCGGCCCGAGCGGCGGCGGCCGCGCGGATGTCGGAGCGGGGCACCGAATCCTCCCACCCGAAGTCGGCGGTGCCGTCGTCGACCTGCTCGGACGTGAACTCGACGCGCGCCACCTTGCCGCGACGGCCGACACGACCGTCCGGGACGGTGAAGGCCTCGGCGATGGCATGCCGGGTCCACGCGAACTTCTCGGCGGTCGGGATGCGCGGCAGCACGGCGTCGGCGATCAGCGTGATCGCCTGATTGCGGTAGCCGACGACCAGGGCCGTCAGCACCGGGTTGACCTTGAACGGACGGGAAGTCATGGACGTCTCCTTGTCGCGCGATCAGCCCTGGATCACGCCGCGCTGGCCGAAGTAGGTGATGATGTCGCCGGCCACGCCAGACTGAAGCGCGAAGCCGATCGTGACGGCGTTGACGCCGGCGGCGGGAGCCGCAGCGACGGCGGCGGCATTCGCGTCCGAGGTCAGCGGCTGACCACGGATCACCGTGCCGCCGAGCACGACCTCGTGAAACTCGCCGAGCGCGACGTCGACGACGTCGCCGGCATCGGTCGCGAGATCCGAAACACCGATGGCGAGATCGGACGAGCCGGTGGCGAGCACGACCTGGTGGTCGGCCGTACCGAACTTGACGATGCGGTACGCTCCGATCGCCGCCTCGGCGGTGAAGCCCTTGAAGCACGCGTCGCTCATGATCAGATCCTCCCGGTCACGGTGAGGACGGCATCCTCGTAGGACCCGCCGTGTTCCTTCTGGTGGAGCTCGGCCGCGCGCTGGATCTCGCGCGGATCGTCCGACGTGCAGGTCGCCGACCTCGTCCGACGCTGCGGATCGACGCCACCGGAATGCACCGAGACGAGCCCCTGCAGCTCCTTCTCGACGGCCGCCGGATCCTTGGCATGGCGAGCGACGTAGTGATCGCGCAGCGCCTTGATCGGCTTGCCGTCGGCGATCGCCTGATCGACCACGCGTTCGGCGCGCTCGCGGGCGGTGTCGCCGGACATCTTGTCGAGCTTGGACTGCAGCTCGACGATGGTCCCGGCCATCTTCTCGACGTCGCCGGCGCCCGCCGCCTTGGCGGCGATCGACTGGAGATGGGTGACGAGCTGCTCGCCGGTCGCGGCGCTCGGCGCGGCGGTGGCGGCGCCGATCGTGGCGATCGTCTTCGCGTGGGCCTCGACCGTGTCGAGCGTCTTGCCGATCGCGGCGGCGACGGCCGCCTCGTCGGCGCCCTCGGCCAGGCCGAGGCGGGTGAGGACTTCCTTGGGGAGCGACATGGGGTCGACCTCTCGGTGGTGGAGGGTGCTGAGCGGGAGATTGGGATCGTTGGTGAGCGACGCGCGCAGCACGTCGACCACCGCGTGGGGCGCGGCCGCCTCCGCCCGCATCACCGGCGAAATGCCGCGATAGGAATGCTCGGCCATCAGAGCCCGGCCGGCCGGCGTCCACTCCACTCGCCCCCAGATGCCGTCGGCGCGCGCCTGCATCTCGACGATCCAGCCGCGCGCCGGGGCGGGCTGCCCCTTGGGCGCGGCGAGGTCGGTCGAATGGCACTCGTCGAGGCACAGCTTGCCGGCGCGCATCGAGCGCGCGATCACCGCCTGCGGATCGGCGAGCGTGTAGGGCCCCCGCCCGTCGGCGCCCTCGAAGGCGCCGGCCGGCACGAGATGAACCCATTCGGGGACGGCGTCGCCGACGCCGTGCAGATCGATCACGAGAGAGGGGTGCAGAAGGGTCGCCATGCCCCGACCATGACGGGCGAGACGTCGCGAGAGCATGCCCGCGCCTGCGGGCGCGCCTTCGTCGTGTCGAAGCTCAGGGAAGGCTCAGGGCGGGCGGGAGCCGTGGGATGGGGCTCGGCTCATTCTGGCGCGCCGCATGCCGCCTTAACGCTTTTACCGGCTTTTAGTCGCCGTTCAAAGCGCCTCGTCTCGGCCGCGCCTCACCGACCGAGGAGGAGCGCCTCGAGCACGTCGCCGATCTCCTGTTCGTCCTCGGCGTCGATGCCCATGAACGAGCGGCCCGGTATCGTCACCTTCGACGCGAGCACGAAGCCACCGGCGAGCCTGAACCGGAGGAACCGGGCCTTCTTCGGCACGATGGTCGCCCCGAATTGATGGACGCGGGCGTAGATCCGGTTGGTCCCCGCGCGCACCTCGTCGGCGCCGACACGAGACGAGACCGAATTCATCAGGGCGCTCGACGCCCTGAGGATGCCCGGCCCGCGCTTGATCGCCGCGTAGGCGGGCAACAGCTTCTTCCAGGCCGCGCCGTCCGGTCCGACGCCGGCACGGAACCGGCGCTGCGTCCCCTTGACCAGCGCCATGCCGATCGGCGCGAGCGCGCGGCGCGGCGCGCCGGCGAGCTTGGCGAGGCCCGCGCGGACCTGCTTGTCGTCGATCGAGGCGAGGATCGAGACGCCGGCCATGTCACGCTGCCCAGAGTGGATCGGTGAAACGCCCGTCGGGATCGGCGGCGGCGGCGTCGAGATCCGCGAGCACCCGGCGCAACTCGTCGTCGCTCGCGCTCGTCCAGTCGAGGTCGCATCCGATGCGACGGCGGATCTCCGCGATGATCTCTTCCCGCGTCATGGCAGGATCCTCAGCCGAAATTCGCGGTCGCCGATCTCGACGATCTCGTATCGCGCCCCGCGTGCGACGAGCAGCTCGAACTGAGCCTTGCCCGTCGGGGCGAGGTGGTGAACGTAGGCGGCAGGATAACCCTCGGGCACGTCGATGACCAGTAGTCCGTCGCCTCGGAACGTCTTGGCCACGCGTCGGCGGATCGAGGTGGAGGTGTAGCCCGCCAGCTCGCCGCGATCACCGACCACCTTGCCCCGGAGCCACGCGAGATCCTTGACGCCCCGAAACACGGTGAGCGCGCGCGGCGCCTTCGATCGGCCGATCGCGGCGTCGAGATCCTCGACCACCGGGGCGTAGAGGCGCGGCACGCCGCCCTGAGACCGCCGCAGCGCCGCATTCAGGACCTTGCCGAGATCTCCCTTGTAGGCGGCGATCGCCGCCGTCTCCCGATCTGAGAGGGTGCGCGACCAGGCGCGCCCCGCCGCCGTCATCTCCGCATCGGTGGCGGCTGCGGCGATCGGAGGCACAGTGGCCACGATCGGCTGGATCGGCGGCGCCGGCGGCGCCGGGGGCGGCGGACGGAACC
>JBEOKB010000160.1:0-7192 GCA_040275425.1 Siculibacillus sp. | reverse complement strand
GCACCACCTCCGAGAAGGCGGCATCGGCGAGCACCGCGCGCACCGACGACGACACTGTTGAGGCGCCGCCCGTCCGCCTGAGGCGGCGCCCTCCCCCCTCGCTCGACTACGGACGCTTCCCCGCGTCGGCAGGTGTAGACTGATCCTCAGCGCCGCGCGCTCCGCGCCCGGCCGAACCGTGGGAGGCCGCCGTGGATGTCGCCGTCGTCGCCGTCGCTCTCGAGACCGCCGTTCTCCTCGCCATCGTCGCCGTCTTCGTCCTGGTGATGCGCCGCCTGCGCCGCCGCGCCGTCGGCGGCGTGCCCCTCGACGAGCCGGTCGACGACGTCCTCATGCGTCCGGCCGGAGACTGGGGCGTGCTCGCCGCCCGCTTCGCCGTCGACCGACCCGCCGACGACCCGATCGCCGAGCGCGCGACCGTCATGGTCGGCCCCACCGTCTGGCGCAACTGCGTGCGCGTCGGCATCGGCGCCGACGGCCTCGCCCTCGCGGTGCGAACCCCGATCTTCGGCGCCTTCGGCAAGAAGCCGATCCGCATCCCCTGGTCCGCCGTCGTCGCCACCGCGCCGACCACGCTCCACTGGGGCGCCGCCCGCATGCTGACCATCGGCCGCCCGCCCCTCGCCACCGTCACGCTGCCGCTCGACCTGTGGGCCGAGATCGACCGCGCCGGCCATCTGGCGATCCCGGCCTGATCCCGACCGCCGCTCGGTCCGTCTTCTCCGATCCGAGAACCTCCGCGCCCGCGTCGCTCCTGCGCGGGCGCGCTCGCGGTTAACCGATCGTTAACCATGCACCCGGCAAGAATTGCCCACCCCGAGCCGAACCGACCTCCGGATTCGCGCGTCCACGATCCTGTCCCGAGCCCCCCGAGACCCCGTGATGAGCGACACCGCCGGCACCCCCTCCCCGATGAACGTGTCGATGCCCTTCGGCCTGCCCAATCCGAGGGAGCTGATCGCCCACGCCCGGCGTGGCGACGTCGGCCTGGCCATCGGCGTCATGACCATCCTGGTCGTGCTGGTGGTGCCGCTGCCGGCCTGGCTCCTCGACGTGTTCCTGGCCGTCTCGATCACCCTGTCGGTGCTGATCCTGATGACCTCGCTGTTCATCCAGGCGCCGCTCGAGTTCTCGTCCTTCCCGACGCTGCTGCTCATCGCCACGATGCTCAGGCTGTCGCTCAATCTCGCCTCCACCCGCCTCATCCTCGGTCACGGTCACGAGGGAACGGCGGCCGCCGGTCACGTCATCGAAGCCTTCGGCAACTTCGTGATGGGCGGCAACTTCGTCATCGGCATCATCGTCTTCGCGATCCTCCTGATCGTGAACTTCATCGTCATCACCAAGGGTTCGGGCCGCATCGCCGAAGTCGCCGCCCGCTTCACCCTCGACGCCATGCCCGGCAAGCAGATGGCCATCGACGCCGATCTCTCCGCCGGTCTGATCGACGAGAAGGAGGCCAAGAAGCGGCGCAAGGAGCTGGAGGGCGAGAGCGCCTTCTTCGGCGCCATGGACGGTGCCTCGAAGTTCGTGCGCGGCGACGCCATCGCCGGCCTGCTCATCACCTTCATCAACGTCATCGGCGGCATCGTCATCGGCGTGATGCAGCAGGGCATCTCCTTCTCGGAAGCCTCCCACTCCTACACCACCCTGACCGTCGGCGACGGCCTCGTCACCCAGATCCCCGCCCTGATCGTCTCCACCGCCGCCGGCCTGCTCGTCTCCAAGGCCGGTGTCGCCGGTGCCGCCGACAAGGCCCTGATCGGCCAGCTCTCCGGCTACCCCCGCGCGCTCGGCATGTCCTGCGCCGTGATGATCGTCATGGCCATGCTGCCCGGCATGCCGACCATCCCCTTCCTCGGCCTCGCCGCCGGCGCAGGCGCCCTCGCCCTGATGGCCGAGAAGAAGCGCGTCGCCGAGGACGCCGCCGTCGTCGCCGAGAAGGTGCTCGCCGAACAGGCCGCCGCCGCCCCGCGCGAGGAGCCGATCACCGACAGCCTCAAGATGGACGAGCTGCGCATCGAGCTCGGCTACGCCCTGCTCTCGCTCATCAACGGCCCCGACGGTTCCGATCGCCTCACCGAACAGATCAAGGCCCTGCGCCGCCAGATCGCCTCCGACATGGGCTTCGTCATGCCGCCGTGCCGGCTGCTCGACAACGTCCAGCTCATGCCCAACGAATACGTGGTCAAGATCAAGGAGGTGGAGGCCGGGCGCGGTCAGGTCTTCCCCAACCAGTTCATGGTCATGGACCCCGACGGCCGTCAGATCGACCTGCCGGGCACCCACATCACCGAACCGACCTTCGGCCTGCCCGCCACCTGGGTCGATCCCTCGCTCAAGGAGGAGGCGGCGATCCGCGGCCTGACCGTGGTCGACCCCGCCACCGTCATGTCGACCCACCTCACCGAGCTGCTCAAGGCCAACGTCGCCGATCTCCTCTCCTACGCCGACGTCGCCAAGCTCCTCGCCGACCTGCCCAAGGACCAGCACAAGCTCGTCGACGACATCGTGCCGAGCCAGATCAACCTCTCCGGCATCCAGCGCGTCCTCCAGTCGCTCCTGGCCGAGCGCATCTCGATCCGCGACCTCGCCACCATCCTCGAGGGCATCGCCGAGGCGGTGTCCTTCACTCGCACCGTCCCCTCGATCGCCGAACACGTCCGCTCCCGCCTCGCCCGCCAGATCTCCGCCGCCAACCTGTCGCCGATGGGTTATCTGCCGATCCTGTCGATGTCGCCGGTATGGGAAGTGGCCTTCGCCGAGGCGCTGGTCGGCGAGGGCGACAACCGCACCCTCGCCATGGCCCCATCCAAGCTCGGCGAATTCGTCGGCGCCGTGCGCGACGGCTTCGAAAACGCCGCCCGCATCGGCGAGATTCCGGTGCTGCTGACCTCGCCCGGCATCCGCACCCACGTCCGCGCCATCGTCGAGCGCTTCCGCCCCCACACCGTCATCATGAGCCAGGCCGAGGTCCACCCCCGCGTCCGCCTCAAGACCGTCGGATCGATCTGAACGGCTTTTCCCCGAGGTCGTTCATCGATCGGATTGGCCCCGCGGCAAGGATCGGCTAACCATCTAGCCCCATGATGGGGCCGGGGCCGAGGCGCCCCGACAGCGAGGTCGTCATGCGTCGTACGGTAGTCCTTCTCGCGGCCCTCGCCGCCCTCGCGCCGTCGGCCCACGCTCAGAGCTTCGTCGGCCCGACCGACGACCTCGTCGTCACCGTCGGTGGCGGCGGACGCGTCGCCCCCGAATGGGACGGCTCCTCGCGCTACGTGCTCTCGCCGATGCCGATCTTCGGGCTGAAGTTCCTGCGCTCGCCCTTCACCGGAAAACCGAGCACCGACGAGGGCTTCGGCGTCGCCCCGAGCATCCGGCTGATCTCCGAGCGGCACTTCGACGCCGCCTCGCCGCTCGCCGGCCTTCCCGACGTCGCCACCGCCTTCGAGGCCGGCCTGACCGTCGACTACACCGCGCCGTGGTTCCGCGCCTTCGTCACCGCCCGCCAGGGCTTCGGCGGCCATCGCGGTCAGGTGTTCGACCTCGGCGTCGACGGCATCGTCCGGCCCAACACGGCGGTGACCCTCACCGTCGGCCCGCGCCTGTCCTTCGCCACCTCCGACTACACCCGCGCCTATTTCGGCGTCACCGCCGCCGACGCGCTCGCCACCGGCCTCCCCGCTCACGATCCCTCGGGCGGTCTGCGCTCCTGGGGCCTCGCCGCCGGCGCCACCTGGGACATCGACGAACGCTGGTTCGTCCGCGCCGACGCCTCGTGGCAGCGCCTCGCCGACGATCTCGCCCGTTCGCCGATCGTCGAGAAGGCCGGATCGCGCGATCAGTTCTCGGTCGGCCTCGGCGTCGGCTGGCGCTTCGCCACCGGCTGGCACTGACGTCTCGCCACCGCGCCCGCCCACGAACGGTCTCGCCGCCCCTCAGGGGACCCGTGAGGCCGTTCGCGCATTCAGGGCGAGCCGGGGCTCCCCGCGCCCGCGACCGCCGTCCACGACCTCCCGAAACGACGACGGCCGCCCGTGAGGGCGGCCGATCGTGTCCAGAAGTCCCACCACGCCTCCGGCACGGGGCGAAGGTGGCGCGGAGGGGCGGGCCCTTCCGAAACCGTCGCGGGGGGCGCTCAGCGCCCGAAGGCGTGGCGTCGCGACGCCATCTCGTCGAGCGCGTCCTGCTCGTGCGCATCGCGCTCGGCCCGTTCGCGCATCTGATCGCGTTCTTCGATCAGCTCGATCTTCTTCATTTCCTCCACCGCCACGCCGAGTTCGTCGCGCGCGGCCTCGAGCTTCACTTCCAGGTCCTTGATCGAGACCCGAAGGTTGTCGCGCCGCTGGATCGCCGCCTTGGCGAAGGTCGGATAGGCGAAATGGGTGATGTCGTGGATACCCACGCGATTCTGCTCGCCGACGATCTGGTCGTCGAGATCGGAGATCATCCGATTGAAATCGGCGATCATCATCTCGATCTGCGACACCTGCCGACGCTTCTCGTCGACCTGGAACCGCTTCAGACGAATGAGACTGTCTCGGGACTTCATTACTCGTTACTCCCCCGTGTCGATGAGGATCCTAACCGACAACCGTTGCCGAAAGGTGAGTCGCCCGCCCTCACGACGCGAGAATCTGAGACAGCCGATCGTACCCCTCCCCGAGCGAGGTCGATTCGGTCTTGCCCTGTTGCAGAAACGCCTCGAACGCCGGATTGAGCCGGATCGCCGCGTCGACGTCCTCGCTCGATCCCTTGCGATAGGCGCCGAGCCGGATCAGCTCCTCCATGTCGGCGTAGGTCGCCATCAGCCGCTTGGCCTCGGTGATCAGCGGCCGCCGCGCCTCGGGGATCGATCGCGGCATGGTGCGCGACACGCTCTTCAGCACGTTGATCGCCGGATAACGCCCGCGCTCGGCGATCTGCCGCTCCATCACGATGTGGCCGTCGAGAATGCCTCTGACCGCGTCGGCGACCGGCTCGTTGTGATTGTCGCCTTCCACCAGCACGGTGAAGAGCCCGGTGATCGAGCCCGATCCGACCCGTCCCGGCCCCGCTCGCTCGAGCAGGCGCGGCAGCTCGGTGAACACCGTCGGCGTATAGCCCTTGGAGGCCGGCGGCTCACCCGCCGCCAGCCCGATCTCGCGCTGGGCCATGGCGAAGCGCGTCACCGAGTCCATCATGCACAGCACGTCCTGGCCGGCGTCGCGGAAGTGCTCGGCGATGGCGAAGGTGAGATAGGCCGCCTGCCGCCGCATCAGCGCCGGCTCGTCCGAGGTGGCCACCACCACCACCGAGCGCGCCAGCCCCTCCTCGCCGAGATCGTCCTCGATGAACTCCTGCACCTCGCGGCCGCGCTCGCCCACCAGCCCGATCACCGCCACGTCGGTCGAGGTGTAGCGCGCCAGCATCGACAGCAACACCGACTTGCCCACGCCCGACCCGGCGAAGATGCCCATGCGCTGCCCGCGACAGCACGTCACGAAGGTGTTGAGCGCCCGGACCCCGAGATCGATCGGCTCGCCCACCCGCGCCCGTTCGCCCGCCGGCGGCGGCGGCGCGCGCAGGTGTCGCGCCTCCGCGCCCTGCGGCAGCGGTCCCTTGCCGTCGAGCGGCTCGCCGAGCGCGTTGACCACCCGCCCCAGCCACGCCTCGCACGGCCGCACCGAGCCGTCGGCGGCGGCGATCACCGCCCGGCACCCCATCCGCACGCCCTCGAGCGCGCCGAACGGCAGGCACAGCGCCCTGTCGCCCTGGAAGCCGACCACCTCCGCCGGCACGATCCGCCCCCCGCTCGCCTCCACGTCGAGACGCGAGCCGACGCCCATCTCGTGCACCGGTCCGGCCACCTCGATCATCAGGCCGCGAACCGCCACGACACGGCCGAAAACCGTGGTCGGCGCCAGTTCGGCGATCTCTCGAATGAGGGAATCCATGCTGACGAATCACTTTCCCGAAAGTGTGACGAAAGCGGGCCGTCAGTAACGCGTTGTTAACGGCCTTCGTCAAACAATATGAACGAGCGAGCGATGTGGGGTCGCGAGCCGAACCGACGGGACACCCTCGAAGAGGTGATTCCGAAGAGTCGGTTGGGTGCCGTTCTTAAAGTGGCACTTTAACTGACGGCTTTGGAAATTCCCTATTCGTTTCAGGTATCTGGTGGTATTCGACTTCGGAACCCATACGACGCTTGCCGAGGCGAATCAGATTCTGTTAACCATTGTCCGGTACGCTACCGAGTCGGGGTTGATGGGGTGTCTTCGCAGCGGCTTGTCGGGGGCCGATGCGCCAAGCCCGGTAGAGGCGACAAAGGGGATTGGCATGCGCGTACTGCTCATCGAAGACGACAGCGCCACGGCGCAGAGCATCGAACTGATGCTCAAGTCGGAGAACTTCAACGTCTACACGACGGATCTGGGCGAAGAGGGTATCGACCTCGGTAAGCTCTACGATTACGACATCATTCTGTTGGATCTCAACCTGCCCGACATGTCGGGTTACGAGGTCCTGCGTACGCTCCGCGTCTCGAAGGTGAAGACGCCGATCCTGATCCTCTCCGGCCTCGCCGGTATCGAGGACAAGGTCCGCGGTCTGGGCTTCGGCGCCGACGACTACATGACCAAGCCCTTCCACAAGGACGAACTGGTCGCCCGCATCCACGCCATCGTGCGTCGGTCCAAGGGCCATGCCCAGTCGGTCATCACCACCGGCGATCTGGTCGTCAATCTCGACACCAAGACCGTCGAGGTGAACACCCAGCGTGTTCATCTGACCGGCAAGGAATACCAGATGCTGGAGCTGCTCTCGCTCCGCAAGGGCACCACCCTCACCAAGGAGATGTTCCTCAATCATCTCTACGGCGGCATGGACGAGCCCGAACTGAAGATCATCGACGTCTTCATCTGCAAGCTGCGCAAGAAGCTCGCCTCGGCGACCGGCGGCAAGAACTACATCGAGACCGTCTGGGGTCGCGGCTACGTGCTGCGCGAGCCCGACGAGAACGACGTCTACGCCGACATCGCCTGAGCGCCTCCCCGACGCCTCTGCCCTACCCCGATCGCCTTCCCGAACCCCGCCTTCCCCGAGGCGGGGTTTTCGTTTGCCGGGGGGCCCCGCTCGCGCCACCGCGTCGAGCCCCGAAGCCGCCCTCCCCCGGGGCCGCACCACCCGAAAGCGCCGAAGGGCGCCCCTC
>JBEOKB010000159.1:0-6028 GCA_040275425.1 Siculibacillus sp. | reverse complement strand
ACCTTCGCCGGTTCGATCGCCACGCTCTCGCCGCAGCCGCAGGCGGAGACCTGGTTGGGGTTCTCGAACACGAAGGTCGAGGCCATCTTGTCCGTCTTGAAGTCGACCGTGGTGCCGAGGAGGAACAGCGTCGCGCCCGGATCGACGAACACCTTCACCCCGTCGACCTCGACCACGTCGTCCTTGGGATCGGCCGCCTCGACCATCTGGAACCGGTAGGTCATGCCCGCGCAGCCGCCCTTCTCGATCCCGAGCCGGAGCCCGGCGAGCGGGGTGATCGAATTCGCGATGATCGAGCGCACCCGCTCCACCGCCGCCGGCGTCAGCTTCACCACCGGCATGTCGCCGAAGAGACCCATGTCGCCCTCCTGTCGTTTCAGTACATGTCGAGCGCGATGCGCGCTTCGTCGGACATGCGGTCCTGCGTCCACGGCGGATCGAACACCATGTCGACCGTCACCTCGTTGATGCCCGCGACCGAACGCACCGCGTTCTGCACCCAGTCCGGCATCTCGCCCGCCACCGGACAGCCCGGCGCCGTCAGCGTCATCTCGACCTTGACGTTGCGGTCGTCGTCGATGTCGACGCGGTAGATCAGCCCGAGCTCGTAGATGTCGGCCGGAATCTCCGGGTCGTAGACCGTCTTGAGCGCGCCGATGATGTCGTGGGTCAGGCGTTGCAGCTCCGCCGGCGGGATCGCCGGTCCACCCGACGTCTCGACCAGGGACGGGCCAAAGGAGAAATCCAGAGCGGTGTCTTCCATCGCGTGATTCCCGTCAGGAGAAGAACTGTTGCGCCTTGGCGAGACCTTCGACCAGCCGGTCGACCTCGTCGAGACGATTGTACATGGCGAAGGAGGCGCGGCAGGTCGAGGTGACGCCGTAGCGCTTCAGGAGCGGCTGGGCGCAGTGCGTGCCCGCCCGGACCGCGATGCCGTAGCGATCGAGGATGGTGGCGACGTCGTGGGCATGCGCGCCCTCGACCTCGAACGACACGATCGCCCCCTTGCCCGGCGCGGTGCCGAACACCCGGATCGAGTTCATCTCGGCGAGCCGCTTCTGCGCGTAGGCCGCGAGCGTCGCCTCGTGCGCGGCGATGCGATCGCGCCCGACCTTCAGCATGTAGGAGAGCGCCGCGCCGAGCCCGGCCGCCTCGACGATCGGCGGCGTCCCCGCCTCGAACCGATGCGGCGGCGCGCCGTAGGTGACGTCGGTCTCGCTCACCTCGCGGATCATCTCGCCACCGCCGAGGAACGGCGGCATCGCCGCCAGCAGGTCGTAACGGCCCCACAGCACGCCGATGCCGGTCGGCCCGTAGAGCTTGTGGCCGGTGATGCAGTAGAAGTCGCAGCCGATGTCCTGGACGTCGACCGCCATGTGCACCGCCGCCTGGCTTCCGTCGACCAGCACCTTGATCCCGCGCTCGTGGGCGATCCGGCAGATCTCCTTCACCGGCACCACGGTCCCGGTGACGTTGGACATCTGCGTCACCGCCACGATCCTGGTGCGCGGGGTGAGCAGCTTCTCGAATTCGTCGAGGAGGAACGTGCCGTCCTCGGCGATCGGCGCCCACTTGATCACCGCGCCCTTGCGCTCGCGCAGGAAGTGCCACGGCACGATGTTGGCGTGATGCTCGAGGATCGACAGCACGATCTCGTCACCCTCGCCGATCGACTGCCCGAGCGAGGACGCCACCAGATTGATCGCCTCGGTGGTCGACTTGGTGAAGATGACCTCGTCGACCGACTTGGCTCCGAGGAAGCCGCGCACGATCTCGCGCGCGCCCTCGTAGGCCTCGGTCGCGGCGTTGGCGAGATGGTGCAGCCCGCGATGGACGTTGGCGTAGCGCCGCGTCATCACGTCGACCATCTCGTCGATCACCACCTGCGGCTTCTGCGCCGAAGCCCCGTTGTCGAGATAGACCAGCGGCTTGCCGTGGACTGTCGTCGACAGGATCGGGAAGTCGCGCCGGATCGCCTCGACGTCGTAGACGCCGTTCCCCTCGCTCATCGCGCACCCCCCTTGCGTCCCTCGACCCAGGCGTCGATCTCGACCTCGATCGCCTCACGGATCGGCTCGGAGGCGATCGCGTCGGTGACCTCGCCGAGGAAGGCGCGGATCAGGAGCTTCTCGGTCTCCTCGGCCGGAATGCCGCGGCTCATCAGATAGAACTTCAGGCTCTCGTCGATCTCCGACACCGTCGCCCCGTGGGCGCAGGCGACGTCGTCGGCGAAGATCTCGAGCTCCGGCTTGGCCTTGGCCTCGGCCCGGTCGGACAGGAGTACCGCATGCGCGCCCATCCGCCCGTCGGTCTGCTGCGCCGCGCTCTCGACCGCGATCCGTCCCTGGAACACGCTCACCGCCTCGTCGTCGACCACCGACTTGTAGAGCTCGCGGCTGACCCCGCCCGGCCCCGTGTGCGCGACCACCAGCGTCGCGTCGGCATGGGTCCGTCCGCGCGCCAGCGTCGCGCCGCGCGTGGTGAAGTCGGTCCGTGCCCCGAGCCGCGCGAACACCTGCGTGCGCGCGACTTTGGCCCCGAGCGTGATCACGCTGTGATCGAACGCGGCCTCGTCGGCGAGATCGACGGCGAGCGTCGAGAACCGGCACGCCTCGCTTCCCTCGCGCTGACGATCGATCCAGGTCGCCTTCGCGCCCGCTCCGATCGTCAGTTCGGTCACGGTATGGGCGTGGATCTCCACCCCGTCCGGGCTCTCGTGGCTCTCGATGATATCGATCGCCCCGCCCGCGCCCACCGTGACCGCATGGCGGACGTGGGCCGAAACCGATGCGCCCGACGAGAGATGCCGGATCTCCAGCGGCCGTGCCGCCCGCGTCCCCGCCGCGACCGTGACCACCACGCCGTCGGTGAAGAACGCGACCGCCAGCGCCACCATCGGATCGGCCGCGATCTCCGCCGCCGCGATCCGCGCGCCGAGCCCGCCGAGGCCCTCGCCCGTCGCCAGCCCCGCCGCCACCGTCGTCACCGCCACACCGTCGCCGAGGCCGGAGAGATCCGACAGCGCCGCCACGAAATGTCCGTCGACGAACACCGCCCGCGCCGCGTCGACCCCGCCGAGCACGTCGGCGGTCGCGGTCGGCGCCGACGGCACGCCCGCCGGCGGCGGCGCGCTCGAAAGAAGCGAGCGCAGATCGGTGTAGTGATAGGCCTCGATCCGCCGATGCGGCAGACCGACGCCGCTGTAGCGGGCGAACGCCGCCGCCCGCTCGGAGAAATCGCCGGGCAGCGCTTCGGCGCGCGCCGCGAAGGCCGCCTCGAGGTCGCTCTCCGCCCTGGTCTTGCGCCGCTGCGGCGCCGGGATCACGCTCATGACCGCCCCCTCACGCCGCGTCTTCGGCGAAGTCGGCATAGCCCTTCGCCTCGAGTTCCAGCGCCAGCTCCGGCCCACCGGTCTTCACGATCCGCCCCTTCGACAGCACGTGCACCACGTCCGGGCGGATGTGGTCGAGCAGGCGCTGATAGTGGGTGATCACGATGAACGCCCGATCGGGCGAGCGCAGCGCGTTGACCCCCTCCGACACCACCTTGAGCGCGTCGATGTCGAGGCCGGAATCGGTCTCGTCGAGGATGCACAGCTTGGGCTGGAGGATGGCCATCTGCAGGATCTCGTTGCGCTTCTTCTCGCCGCCGGAGAAGCCGACGTTGACCGGGCGCTTGAGCATGTCCTGGGTGATCTTGAGCTTGCCCGCCTCGGTGCGCACCAGCCGCATGAAGTCGGGTGTCGAGATCTCGTCCTCGCCCCGCGCCTTGCGCTGCGAGTTCAGCGCCGCCTTGAGGAAGGTCATGTTGCCGACGCCGGGAATCTCGACCGGATACTGAAAGGCCAGGAACACGCCGTTGGCCGCGCGCAGCGACGGGTCCATCTCCAGAATGTTCACCCCGTCGAGCAGCGCCTCGCCTTCCGTGACGCGGTAGCCCGGCTTGCCGGCGAGCACGTGGCTGAGCGTCGACTTGCCCGCCCCGTTCGGCCCCATGATCGCATGCACCTCGCCCGGCTTCACCGTGAGGGTGAGCCCGCGCAGGATCTCGCGCCCGTCGGTTTCGATCTCGGCATGAAGGTTCTTGATTTCGAGCATCTCGTTCATCCCATCGTCGCGATCGCCAGGAGCGATCCGGCGAAATCCGCATCCAACCCGTGAGGCGGTCCGGGTGGACCACCGATCCTGCCGCGCGCGCCCCCTTCTCCCCTTGCGGGAGAAGGTGCCCCGAAGGGGCGGATGAGGGGTCGCCGCGCTTCCGCGAAACTCTGCCGAGAGGAGGGCTCGAGCCCCCTCATCCGGCCTTCGGCCACCGTCTCCCTCAAGGGGAGAAGGAAGGCACCCTGTCCCCGCCGTCAGCCGACCGAGCCCTCGAGGCTCACGCCGATCAGCTTCTGGGCTTCCACCGCGAACTCCATCGGCAGCTGCTGCAGCACGTCGCGCACGAAGCCGTTGACGATCAGCGCCACGGACTCCTCCAGGCTGAGCCCGCGCGAGATGCAGTAGAACAGCTGGTCGTCGGAGATCTTCGAGGTGGTCGCCTCGTGCTCGACCTTGGCGCGTGGGTTGCCGCTCTCGAGATAGGGCACGGTATGGGCGCCGCAGTCGTGGCCGATCAGCAGGCTGTCGCAGTTGGTGAAGGAGCGCGCCCCTTCCGCCTTGCGGTTGACCCTGACCTGCCCGCGATAGGTGTTCTGCGAATGCCCGGCCGAAATGCCCTTGGAGATGATCCGGCTGGAGGTGTTCTTTCCCAGATGGATCATCTTGGTGCCGCTGTCGACCTGCTGGCGGCCGTTCGATACCGCGATCGAGTAGAACTCGCCCTGAGAGCCGTCGCCGCGCAGGATGCACGACGGGTACTTCCAGGTGATCGCCGACCCGGTCTCGACCTGCGTCCACGAGATCTTCGAGCGGTCGCCGCGACAGTCGCCGCGCTTGGTCACGAAGTTGTAGATGCCGCCCTTGCCGTCCTTGTCGCCCGGATACCAGTTCTGGACGGTCGAGTATTTGATCTCGGCGTCCTCGTGCGCGATCAGCTCGACCACCGCCGCGTGCAGCTGGTTCTCGTCGCGCTGCGGCGCGGTGCAGCCTTCGAGATAGCTCACGTAGGAGCCCTTCTCGGCGATGATCAGCGTGCGCTCGAACTGGCCCGACTTCTTTTCGTTGATGCGGAAATAGGTCGACAGCTCCATCGGGCAACGCACGCCCTCGGGGATGTAGACGAACGACCCGTCCGTGAACACCGCCGAATTCAGCGTCGCATAGTAGTTGTCGGTGACCGGAACCACGCTGCCGATGTACTTCTTCACGAGCTCGGGATGCTCGCGCATCGCCTCGGAGATCGAGCAGAAGATCACGCCCTTCTTGGCCAGTTCCTCGCGGAAGGTGGTGACGACCGACACGCTGTCGAACACCGCGTCGACCGCGATCTTCGCGCCCTCGACGCCGGCGAGCACCGCTTGTTCCTTCAGCGGAATGCCGAGCTTCTCGTAGACCTTGAGGAGTTCGGGATCGACCTCGTCCAGGCTCTTCGGCCCGGCCGCCGTCTTCGGCGCCGAATAGTAGTAGATGTCCTGGAAGTCGATCTTCGGGTAGGACACCCGCGCCCAGGTCGGCTCGTCCATGGTCAGCCAGCGCCGATAGGCGTCGAGCCGCCATTCGAGCATCCACTCGGGCTCGTTCTTCTTCGCCGAGATGAAACGGACGATGTCCTCGCTCAGGCCCTTGGGCGCGCGATCGGACTCGATGTCGGTTTCGAAACCGTACTTGTATTGATCGACGTCGATCGCCCGGACCTGGTCGACCGTTTCCTTCACTGCAGCCATGTCGTTCTCTCTTCGCAGCGCGGGTTCAAGGTCCGCGGGTTCGAGAATGTAGTTCAGATAGTCCCGAATTCCGTTCCGTCCAGAGGCGATCGCCTCACGGGCCGGTCAGCCGAGAGATCACCCGCGCCCAGATCGTCGCGAACCGTTCGACCTCATCGGCCGTCGTCTCCACCCCGATCGAGATGCGGACCGCCGATCGTCGAA
>JBEOKB010000158.1:0-4401 GCA_040275425.1 Siculibacillus sp. | reverse complement strand
CCTGTCTTTGTACGCCACAGTACGACGACCACATGATGGTTGTTGTCAGACCATAATTTCTGCCTCTTCTACTCATCCCCGATCCAGGGCCGCACTTCGCGGACCCGCAAGAGAACGGGGACGACGTGGCGTCAACTCACCAGAAATCCGAGGCGATCCTCCGCGGCGCGCGCATGCTGCGCACCGCGCTCGGCCCCGCCATCGCCCGGTTTCTGGAAGACCCCGCGATCGTCGAGGTGATGCTCAACCCCGATGGGCGGCTCTGGGTCGACCGTCTCTCCGAAGGGCTGTCCGATACCGGTGAGCTGCTGTCGCCGTCGGATGGCGAGCGGATCATCCGCCTCGTCGCGCACCATGTCGGCGCCGAGGTTCATCCCGGCGCTCCGCGCGTCTCGGCCGAGCTGCCCGAAACGGGGGAGCGGTTCGAGGGGCTGTTGCCCCCTGTCGTGTCCGCCCCGGCCTTCGCGATCCGCAAGCCCGCCGTGGCGGTGTTCACGCTCGACGATTACGTCGCCGCCGGCATCATGGCAGCGGGTCAGGCCGAGACGCTGCGCCAAGCCGTGGGGGATCGGCGCAACATTCTCGTCGCCGGTGGCACCTCAACCGGCAAGACCACCCTCACCAATGCGCTGCTGGCCGAAGTCTCCAAGACCTCGGATCGTGTCGTCCTGATCGAGGACACCCGCGAGCTGCAATGCGCCGCGCCCAATCTCGTCGCCATGCGGACCAAGGACGGCGTCGCCTCGCTCTCCGATCTCGTCCGGTCATCGCTGCGCCTGCGCCCCGACCGCATTCCGATCGGCGAGGTGCGAGGCTCTGAAGCGCTCGACCTGCTGAAGGCCTGGGGCACCGGCCACCCCGGCGGCGTGGGGACCATCCACGCCGGCACCGCGATCGGTGCGCTGCGCCGCATGGAGCAGCTCATCCAGGAAGCTGTCGTCACCGTCCCGCGCGCGCTGATCGCCGAGACGATCGATCTGGTCGCAGTGCTCTCCGGCCGCGGCGCCTCGCGCCGCCTCGCCGAACTCGCCCGCATCGAGGGCCTCGGCCCCGACGGTGACTACCGCGTCACCCCCGCAAGCCAGCCCCTCACAGGAGACCCGTCATGATCAAGCATGCTTTGCGCATTCGCCGCCACATCGCCACGGCGGTGTCCGTCACCTTCCTGACGCTCGCCCTCGCACCAGCCGCCCATGCGTCCGGCTCGTCCATGCCCTGGGAAGCGCCGCTTCAGTCGATCCTCGAATCCATAGAGGGGCCGGTCGCCAAGATCATCGCCGTGATGATCATCATCATCACCGGCCTGACGCTCGCCTTCGGCGATACGTCAGGCGGCGCACGCCGCCTGATCCAGATCGTGTTCGGCCTGTCTATCGCCTTCGCCGCGTCCAGCTTCTTCCTGTCGTTCTTCTCGTTCGGCGGCGGAGCGCTCGTCTGATGGCCGACAGCGCGGATCATGGCGGCGAGGTTCCGGGCTTTTCCGTGCCCGTCCACCGGGCGCTGACCGAGCACATCCTGCTCGGCGGCGCGCCGCGCTCGATCGCCATTCTGAACGGCACGCTGGCCGCTGCGCTTGGCCTCGGTCTCCGCCTCTGGCTGGTCGGCCTCGGCCTCTGGGCTCTCGGCCACTTCGCCGCCGTTTGGGCTGCCAAGCGCGATCCGCAGTTCGTCGACGTCGTGCGCAAGCATCTGCGCATCCCCGGTCACCTGTCGGTCTGAGGAGCAGCGCGATGTTGAACCTTGCCGAGTATCGCAACCGCAACACGCGGCTTGCCGACTTCCTGCCATGGGCCGCGCTCGCCGGCGAAGGCGTCGTCCTCAACAAGGATGGCAGCTTGCAGCGCACCGCTCGCTTCCGTGGCCCAGATCTCGACAGCGCCGTGCCGGCCGAGCTGGTCGCCGTCGCCGGCCGGCTGAACAATGCCTTCCGTCGCCTCGGCTCCGGCTGGGCCATCTTCGTCGAGGCGCAGCGCCACGGCGCCGCGACCTATCCGGCCAGCATGTTCGCCGACAGCGCTTCCGCGCTGGTCGACGCCGAACGCAAGGCCGACTTCGAGGAAGCCGGCGCGCATTTCGAATCCAGCTACTTCCTCACCTTCCTCTACCTGCCGCCGGCCGAAGACGCGGCGCGCGCCGAGACCTGGCTCTACGAGGGCCGCGATCACACCGGCGTCGATGCGCATGAGATCCTGCGCGGCTTCATCGATCGCACCGACCGCATTCTGAACCTCATCGACGCCTTCATGCCGGAATGCGCCTGGCTTGATGACGCTGAGACGCTGAGTTACCTGCATTCGACCATCTCGACGAAGCGGCATCGCGTCCGCGTTCCCGAGACGCCGATGTATCTCGACGCGCTGCTCGCCGATCAGCCGCTCACCGGCGGGCTCGAGCCACGGCTGGGCGAGACGAACCTGCGTATCCTCACCATCGTCGGTTTCCCGTCTGCGACCACGCCCGGCATCCTCGACGAGTTGAACCGGCTCGCTTTTCCCTATCGCTGGTCGACCCGGGCGATCCTGCTCGACAAGACCGACGCCACCAAGCTGGTGACCAAGATCCGGCGGCAATGGTTCGCCAAGCGCAAGTCGATCGCCGCCATCCTCAAGGAGATCATGACCAACGAGGCGTCGGCGCTCGTCGACACCGACGCGGCCAACAAGGCGGCCGACGCCGACATGGCGCTGCAGGAGCTGGGCGCCGACTACGCCGGCCAGGCCTATGTGACGGCGACGATCACGGTCTGGGATGATGACCCCCGCATTGCCGCCGAGAAGCTGCGCCTGGTGGAGAAGGTCATCCAGGGTCGCGACTTCACGGCGATGGCCGAGACCATCAATGCCGTGGACGCCTGGCTGGGTTCGCTGCCCGGCCACGTCTACGCCAATGTCCGCCAGCCGCCCATCAGCACATTGAATCTCGCTCACATGATCCCGCTGTCGGCGGTGTGGGCGGGACCGGAACGGGACGAGCACTTCGATGCACCCCCACTGCTTTACGGCAGAACAGAGGGCTCGACCCCGTTCCGGCTTTCCATCCATGTCGGCGACGTCGGCCATACGCTGATCGTCGGGCCAACCGGCGCCGGCAAGTCCGTGCTGCTGGCGCTGATGGCGCTTCAGTTCCGGCGCTATCCGCAATCCCAGGTCTTCGCCTTCGACTTCGGCGGATCGATCCGCGCCGCGGCGCTGGCCATGTGCGGCGACTGGCATGATCTCGGCGGTGGCCTAACCGACGGCGCCGACGACAGCGTGTCGCTCCAGCCGCTCGCCCGCATCGACGACGTCGCCGAGCGCGCCTGGGCCTCCGACTGGCTGATCGCAATCCTCTCCCGCGAGAGCGTGCCGGTCACGCCCGAGGTCAAGGAGCATCTCTGGTCGGCCCTAACCTCGCTGGCATCCGCGCCTGTCGCGGAGCGCACGTTGACGGGCCTCTCCGTCCTGCTCCAATCCAACGACCTGAAGCAGGCGCTGCGACCCTATTGCGTCGGCGGTCCCTATGGCCGGCTGCTCGACGCCGAGTCCGAACATCTCGGCGAGGCGAACGTCCAGGCCTTCGAAACCGAGGGGCTCATCGGCACCGGCGCGGCCGCCGCCGTCCTCGCCTATCTCTTCCATCGCATCGAGGACCGCCTCGACGGCCGGCCGACTCTCCTGATCGTCGATGAGGGCTGGCTCGCCCTCGACGATGAAGGGTTTGCCGGCCAGCTCCGCGAATGGCTTAAGACGCTGCGCAAGAAGAACGCGAGCGTCATCTTCGCCACCCAATCGCTCTCCGACATAGACGGCTCGGCGATCGCGCCGGCCATTATCGAGAGCTGCCAGACGCGCATCCTGCTCCCCAACGAGCGCGCGATCGAGCCGCAGATCACCGCCATCTACCGCCGCTTCGGTCTCAACGACCGCCAGATCGAGATCCTCGCGCGGGCCATGCCCAAGCGCGACTATTACTGCCAGTCGCGGCGGGGCAATCGCCTGTTCGAGCTGGGCCTGTCGGACGTGGCCCTGGCGCTGTGTGCGGCCTCATCCAAACAGTATCAGGCGATGATCGCCGACGTTCATGCCCGCAGCGGAACGGACGGGTTCCTGCGCGAGTGGCTCGCGGCGAACCGGCTCGACTGGGCTGCCGACCTCATCGCCGGCCTCACCAATGTCATCCCCCAAAACGAACCGGAGGTACGTCCATGACCCGTCCTATTCACATCCGCGCGCGCGCGTTGCGCATCAGCGCCGCGCTCCTTGCCGCGCCGCTCGCCTTGTCGCCGATCTTCGCGCCGCCCGCCGCCGCGCAGTGGATCGTCTACGACCCGACCAACTATGCGCAAAACGTGCTGACGGCGGCGCGCACGCTCCAGCAGGTCAATCAGCAGATCACCCAGCTTCAGAATGAAGCGACCATGCT
>JBEOKB010000157.1:0-4493 GCA_040275425.1 Siculibacillus sp. | reverse complement strand
TCCCCGATCCTCCTCGCCTCAGGCGGCGAGGGCCTTGGCGGTCGGCAGGAAGTCGTAGCCGAGGGCCTCGGCGACGGCGGCGTAGGTGACGCGGCCGGCGCAGACGTTGAGACCGTTCGCCAGATGCGGGTCGTCCTGGATCGCCTTGCGCCAACCCTTGTCGGCGAGCGCGAGGGTGAACGGCAGCGTGGCGTTGTTGAGGGCGAAGGTCGAGGTGCGGGCGACGCCGCCCGGCATGTTGGCGACGCAGTAGTGGACGATGCCGTCGACGACGTAGGTCGGGCGCGAGTGGGTGGTGGCGCGCGAGGTCTCGGTGCAGCCGCCCTGGTCGATGGCGACGTCGACGATGACGGCGCCGCGCTTCATCGTCTTGAGCATCGGCCGGGTGATCAGCTTCGGCGCGGCGGCGCCGGGGATCAGTACGGTGCCGATGACCAGATCGGCCTCGACCAACAGTTCGGCGATGGTGTCGCGGGTCGAGTAGGCGGTCTTCAGGCGGGCGCCGAACTGGACGTTGAGGCGGCGCAGCGCCTCGGCCGAACGGTCGACCACGGTGACGTCGGCGCCCATGCCCAGCGCGATGGTGGTGGCGTGGGTGCCGGAGACGCCGCCGCCGAGGACGACGACCCGGGCCGGGGCGACGCCGGGCACGCCGCCGAGCAGGATGCCACGCCCCTTGGAGGCGTTCTCGAGGGCGTGGGGCCGACCTGGGCGGCCATGCGACCGGCGACTTCCGACATCGGGGTGAGCAGAGGCAGGCCGCCGGAGGCCGAGGTCACGGTCTCGTAGGCGATGCAGGTCGCGCCCGAATCGACGAGGTCACGGGTCTGTTCGGCATCGGGCGCCAGATGGAGGTAGGTGAAGAGGAGATGGTCGGGGCGCAGCTTCTTGCGCTCGACCGCCAGCGGCTCCTTGACCTTGACGATCATTTCGGCCTCACCCCAGACGGCGTCGGCGCCGTCGACGATGCGCGCGCCCGCCTTGACGTAGTCGCGATCGGCGAGCCCGGCGCCCCGGCCGGCGCCCTTCTCGATCAGGACGGTGTGGCCGTGCGCGACCAGTTCCCCCACCGACGACGGCACCAGGCCGACGCGATCCTCGTGGTCCTTGATCTCCTTGGGAACACCGATGCGCATGAGAGCCTCCTCTGGATTTCGCTCCCACGCCCGTGGGGTCGAACATTCTTCGGATGATGAGGCCATTCTCGCGCAATTTTCCGTCTCAATCGTGATTTCAAACCATTAGATCGAAGCAAAAATTGTTTTAAATCGCAGAATTGCAGAATATCATGCGGGTATGATACTCGACGATCGCGACCGCCAGATCCTGTCCGAACTCCAGGCCGAAGGGCGGCTCACCAACGCGGAGTTGGCCGAGCGGGTGCACCTCTCGGCCTCGGCGTGCCTGAGGCGGGTCAATCTGCTGATGGAGAGCGGGCTGGTGGCGGGGACGCATCTCGTGCTCGACCAGCAGGCGGCGGGGTTCGAGGGCACGGCCTATGTGGCGATCACGCTCGACAGCCAGGATCGCGCCCGGCTCGACGCGTTCGAGGCCAAGGTGCGACACGTGGCGCAGATCCAGGAGTGCCATCTGCTCGCCGGGCAGTCGGACTATCTGCTGCGGGTGATCTTCCGCGACATGGCCGATCTCGAGCGCCTGCACTCGGAAGTGCTGACGCGGCTGCCGGGCGTGGTGCGGGTGCAGTCGCAGCTCACCCTGCGCACGGTCAAGCGGACGACGCGCGTGCCGGTGTGAGGGCTCGGCCGCAGGGCGGGCGCTCGAAGCGGCGGGCGCGGTGCAGAGCCGACGAGGTGCCCCCTCATCCGGCCTTCGGCCACCTTCTCCCGCGAGGGGGAGAAGGGACACCGCGGCTCGCGGCGGCGCCCGGGCCGTCCGGTTTCGAGCGATTGCCCTGGACTCGGCCGCGGCGCCTCAGCCGCACTGGCCGCGATGGCGCAGCGCGTGGTCGGCCAGCGTGATCGCCATCATCGCCTCGACCACCGGCACGGCGCGGATGCCGACGCAGGGGTCGTGGCGACCCTTGGTGATCAGATCGACCTCGTGACCGTCGCGATCGATGGTGCGGCGGGGGGTGAGGATCGACGAGGTCGGCTTGACCGCGAGGCGGGCGACGATCGGCTGGCCGGAGGAGATGCCGCCGAGGATGCCGCCGGCGTGGTTCGACTGGAACTCCGGCCCGCTCGGCCCCATGCGGATCTCGTCGGCGTTGTCGACGCCGGTGAGTTCGGCCGCCTCGAAACCGGCGCCGATCTCCACGCCCTTGACGGCGTTGATCGACATCAGCGCCGAGGCGATGTCCTGATCGAGCTTGCCGTAGAGCGGCGCGCCCCACCCGGCCGGGACGCCCTCGACCACCACCTCGAGCACCGCGCCGATCGAATTGTGGGCGAGGCGCAGGGCGTCGAGATGGTCCTCGAAGCGGGCGACGCTGTCGGCGTCGGGCGAGAAGAACGCGTTGCGGGCGACCTCGGCCCAGTCCCAGTTGGCGCGGTCGATCGCCTCGACGCCGAGCTGGACCAGGGCGCAGCGGATGGTCACGCCGCCGGGCACCAGGGCGTTCAGCACCTGACGCGCCACGCCGCCCGCCGCCACCCGGCTCGCGGTCTCGCGCGCGGAGGAGCGGCCGCCGCCGCGATAGTCGCGCAGGCCGTACTTGGCGTCGTAGGTGAAGTCGGCGTGGCCGGGGCGATACTTGTCGCGAATGTCGCCGTAGTCCTTGGAGCGCTGATCGGTGTTGCGGATCATCAGCGAGATCGGCGTGCCGGTGGTGCGCAGGCCGTCGGTGCGGTCGTCCTCGAACACGCCGGAGAGCACCTCGACGCGGTCCTCCTCCTGGCGCTGGGTGACGAACTTCGAGGTGCCCGGCCGACGGCGGTCGAGATCGGCCTGGATGGCGGCGACGTCGAGCGCGAGGCCGGGCGGGCAGCCGTCGACCACCGCGCCGATGGCGGGTCCGTGGCTCTCGCCCCAGGTGGTGACGCGGAAGAGATGGCCGAAGGTGTTGTGCGACATGACCGAAGCGTCCCCCTGAACGAGGTTTTCGTCTAGGGGATCGCCGCGCCTCGGTCAAATCACGAGCGGGGCGGCACGCCGCCCCGACGCGTGGTCCCTCGCCGGATCAGCCGAGATTCTGCTTGAGGAAGTGCAGGGTGCGCTCCCAGGCGAGCCGGGCGTCCTCGGCGTCGTAGCGGGCGCCGGTCGGGTTGGCGAAGGCGTGATCGGCGTCGTACCAGTAGACGGTGAGGCGATCGGCCTTGCCGGCCTCCTTCATCGCCGCCTCGAAACCGGCGACCATCGGGGCGTTGATCGACTGATCGCGGGTGCCGAAGTGGCCGATCACCGGGCCGGAGAGGCCGCGCAGCTGCTCGGCGGTCTTGGCGACGTTGCCGTAGTAGATCACGGTGGCGTCGACGGGGGTGACGATCGAGGTGTTGAGCGACCAGCCGCCGCCGAAGCACCAGCCGAGGGTGGCGACCCTGCCGTTGCCGCGCGCGTGGGCGCGGGCGAAGGCGACGGCGGCGATCATGCCGTTGGTGGCGGCGCGCGGATCGAGACCGGTGGTCAGCGCCTTGGCCTGAGCGGCGTCGGCGGCGACCTTGCCGAACAGATCTACGGCGATCGCGACGTAGCCCTCCTTCGCGTATTCGGCGGCCACCGCCTTGATCTGGTCGTTGAGGCCCCACCATTCGTGGATCAGCACGATCACCGGCGCCTTGTCGGCCTTGGGGAAGGCGATCGCGGCGGAGAGGCTCTGGCCGTCGCCGAAGGGGATCGTGACGGTCTCGAGCGAGGCGGCGGCGACCTGGGCCAGCGCCGGATCGGCGAGGACGGCGGCGATCGGCAGTCCGGCGAGCCCCCTCAGGAAGGCGCGGCGATCCGCATCGGCGACGACGATCGGCGGCATCGCCGCGTGGGTTCCGCATCCTTCGAGCGTGCACATGACTTCTGTCCCTCCGGCGCGCCTCTCGTGGCGGAGGCGTCGCATCGAGCCCCGCGAGGGGCGACCATCGGGAGAACTATAACCATTCCCCGTGGCCGTCCCGCCACTGGAATATGCGATCCTGAGGCACGAATTCGTGGGCGAGTTCGGGGTCCTCGAGCCCTTCGATCACCGCGCGCAGCACGCGGAAGACGCCGCCGTGGGAGACTACGACCATGTCGCCCACGCTCCGCTCCCACCACGCGCGCACGCGCGCCTCGAGCATGACGTAGCTCTCGCCGTCGGGCGGTAGGAAGTGCCACTTGTCGCGGCGGATGGCGGCGAGCGCGGCGGGGGCATGGGCGCCGATGTCCTCGTAACTCATCCCCTCGAAGCGGCCGAAGGAGACCTCGCGCAGATCGGGGGTGATCTCGTAGCCCTCGCGCGGCAGGCCGCAACCGAGGCGCACGCGTTCCGCCGTCTCGCGCGAGCGGCCGAGCGGGCTGACGAACCACGGCAGCGAGGCGGGATCGCGGCCGATCGCGGCGAAATG
>JBEOKB010000156.1:0-3281 GCA_040275425.1 Siculibacillus sp. | reverse complement strand
TCCCACGAGGGGAGAAGGGAGGGAGCAATCTGCGATTTTCCCCGAATCTCGCGCGTCACGCCGCCAGATCGGCGACCACCGCGTCGAGGACCTCGAATCCTGCGAGCGTGGCGCGGACGCGGCGGCGGCCGCCCACCTCCACCTGCTCGACCATGCCGTGCTTCTCGAGGTCGGCGAGGCGGGCGGGGTCGAGGACGCGGCCGGAGATGTCCTCCCAGCGGTCGAGGTCGATGCCCTCCTTCAGGCGCAGGCCCATCAGCAGGTACTCGTCGCCCTGTTCCTCGCGGGTGAGCAGGTCGTCGGCGACCAGGCCATGGCCGTGGGCCTCGACCATGCGCAGCCACTTCTCCGGGTTCTTCTCGGTGGCGGTGGCCCGGCGCTCGCCCGGCGCGGCGAGGCGGCCGTGGGCGCCGGCGCCGACGCCGACGTATTCGCCGTAGCGCCAGTAGAGCAGGTTGTGGCGGCATTCGGCGCCGGGGGCGGCGTGGTTGGAGATCTCGTAGGCGGGGAGCCCGGCCGCATCGAGCACGGCGTGGGTCGCCTCGTAGAGTTCGGCGCCGAGATCGGCGTCGGGGACGATCAGCTTGCCGGCGGCGTGGAGATCGGCGAAGCGGGTCTCCTCCTCGATGGTCAGCTGGTAGACCGAGAGGTGATCGGCGGCGAGATCGACGGCGGCGCGCAACTCCTCGCGCCATTCGGCGACCGTCTGGTCGGGCCGGGCGTAGATCAGATCGAAGGAGATGCGATCGAAGGTGCGGCGGGCGAGGCCGATCGCCTCCAGGGCCTCGGCGACGTCGTGGAGGCGGCCGAGGCGCTTCAGATCGCGGTCGTCGAGCGCCTGGACGCCGAGGGAGAGCCGGTCGACGCCGGCGGCGCGATATCCGGCGAAGCGGGCGGCGTCGGCGCTCGACGGATTGGCCTCGAGGCTGACCTCGACCTTGGGATCGACCGCCCAGTGCGAGGCGATCGCGTCGAGGACGGTGCCGACGGTGGCGGGCTCCATCAGCGAGGGCGTGCCGCCGCCGAAGAAGATCGAGGAGACGGTGCGGCCGGGGGTGCGGGCGGCGAAGGTCGCCAGTTCGCGGGTCAGCGCCTTGGCGAAGCGCGGCTGGTCGACGCCGCCGGCGCGGACGTGGCTGTTGAAGTCGCAGTAAGGGCACTTGGAGGCGCAGAACGGCCAGTGCACGTAGATGCCGAACCCCGGCTCCTTCGACGTCATGCCTGTGCTCCCCTCACCTTCAGCCATTCGATTCGGATGCGATCCGGTCCCGTCCGGTCGCGGCGAATCGCTCGCCCTCACCCGAGGAGAAGAGCAGATTCCCGCCGTTTCCGTCAGAGGCAGCGCGCGGCGAAGGCGACGAAGGCGCGGGCGCGGTGCGACAGGGCGCTCTCGCCCGGACGCAGGCCGTGCTTCTCTTCCGCCGTCATCTCGCCGAAGGTGCGGGTCTCGCCCTCGGGCAGGAACATCGGGTCGTAGCCGAAACCGGCGTCGCCGCGCGGGGGCCACACCAGCTGGCCGTGGATCTCGCCGCGCACGGTCTCGGTGTGGCCGTCGGGCCAGGCGAGACACAGCGCGGCGACGAAGTGGGCGCCGCGATCGGTCGAGCCGCCCTGGGCGAGCAGTTCCTCGATGTTGCGCATGGCGCGGGCGAAGTCCTTGTCCTCGCCGGCCCAGCGCGCCGAATGGACGCCGGGCTGGCCGCCGAGGGCGACGACGCACAGGCCGCTGTCGTCGGCGAGGGCGGGCAGGCCGGAGGCGATCGCGGCGGCGAGCGCCTTGATGGCGGCGTTGGCCTCGAAGGTCTCGCCGGTCTCCTCCGGCTCGGGCAGGTCGAGCTCACCGGCGGAGACCGCCTCTATGCCATAGGGGGCGAGCAGATCGCGGATCTCGGCGAGCTTGCCCTTGTTGTGGGTGGCGACGACGAGCTTTCCACCTTCGAGACGACGCGCGGTCATGGGGAGCCTCCCTGCCGTTTCTCGCCCGGGTCCTCAGGAGACCACGAGCTTCTGCAATTCGATCAGACTGCCGATGCCGCTCTCGGCGAGATCCATCAGCGCGCCGAGCTGTTCGCGCGAGAAGGGGCGGCCCTCGGCGGTGCCCTGAATCTCGACGATGCCGCCCTGGCCGGTCATGACGAAGTTGGCGTCGGTCTCGGCGACCGAATCCTCGGCGTAGTCGAGATCGAGCACGGGCACGCCCTTCCAGATGCCGCAGGACACGGCGGCGATGTGGTCCTTGAGGACCTCGCCCTTGAGCATGTCGCGCGCCTTCATCCAGGCGAGGCAGTCGTGCAGCGCGACCCAGGCGCCGGTGATCGAGGCGGTGCGGGTGCCGCCGTCCGCCTGGATCACGTCGCAGTCGACGGTGATCTGGCGCTCGCCGAGCGCCTGGAGGTCGACCACCGCGCGCAAGGAACGGCCGATCAGGCGCTGGATCTCCTGGGTGCGGCCTGACGGCTTGCCGGAATTGACCTCGCGGCGCATGCGGTCGTGGGTGGCGCGCGGCAGCATGCCGTATTCGGCGGTGACCCAACCGCGACGCTGGCCGCGCAGCCAGCCGGGGACGTTGTCCTCGAGGCTGGCGGTGCACAGCACGTGGGTGTCGCCGAACTTGACGAGGCAGGAGCCTTCGGCGTGCTTGGCGACGCCGCGCTCGAGGGTGACGGGCCTCAGTTCGTCGGCGGCGCGCTTGGACGGACGCATGGGGGGATGTCTTTCGATCGATCGCGGGAAAACCTGGGGTGAGACCTATCCCGCCCGGCGAACGGCGTAAAGGGTGCCTCGGTTCCGTGCATTGATATGGCCGCGCGCGCGTGCTTCCATCGCGGCTCGACCCTCGACAGGATCCCACGCGACGCCATGGCGCACCCCCCGCCCCTCATCGGTTCCGGCAGCCTCGCCCAGCTCGACGAGCGCTCGCGTGAGATCTTCCGCCGCATCGTCGAGAGCTATCTCGACACCGGCGAGCCGATCGGCTCGCGCAACATCTCCAAGATCCTGCCGATGCCGCTGTCGCCCGCCTCGGTGCGCAACGTCATGGCCGATCTCGAGCACGCCGGGCTGATCTGGGCGCCGCACACCTCGGCCGGGCGGCTGCCGACCGAGATCGGCCTCCGGTTCTTCGTCGACGCGCTCTTAGAGATCGGCGATCTCGCCGAGGACGAGCGCCGCCGCATCGAGGCGGAGGTGCGGGCGGCCGGGCGGACGCCGGAGGAGGTGCTGACCGAGGCGAGCCGGATGCTGTCGGGGCTGACGCGCGGCGCGGGCGTCGTTCTCGCCCA
>JBEOKB010000155.1:0-22462 GCA_040275425.1 Siculibacillus sp. | reverse complement strand
CGCGGCGATGCCGCTCGTCGGGACGGCGCGCTGCGAAGGTCGAGTGGATCGCGCCTCGGCGCGTCGACTGCGTTTCGCTCTGCGCAATCGTCCTGGAATCCGGCAGACGACGTAGTCCTGCCGCTCCCGACTTGCGAGGCGGGTTGGTTTGGCCGAAGCTCCGGTGTCGGAGCCGCGGCCGAGCCGGTGGCGCGCACCCGTCCGCTCCCCGAGCTTCACGAACCGGTCGAGTCCGAGTTGCATGTTCGAAACCGATGAACTCGCCCGTTACGCCCGCCACATCGTCCTCGCCGACGTCGGCGGGCCGGGACAGCAGAAACTGAAGGCGGCCCGCGTCCTGGTGATCGGTGCGGGCGGTATCGGCGCGCCGGTGATCCAGTATCTCGCCGCCGCCGGTGTCGGCACCCTCGGCCTCGTCGACGACGACCGGGTCGATCTGTCCAATCTCCAGCGGCAGGTGGTCCACGCCACCTCCGACGTCGGCCGCCCCAAGGTCGAGAGCGCCCGCGACGCCGTCGCCCGCCTCAACCCCCACGTCGTCGTCGAGACCCACGAGGCACGCTTCACCCTCGACAACGCCGCCGCGCTGGTCGCCGCCTACGATCTGGTCGTCGACGGCTCCGACAACTTCGCCACCCGCTTTCTCGCCGCCGACGTCTGCTTCGCCGTCGGCCGCCCTCTGGTGACGGCGGCGGTCGCCGCCTTCGACGGCTCGATCACCACGCTCGCGCCCCACCTCGCCGCGCCGGACGGCACGCCGAACCCGTCGTGGCGCTGCCTGTTCCCGGCGCCGCCGCCGCCGGGACTGGTGCCCTCCTGCGCCGAGGCCGGCATCCTCGGCGCCGTGGTCGGCGTGCTCGGCACGCTCGCCGCGACCGAGGTGCTGAAATGGATCACCGGCGTCGGCGAACCGCTGATCGGCCGACTTCTCATGGTCGATCTGCGCTCGATGCGCTTCGAGACCATCGAATACCGCCGCAATCCGGCGACCCGCCCGCCCGAACTCGGCGCCCCGCGCGAGGCGACCGACGACGGCCTCACATGCCGCGCACCTGGGGACGCGTGATCCGTGTCTCCGGCTCCTTCATCGAATCGCGCCAGGGCGCGGCGCGATAGACGCCGAGAATGCGGTATTCGGCGAAGAAGCCGAGCTCTTCCAGCGCCAGCTCCAGCCCGCGCTCGCTCGGATGGCCCTCGACGTCGGCGAGGAACTGCGTCGCCGTGAAGTGGCCCTCGACCATGTAGCTCTCGAGCTTGGTCATGTTGATGCCGTTGGTGGCGAAGCCGCCGAGCGCCTTGTAGAGCGCCGCCGGCACGTTGCGCACCTTGAACACGAACGTCGTCATGATCTGCCCGATGCCCGGCGCGGCGCGCAGATCCTCCGTCGACAGGATGACGAAGCGAGTGGTGTTGTGGTCCTGGTCCTCGACGTCGGCCTCGAGGATGTCGAGCCCGTAGATCTCCGCCGCCAGCCGCGAGGCGATCGCCCCCCGGCTCTTGTCGCCCGCCTGCGAGATCTCGCGCGCCGAACCGGCGGTGTCCGCGCCCACCACCGAGCGCAGTCCGAGCCGGCGCAGGTTCTCGCGACACTGGCCGAGCGCCTGTGGATGGCTCTGCACCGTCGCCAGCTCGTCGAGCCGCGTGCCCCTGATCGCCATCAGCTGGTGGCGGATCGGCAGGAAGTACTCGCCGATGATGTGCAGGTTCGACTGCGGCAGCAGGTGGTGGATGTCGGCGACGCGTCCGGCGATCGAGTTCTCGATCGGGATCATGCCGAGATCGGCCGAGCCGTTCTCGAGTTCGGCGAAACAGTCCTCGAAGGTGGCGCAGGGGATCGCCTCGAAGTCGGGATAGACCTCGCGGGCGGCGATGTGGGAGTTGGCTCCCGGTTCTCCCTGGAAGACGATCTTCTTGCGGCCGGTCATCGGGCGGTCCTTCGGGTGTCGCGTGTCGTTCGGGTCACGGGGCGAGCAGGGCGCGCGCCCGCTCGAGGTCTTCGGGCGTGTCGACGCCGAGCGGAACGGTGGCCACGATCTCCGCGTCGATGCGCATGCCCGCCTCCAGCGCGCGCAACTGCTCGAGCTTCTCGCGCCGCTCGAGCACCGACGGCGCCAGGCTCACGAACCGGCCGAGCGCCGCGCGCCGATAGGCGTAGAGACCGATGTGGTGGAAGAGCGGCCCCTCGCCCCACGGCGCGGTCGCCCGCGTGAAGTAGAGCGCGCGGAGCCGCCCCTCGCCGATCGGCGAGCCGACCATCTTGACCACGTTGGGATTGGTCCGCTCCTCCGCCCGCACGATCTCGGCGGCGAGCGTGGCGATGTCGACGGCGGGTTCGCAGAGCGGGGCGATCGCCGCGCGCACCGCGGCCGGATCGATCGTCGGCAGGTCGCCTTGGACGTTGACGATCGTGTCGTGGCGCCCGTCCGGATCGAGCCGTCCCAGCGCCTCGAAGATGCGGTCCGAACCGGACGGATGATCGGCGCGAGTCATCACCGCCTCGCCGCCGTGGTCCTTCACCGCCCGGAAGATCGTCGCGTCGTCGGTGGCGACCGCCACCGGCCCGATGTCGGCCTCGCGCGCGCGCCGCCACACCTGCACGATCATCGGCACGCCGCCGATGTCGGCGAGCGGCTTGCCCGGCAGGCGCGTCGCGGCCAGACGCGCGGGGATCAGCACCAGGGGCGAGAGGCGGGAAGAGGACATCGACCGATGCTCGAACTCGAGGACATGTGGTGGCCGTTATAGTTATGGACACCGGGAAGCGAAAGCACGTAGTCTCGAATTCCTCGTGTGGTCCTTCGTTTCGGCTCTGTGAGGGGGCTCTGGAGCAGCCGTCGGACATGCGATCGCCCACCGCTCGAGCCGGTGTCGGCGATCCCGTTCGATTGCGACCGAAGCGACGAGGCACGCGGGAAACGCGTCGCGCGGCCCGAGAGGCGCGTGACGCCGCCCCGCTTCCGGCGGGGTGCGACGGCGCCGGGCGACCGGTGTGGTGCAACACGCGGACGGGCGGAGCATCCTCAGCATGAACATCATGGAAATCAACAAGATGGCCGGTGCGCTGTTCGGCGCCGGCATATTCGCCATGGTGACGGGTTTCGTCTCCTCGGTGATCTTCGCGCCGGAAATGCCCGAACTGCCGGGCTACGCGGTGGCCGCGGCCGGTTCGCCCGCCGCCGCGGTGGCCCCGGTGGCGGCGGCCGAGGAGCCGATCGCCGCCCGCCTCGCCAAGGCCGACGTCGAGCGCGGCAAGAAGGCCTTCTCCAAGTGCGTCTCCTGCCACACCCCGGAGAAGGGCGGCGGCTCCAAGGTCGGACCGAACCTGTGGGGCGTGGTCGGCGGCGCCAAGGCCCGCACCGAGGGCTTCAAGTATTCCGGCGGCCTCGCCGATCGCGGCAAGGCCGGCGAGACGTGGAGCTTCGCCGATCTCGACAGGTTTCTGACCGATCCCAAGGCCTTCGTCACCGGCACGGCGATGGGCTTCGCCGGCTTCAAGGACGGCGGCGACCGCGCCGACGTCATCCTCTATCTGCGCTCGCTCGCCGACTCTCCGGTGGCGTTGCCCTGATCCGACCCCGCGCGAGCGGTCGATTTTCACGGGCCGGGAGCGATCCCGGCCCGTCGTCGTATTCCCGCCGCGCCGGGGTGCGAAAACGCCGGGCCGAGGGCTTCGAAATTCGCCGATCCGGTATAATCTCGCCCGAATCCGACGCTTCACTGGTCGCGATCGACCGGTTCCCTTCAGACCCACCGCGAGTGCCCGCCCCCATGCGCCCGATCCGGACCACCGTCGCCCTTCTCGGACTGACCCTGGCCACCTTCGCCGCCGCGCCCGCCGCCCGCGCCGAGGACGGCGGTTGGCGCCACGGCGTCTCGCTGATGGGCGAACCGAAGTATCCGGCCGGCTTCGCCCGGTTCGACTACGTCAACCCGGACGCGCCCAAGGGCGGCACCCTGCGCCTCGCCGACACCGGCACCTTCGACAGCTTCAATCCGGTCCTCTCCAAGGGCAATCCGGCCGAGGGCCTCGGCCTCGTCCACGAGACGCTGATGACCGCCGCCCTCGACGAGGTGTCGACCGAATACGGTTCGATCGCCGAGGCGCTGCGCTTCCCGCCCGACTTCTCCTCGGTCACCTATCGGCTGAACCCGAAGGCGCGCTGGCACGACGGCCGCCCGATCTCGGCCGAGGACGTGGTGTGGTCGTTCGAGGTCCTCACCGCCCACAACCCGACCCAGGCCTTCTACTACAAGCACGTGAAGAAGGCCGAGGTGACCGGCGAGCGCGAGGTCACCTTCACCTTCGACCAGGCCGGCAACCGCGAACTGCCCCAGATCGTCGGCCAGCTCATGGTGCTGCCGAAG
Organism: Siculibacillus sp.; assembly: GCA_040275425.1. GTDB lineage: Bacteria > Pseudomonadota > Alphaproteobacteria > Rhizobiales > Ancalomicrobiaceae > Pinisolibacter. The sequence continues at coordinate 18,097 of JBEOKB010000155.1, read as the reverse complement.
CACTGGTGGGAGGGCACCGACGCCGCGGGCAGGAAGCGCTCGATCACCGAGACCACGCTCGAGCCGCCGCTCGGCTCCGGCCCCTACCGCATCGCCTCGTTCGAGGCCGGGCGCACGGTGGTCTACGAGCGGGTGAGGGACTGGTGGGGCGAGAAGCTGCCGACCCACCTCGGCACCAACAACTTCGACCAGATCCGCTACGAGTACTTCCGCGACGAGACCGTCGAGCTCGAGGCCTTCAAGGGCGACACCTACGACGTCCGCTTCGAGAACACCGCCAAGAACTGGGCCACCGCCTACGACTTCCCCGCCCGCGCCGACGGCCGCGTCGTGCTGGAGAAGATCCCGATCAAGGGGCGTGGCGTCATGTCGGCCTTCGTGCCCAACCTGCGCCGCGAGAAGTTCGCCGACGCCCGCGTGCGCCGCGCGCTGTCCATGACCCTCGACTTCGAGGACATGAACCGCACCTTGTTCTTCGGCGAATACGAGCGCATCCCGAGCTACTTCCATCCGACCGAGCTCGCCTCGTCCGGCCTGCCCGAGGGCCGCGAACTGGAGCTGCTGCGCGCGGCCGAGAAGGCCGGGCCGATCCCGCCCGAGGTCTTCACCACCCCCTTCGCCAATCCGGTGACGACCGATCTGCGCGCCTCCTTGCGCGAGGCGCTGCGCCTCTTCGCCGAGGCCGGATGGGTCAACAAGGGCGGAAAACTCGTCTCCGCCAGGACCGGCGAGCCCTTCCGCATCGAGTTCCTCGCCAACGGCCCCGCCTTCGAGCGCGTCGCCGTGCGCTGGCGCGAGAATCTGACCAAGGTCGGCATCGAGCTGACCGTGCGCGTCGTCGACAGCTCCCAGTACGTCAACCGCGTCCGCGCCCGCGACTGGGACATGATCTACACCGGCTGGGCCCAGTCGCTCTCGCCGGGCAACGAACAGCGCAACTACTGGGGCTCCGAGGCCGCCGGTCAGGACGGTTCGCAGAACTGGGCCGGCATCCGCAACCCCGCCGTCGACGCGCTGATCGCCGAGGTGATCTACGCCGAGAACCGCGCCGATCTCGTCGCCGCCACCCGCGCTCTCGATCGCGTGCTCCTGTGGAACCACTACGTCGTGCCCGGCTGGACCTCGACCAACACCCGCATGGCTCGCTGGAACCGCTTCGGCCGCCCCGATCCGCTGCCGACCCAGTCGCCCGGCTTCCCGACGATCTGGTGGTGGGACGCCGCCGCCGCCGCCAAGTCCGGGGCGACCAAGTGAGCGCCGCGACCGGGCTCACCCGTCGTGACGCGCTCCTTCTCGCCGCGAGCGGCCTCGCCGTCGCCGCGCACCCGCGCGCCGTGATCGCCGCCGACGGCCCGCGCCACGGCTTCTCCACCTTCGGCGATCTCAAGTACGGGCCCGACTTCACCGCCTTCGACTGGGTGAACCCGGCCGCTCCGCGCCGGGGCCGTCTGTCGACCACCCCCTCGACCTGGTCGACCAACCAGAACCCCTCGACGTTCAATTCGTTCAACGATCTGATCCTCAAGGGCGACGCCGCCGTCGGCCTCGGCCTCACCCACGCGAGCCTGATGACCCGTGCCTGGGACGAGCCCGACGCCGTCTATGGTCTGGTCGCCCGCTCGATCGAGATCCTCGACTGCGGCGATACGCTGGTCTTCCGCCTGCGCCCCGAGGCCCGTTTCTCCGACGGCTCGCCGGTCACCGCCGAGGACGTCGCCTTCTCGCTCGCCACCCTGAAGAAGGACGGCCACCCCCAGATCTCCGAGCTGCTGCGCGAGATGGTCGCCGCCGAGGCCCCCGCCCCCGACCGCGTCGTGGTGCGGCTCTCGGGCAAGCAGGGCAGGGGATACCCGGCCCTCGTCGCCACCCAGCCGATCCTGTCGAAGGCATGGTGGTCGACCCGCGACTTCTCCGCCTCCGGGCTCGAGCCGATCCTCGGCTGCGGCCCCTATCGCGTCGGCGCCTTCGAGGCCGGGCGCCACGTCGAATACGAGCGGCTCCCCGACTGGTGGGGCGCCGATTTGCCGGTCTCGCGCGGCCGCTGGAACTTCGAGCGCATTCGCTACGAGTTCTTCCGCGAGCGCACCGCCGCCTTCGAGGCCTTCAAGGCCGGGGAGTTTCTGCTGCGCGAGGAGTTCCTCTCCCTCGCCTGGGCCACCCAGTACGATTTCCCCGCCCTTGCCGACGGCCGCGTCAAGCGCACGGATCTCGAGGACCGCTCGCCCTCGGGCGCGCAGGGGTGGTTCCTCAACACCCGTCGCCCGATCTTCCGCGACGTCCGCGTGCGCGAGGCGCTCGGCCTCGCCTTCGACTTCGAATGGTCGAACGACAAGCTGTTCTACGGCTCCTACCGCCGCACCCCGTCCTTCTTCGTCAATTCCGATCTGGAGGCGACCGGGACGCCCTCCACCGCCGAGCTCGCCCTGCTCGAGCCTTTCCGCGACCGCCTGCCGGCCGAGGTCTTCGCCGAGGCCTGGCGCCCGCCGGTCAGCGACGGCTCGGGTCGCGACCGCGCGCTGCTGAAGCGCGCCTCCGCCCTCCTGGCCGAAGCCGGATGGACCCGCAAGGGCGCCCGCCTCGTCGACGCCGCCGGTCGGCCCTTCGAGATCGAACTCCTGGAGAGCGACACGAGCTTCGCCCGCATCGCCGGGCCGTGGATCAAGAACCTCGAGGCGCTCGGCATCACCGCGCGCGAACGCGTGGTCGATCCCTCGCAGTTCGAGAAGCGCCTGACCGAGTTCGACTTCGACGTGGTGTCGCGCCGCTGGTCGTTGTCCGACACGCCGGACGAGACCGTGCGCCAGTTCTGGCACTCGTCCTCGTCGGCACGCAACGGCTCGCACAATCTCGCCGGCATCGCCGACCCGGTCGTCGACGCCCTGATCGAGAAGATGCTCGCCGCGCCGACCCGCGAGGCCCTCACCGCCGCCGCGCACGCCCTCGACCGGGTGCTGCGCGCCGGGCGCTGGTGGGTGCCGCACTGGTACAAGGCCGGACATTGGATCGCCGCATGGGACGTGTTCGATCGCCCGGCGGTGAAACCGCGCTACGATCGCGCGATCGAATCGACCTGGTGGATCGATCCCACCCGAGCCGCCGGGCTCGGCAAGGGCCTGTGACCGGCGGGCCGACCGCTCCGGCGACGAGAAGAGAGAACACCGGATGGGCGCCTACATCCTCCGCCGCCTCCTCCTGATGATCCCGACCCTGATCGGCATCATGGCGGTGAGCTTCGTCATCGTGCAGTTCGCCCCCGGCGGACCGGTCGAGCGCGTCATCGCCCAGCTCACCGGCACCGACACCGGCGCCACCTCGCGCGTCTCCGGCGGTGGCGGCGACTTCGGCGGCGTCCAGGGCGGGCCGGGCGGCGCCGGCGGCGACGTCTCCTCCAAGTACCGCGGCGCCCAGGGCCTCGATCCGGAGTTCATCAGGAAGCTCGAGAAGCAGTTCGGCTTCGACAAACCGGCGCTCGAGCGCTTCTGGATCATGATGAAGAACTACGCCGTGTTCGATCTCGGCGAGAGCTACTTCCGCTCGATCTCGGTGCTGCAGCTGGTCAAGGAGAAGATGCCGGTCTCGATCTCGCTCGGTCTGTGGATGACGCTGATCTCCTACGGCATCTCCATTCCGCTCGGCATCGCCAAGGCCACCCGCGACGGCTCGCGCTTCGACGTGTGGACCTCGACCGCCATCGTCGTCGGTTACGCCATTCCCGGCTTCCTGTTCGGCATCTTGTTGATGGTTCTGTTCGCCGGCGGGTCGTTCTGGTCGATCTTCCCCTCGCGCGGCCTCACCTCGGAAGGGTGGGCGGCGATGTCGTGGTCGGCCCGCATCCTCGACTACCTCTGGCATCTGGTGCTGCCGCTGACCGCCATGTCGCTCGCCGCCTTCACCACCACGACCCTGCTCACCAAGAATTCGTTCCTCGACGAGATCCGCAAACAGTACGTCACCACCGCGCGCATGAAGGGCCTGACCGAGCGCCGCGTGCTCTACGGCCACGTCTTCCGCAACGCCATGCTCCTGGTGATCGCCGGCTTCCCCGCCGCCTTCATCCACGCCTTCTTCGGCGGATCGATGCTGATCGAGACCATCTTCTCGCTCGACGGCCTCGGCCTGCTCGGCTTCGAGAGCCTGGTCAACCGCGACTATCCCGTCGTGTTCGGCACCTTGTGGGTGTTCTCGCTGATGGGGCTGGTGGTGAACCTGATCTCCGATCTCACCTATACCTGGATCGATCCGCGCATCGACTTCGAGAGCCGGGAGACCTGAGCCCGTGACCCTTCTCGCTCCGCTTTCGCCGATCAACGCCCGTCGTCTCGCCAACTTCACCGCCAACCGTCGCGGCGCGTGGTCGCTGGTGATCTTCCTGGTCGTCTTCGTCGTCTCGCTCTTCTCCGAGGTCATCGCCAACGATCGCCCGCTCCTCGTCTCCTACAAGGGCGAGCTGTTGTGGCCGCTCGTCAAGGACTACCCGGAGGAGAAGTTCGGCGGCTTCCTCGCCCAGACCCAGTATCGTGATCCGATCATCCGCGACGAGATCGAGGCCAACGGCTGGATGATCTGGCCGCCGATCCGCTATTCCTACAACACGCCCAACAACGAGATCCCCGGCTCCGCCCCGGCCAAGCCGTCGTGGCTCTATTCGGTCGAGGAGCGCTGCGCCCGCTATCCCAAGGGCGTCGACGATCCCGGCTGCACCGTCGGCAACTGGAACTGGCTCGGCACCGACGATCAGGCCCGCGACGTGGTCGCCCGCATCCTCTACGGCTTCCGCATCTCGGTTCTGTTCGGCCTCGTGCTCACCGTGGTCTCCTCGGTGATCGGCGTGGCGGCGGGCGCGGTCCAGGGCTACTTCGGCGGTTGGCTCGATCTCGGCTTCCAGCGCTTCATGGAGGTGTGGTCGTCGCTGCCCCACCTCTATCTGCTGCTGATCGTCTCCTCGATGTTCGTGCCGAGCTTCTGGATCCTGCTCGGCATCCTGCTGATGTTCTCCTGGGTCAGTCTGGTCGGCGTGGTGCGCGCCGAGTTCCTGCGCGCCCGCAACTTCGAATACGTCCGCGCCGCCAAGGCGCTCGGCGTCGGCAACGGCCGCATCATGTGGCGCCACCTCCTGCCCAACGCCATGGTGGCGACGCTGACCTTCATGCCCTTCATCCTCAACGGCTCGATCACCACCCTGACCTCGCTCGACTTCCTCGGCTTCGGCCTGCCGCCCGGCTCCCCCTCGCTCGGCGAGATCCTCGCCCAGGGCAAGAACAACCTTCAGGCCCCCTGGCTCGGCCTGACCGGCTTCGTGATGATCTCGCTGATGTTGAGCCTGCTGATCTTCGTCGGCGAAGCCGTCCGCGACGCCTTCGATCCCAGAAAGACCTTCGTCTGAGCGATGTGCTAGGATCGAGGCGAGGAGAGCCGAGATGAACAGAGTGATCCATCGCGAATTGACGGCGGCCGAACTCCCGGACGATCTGCGCGGCGACATCGACCCGACCCACACCGTGCGCGTCGTGGTGGAGGACCTCGGGCTCCACGATGACACCCGCAAGGCGGTCGCCGAGCGGGTTCTGCGTCTGGCCGGCATCGCCGGTCACAAGAACACCTCGATCGAGGCCGCCGTCGCCCGCGTCCGGGCGCTTCGCGACGAGTGGGATTGATCGGATGAAGATCTATCTCGATTCGAATTTCTTCATCCGCTTCCTCGAAAGCGAGGATCCGATCCTCGGCGATTTCTTCCGGAAGATGATCGAGGACGGCGTCCCGCTCGTCACCAGCGAGTTGACGCTTATGGAGGTCCTGACCGGATCGCTGCGCGACGAGGACGAGGCGGAAATCGCCGCCTATGAGGAGCTGTTGATGGAAGGCGGGCGGCCGATCGACGTCCTTTCGATCGACCGGCCGACCCTGCGTCGGGCCGCTGCGACACGGGTCGAGCTGGGCAACAAGACGCCGGACGCCATCCATGTCGCCACGGCGCTCGAAGCGGGCTGCGACGTCTTCGTCTCCTCGGATCGCAAGCTGAAGGTCCCCTCCGACATGCGCAAGGTCGCCCTCGACGAACTGGGAACACTGCCGTGACCGCCCCCCTCCTCTCCATCCGCGATCTCTCCGTCGCCTTCCGCCAGGGCGGCGGCTCCACGCTCGCGGTCGATCGCGTCTCCTTCGATCTCGCCCGCGGCGAGACCGTCGCCCTCGTCGGCGAATCCGGCTCCGGCAAGTCGGTGACCGCGCTGTCGATCCCGCGCCTGCTGCCCTATCCGGCCGCCTCCCACCCCTCCGGCGAGATCCTGTTCAAGGGCGCCGATCTCCTGAAGGCGAGTGAGGAGGAGCTGCGCCGGGTGCGCGGCGCCGACGTCACCATGATCTTCCAGGAGCCGATGACCTCGCTCAACCCGCTCCACACCGTCGAGCGCCAGGTCGCCGAGATCATCGAGCTGCACGAGGCCTCGCGCGGCGTCGCCACCCGCGTGCGCGTGCTCGAACTGCTGAAGGCGGTCGGCATCCAGCGCGCCGAGGACCGGCTCGACGCCTACCCCCACCAGCTCTCCGGCGGCCAGCGTCAGCGCGTGATGATCGCCATGGCGCTCGCCAACGAGCCCGATCTCCTCATCGCCGACGAGCCGACCACCGCCCTCGACGTCACCGTCCAGGCGCAGATCCTGAAGCTCCTCGCCGAGATCCGCACCCGCATGGGCATGGCGATCCTGTTCATCACCCACGACCTCGGCATCGTCTCCAAGATCGCCGACCGCACCTGCGTGATGACGAAGGGCCGCATCGTCGAGGCCGGAGCCACCGCCGAGATCTTCGCGAACCCGCGCCACGACTACACCAGGAAACTCCTCGCCGCCGAGCCGCGCGGCGAGCCCCCCGCCGCCGATCCCACCGCCCCGGTCGTCGCCGAGACCGAGAACCTCAAGGTGTGGTTCCCGATCAAAAAGGGCTTCCTTCGCCGCACCGTCGATCACGTCAAGGCGGTCGACGGCATTTCGCTGACTCTGCGCGCCGGCCAGACCCTCGGCGTCGTCGGCGAATCGGGCTCCGGCAAGACCACGCTCGGCCTCGCCGTGCTGCGCCTTCTGCCCTCCGAGGGCCGCATCGTCGTGATCGGTCGCGACGTCCAGGGCCTCACCGCCGCCGAGATGCGCCCGCTGCGGCGCGAGGCCCAGGTGGTGTTCCAGGACCCGTTCGGCTCGCTGTCGCCGCGCCTGTCGGTCGCCGACATCGTCGCCGAGGGCCTCGAGGTCCATCGGCCCGGCCTCTCCGCCGCCGAACGCGAGGCGAGCGTGATCCGCGTGCTGGAGGAGGTCGGCCTCGATCCCGAGACCCGCCACCGCTATCCGCACGAGTTCTCCGGCGGCCAGCGCCAGCGCATCTCGATCGCCCGCGCCCTGATCCTCGAGCCGAAGTTCGTCATGCTCGACGAGCCGACCTCGGCCCTCGACATGTCGGTCCAGGCCCAGGTGGTCGATCTCCTGCGCGATCTGCAGAAGAAGCACGGGCTCGCCTATCTCTTCATCTCCCACGACCTGCGCGTGGTGCGCGCGCTCGCCGGCGAGGTCATGGTGATGAAGGACGGTCGCGTCGTCGAGCACGGCCCCGCCGAGGAGATCTTCGAGCGCCCCAAGACCGACTACACCCGCGCCCTGATGGCCGCCGCCTTCCGTCTGGAGGCGGTCGAGGGCGCGGTCCGGCAGTGAGGGGAGGGCGGGCGATTCCGCCGCCCGATCACGCGATCACTCCGGCATGAGCCCGAGGACCTCGACCGTCCCGCCTCCCGCTCGGAAGAACGTCTTGCGCCCCATGACCGGCTCCGCTCCCGGGGGTCCGAGTGCTTCGCCGGGGCATGAGGGCCGTTGCGCGCGGCCGCCGCGTCGAGCGGGTTCCCGTTCGACCTTCCGCCGAAGCCTAAGCCGCGATCCGCTCCGCCGCCTCGTCGATCGCCCTCAGCATCAGGGCGATGTCCTGCGGTCGCGACAGGCGGTGGTCGCCGTCCTTGACCAGCGTCAGCGTCACGTCGTCGCGCCGCAGTTTCTCGGTCAGGCGGATCGCATGGCTCCACGGCACGCTCTCGTCGAGGAGCCCCTGCAGGATCGTCACCGGACAGCCGGTCTCGATCGTCCCGCCGAGCAGCAGATTGCGCCGCCCGTCCTCGATCAGCGCCCGCGTGATCACATGAGGTTCGTCGGAGTAGGCCGACGGCTCGTGGTAGCGGCCGCTCTCCAGGATCTCGCGGCGGATCTCCTCGGAGAACCCCGCCCACATCAGCTCCTCGGTGAAGTCCGGCGCCGGTGCGATCAGCACCAGTCCGGCGATGCGCGACGCGTCCGCGCCGACTTGCGCCAGATGCGCCCGCGCCACCAGGAGCGACATCCATCCGCCCATCGACGAGCCGATCAGGATCTGCGCCCCCGCGGTGGTGTCGAACACCGCCTTCGCCTCCTCGGCCCAGCGCGAGATCGTGCCGTCCTCGAACCGCCCGCCCGAGACGCCGTGGCCGGAATAGTCGAACCGCGTGACCGCGCGGCCCCGCGCCGCGCCGTGGGCGTCGAGCGCCAGCGCCTTCGAGCCGGCCATGTCCGAGCGGAAGCCGCCGAGCCACAGGAGCCCCGGTCCCGCGCCCGCCCGCCGCGCCACCGCGATCTCGCGCGCCTGTCCGCCCTCGCCGATCTCGATCCGCTCGATGGTCTCGCTCATGTCGCCCTCGGTCTCCGCACCACCCGTTCGCGTCGGGGGTAGTCGCCTTCGTGCTCCGATTCAAGGCGTGCGAGGCGGGCGCGAAGGGCTTTCTTCACGTCGTTTCGCCGCGAGAGCTCACCCGACGTCGTTTCCACCCCCCTCGCACCCAGGTCCGGCGTTGACTTCCCGCCGGATTCGGCGAATTGTCGGATCAGCGGTCCGACGGCGCGAACAGCGCATCGACCGAAGGCCTCGGCGTCCCGCGCGCGGGGCCTTCGTCGTGAACCGGTGACCTTCGATTTTTCGAGGGAAATCGCCGTGCCGGCGACCATCACAGAGGAGATCACGACCATTCGCCGTCCGTTTCGCGCTCCGCCGCCGCCCAAGGAAGGGCCGCGCATCAACCGAGAAATCCGTGGCGTACCCCAGATCCAGCTGATCGACGAAGAGGGTAACAACGTCGGTGTCGTGTCGTTCTACGACGCGCTCGACCGTGCCGAGGAGGCGGGCCTCGATCTCGTCGAGATCGCGCCCCAGTCGGTTCCCCCGGTCTGCAAGCTGCTCGACTTCGGCCGCTTCAAGTACCAGTCGCAGAAGAAGGCGGCCGAAGCGCGCAAGAACCAGAAGGTCGTCGAGATCAAGGAGGTCAAGCTCCGCCCCGGCATCGACGATCACGACTACGACGTCAAGATGAAGCAGTCGCGCCGGTTCTTCGAAGAGGGCGACAAGGTCAAGATCACGCTGCGCTTCCGCGGCCGTGAGATGGCCCATCAGGACCTCGGCATCCAGCTGCTCGATCGCGTCCGCGCCGACGTCGGCGATCTGGCCAAGGTCGAGTCCGAGCCGCGCCTGGAAGGCAAGCAGATGATCATGATCCTGGCGCCGCGTTGACGCGGCGCTCGGTTTGCCTCTCCCTGCCGCGCCGAACCCTCGGCGCGGTCCTGCGCCTTCGTTGCGCCTTCACCCCCGGTGAGCCTCGCGAGGACCGACGGCGATGAGCGGATCGACCCAGAGCCTGCGCTGGCGCACCCTCGGCGCCGGTGCCGACGCCCTCGGCCTCGAGCACGTCGAGCTGAAGATCGCCGAGACCGGCATCGCCGCCGAAGGCGTGATGATCGGCGGCGAGGGCGAAGCGGCTCACGGCCTGCGCTGGCGCATCACCGTCGATCCCGACTGGACCGCCTTCCGCTCGGTTCACCTCACCCGCCTCGGCGGGCCGACCGTGGCGCTGCGCCATGACGGCTACGGCGAGTGGTCGGACGGCGAGGGCAAGAAGCGCAAGGAGTTCTCCGGCCTCTCCGACTGCCTGATCGAGGGCTCGCCCTTCGGCCTGATCGCGCTTCTGAAGCGGCTCGGCAAGAAGGCCGACAAGGCCCAGACGCTCGACGTGGTCTTCCTCGCGGTGCCCTCGCTCGAGATCTCGCGTGTCGGCCTCGCCCTGAAGCCGGTCGAGGCGGGCCGCCGCGTCGCGCTCTCCCGCGGCGAGACCACCGAGGAGATCGTCCTCGACGACGCCGGCCTGATCACGGCCTGGGGCGAGCGCATCGCCGCTCTGCGCCCCACCGAGGGCTGATCCGGGTCGAAACGACGGCATGGCCGTTGCATTCCACCGTTCGGGCGCTTATAACCCCGCGGTCTCACGAACCGACCGGCTGATCAAAGGGCATGCCGTGGCGGTTCGAAAGGCTCGAACCCGTAAAGTCACACTCACGGACGCGAAGGGTTCACGCGCGGTCTCAACGGGCCGCGTGACCGGTGGTGCTTCCCGGCGCCGCCGTTTTCGCAGTCCGCAACAGTCGAGAGAGCCAAATGCCCAAGATGAAGACCAAGAGCGGCGCCAAGAAGCGCTTCAAGCTCACGGCCACCGGCAAGGTGAAGGTCGCTCAGGCCGGCAAGCGCCACGGCATGATCAAGCGCACGACGAAGTTCATCCGCGACGCGCGCGGCACCACGGTGCTCGCCGAGTGTGATGCCAAGATCGTCAAGCAGTTCCTGCCCTACGGCTGAACCGCGCTCCGCCGACCACACCATTCGTAAGGATTATTCGCCATGGCTCGTGTCAAGCGCGGTGTTACCTCGCACGCCAAGCACAAGAAGGTTCTGAAGGCCGCCAAGGGTTACTACGGCCGCCGTAAGAACACCATTCGTACCGCCAAGGCGGCCGTCGAAAAGGGCATGATCTATGCCTATCGCGACCGCAAGAACAAGAAGCGCAACTTCCGCGCCCTGTGGATCCAGCGCATCAACGCCGGCGTCCGTTCGGTCGCCGCCGAAATGACCTACTCGCGCTTCATCGACGGCCTCAACAAGGCCGGCATCGAAGTCGACCGCAAGGTGCTCTCCGATCTGGCGATCACCCAGCCGGAAGCCTTCGCGGCCCTCGTCGCCAAGGCCCAGGCCGCTCTGGCGGCCTGATCGACGGGTTCCGCTCTGGCGGCCTGATCGAACGGGTCCCTCGGGGATCGAACGCCGAAGATTTCGAACCCCGCGTGGTCTCACGCGGGGTTCGTCGTATCCGAGGGCTCCCGCCCTCCGCGCCCTTCCGCCGGGCGGCAATTCTGTTAGAAAGCACGTGGCGTGCGCGCCGCGCCCCCGTGCCCATTCGACGAGCGATCCCATGAGCGACATCGACAGCCTCGAACAGACCCTCGGCGCCGCCATCGCGGCGGCCTCCGACGAGCCCGCCCTCGAGGCCGTGCGCGTCGCCGCCCTCGGCAAGAAGGGCTCGGTCTCCGACCTCCTCAAGTCGCTCGGCGGCCTGGACCCGGAGGCGCGCAAGACCCGCGGCGCCGAGATCAACGGCCTCAAGGACCGCGTCGCCGACGCCCTCGCCGCCCGCCGCGTCGTGCTGAGAGAGGCCGCGCTCGCCGCCCGCCTCACCGCCGAGGTCGAGGACGTGACGCTGCCGCTGTGGTCCTCGCCCGCCAACGAGGGCCGCATCCACCCCATCTCCCAGGTCACCGACGAGCTGACCGCGATCTTCGCCGACATGGGTTTCGCCGTCGCCGAAGGTCCGGACGTCGAGACCGACTTCTACAACTTCACGGCGCTCAACTTCCCCGAGGGCCATCCCGCCCGCGAGATGCACGACACCTTCTTCTTCTCGCCGAAGGAGGACGGCTCCCGCCGCCTGCTGCGCACCCACACCTCGCCGGTCCAGGTCCGCACCATGATGGCCTCCAAGCCGCCGATCCGCATCATCGCGCCGGGTCGCACCTATCGCTGCGACAGTGACCAGACCCACACCCCGATGTTCCATCAGGTCGAGGGTCTGGTGATCGACACCACCTCGACCATCGGCACGCTCAAGTGGGTGCTGGAGGAGTTCTGCAAGGCCTTCTTCGAGGTCGAGCAGGTCGAGATGCGCTTCCGCCCGTCGTTCTTCCCCTTCACCGAGCCGTCGATGGAGGTGGACATCCGCTGCGACCGCTCCGGCCCGGAGATCAAGTTCGGCGAAGGCGACGACTGGCTCGAGATCCTCGGCTGCGGCATGGTCCACCCCGACGTGCTCCGGAACTGCGGCTACGATCCCGATCAGGTCCAGGGCTTCGCCTTCGGCATGGGCATCGATCGCCTCGCCATGCTCAAGTACGGCATGCCCGACCTGCGCGCCTTCTTCGACGCCGACGCCCGTTGGCTGAAGCACTACGGCTTCCGCCCGCTCGACCTGCCGACCCTGTTCGGCGGCCTCAGCGTCTGATCTCGACCCTCACTTCCCACGTGGTCGCGCGATCCCCCGCGCACCCGAGCTCCGGATCGATCCCATGAAGTTCACCCTCTCCTGGTTGAAGGATCATCTCGACACCGACGCCTCGCTCGACAGGATCGTCGAGACGCTGACCATGATCGGTCTCGAGGTCGAAGGCGTCGAGAACAAGGGCGCCGAGCTGAAGCCCTTCGTCGTCGCCCACGTGGTCTCCGCCGTGCAGCACCCCAACGCCGATCGCCTGCGCGTGTGCATGGTCGACTTCGGCGGCGCGACGCCGATCCAGGTGGTGTGCGGCGCCCCCAACGCCCGCGCCGGTCTCAAGACCGTGTTCGCCCCGGCCGGCACCTACATTCCGGGCAAGGACGTCACCCTCGGCGTCGGCCAGATCCGCGGCGTCGAGAGCCACGGCATGATGTGCTCGGCCGCCGAGCTGAACCTGTCCGAGGACCACACCGGCATCATCGAGCTCGCCGCCGATGCCCCGACCGGCACCTCCTACGCCGCCTTCGCCGATCTCGACGATCCGGTCATCGACGTGTCGCTGACGCCCAATCGCGCCGACTGCACCGGCGTGCGCGGCATCGCCCGCGATCTCGCCGCCGCCGGTCTCGGCACGCTGAAGCCCGAGGGCATCCGCAAGACGCCCGGCTCCTACGTCTCGCCGATCGCGGTCGAGCTGCGCTTCGCCGAGGGCGAGCTGGTCGCCTGCCCGGCCTTCCACGGCCGCTACGTGCGCGGCGTGAGGAACGGCCCGTCGCCGGAGTGGATGCAGCGTCGCCTCAAGGCGGTCGGCCTGCGCCCGATCTCCGCCCTGGTCGACATGACCAACTACGTCTCGCTCGATCGCGGCCGCCCGCTCCACGTCTTCGACGCCGCCAAGGTGAAGGGCGTGATCCACGCCCGCTACGGCCGCGACGGCGAGAGCTTCGAGGCCCTCGACGGCAAGACCTACGCCCCTGACGCCCGCATGTGCGTCATCGCCGACGACACCGGCCCGCTCGGCCTCGGTGGCATCATGGGCGGCGAGGCCACCGGCTGCACCGAGGCGACCACCGACGTCTTCATCGAATGCGCCTGGTTCGACCCGGTCCGCACCGCCGAGACCGGCCGCCGCACCGGCATCGTCTCCGACGCCCGCTATCGCTTCGAGCGCGGCGTCGATCCGGCGTCGCTGATCCCCGGCCTCGATCTCGCCACCCAGATGGTCCTCGACCTGTGCGGTGGTGAAGCCTCCGAGCCGGTGGTGGTCGGCGAGGCGCCCGAGACCGAGCGCGTCATCGACTTCCCGCTCGCCGAGGTCAAGCGCCTGACCGGCCTCGACCTCCACCGCGCCGAGATCCGCGACATCCTGGAGAAGCTCGGCTTCTTCGTCATGGGCCGCGACGACGTCTTCCGCGTCGCAGTGCCGTCCTGGCGCGCCGACGTCACCCAGAAGGCCGACCTCGTCGAGGAGGTCATGCGCATCCACGGGCTGGCCAACGTCGTCTCCACCCCGCTCGCCGGTCACGCCACCGTCGGCGCCAAGGTGCTGACCTCGCGCCAGATCCGCCGCTCCAAGGCCCGCCGCGTGCTGGCCTCCCGCGCCATGCTCGAGGCGGTGACGTGGTCGTTCGTGTCGAAGGCCGAGGCGACCCGCTTCGGCGGCGGCACGCCGGAACTGGCGCTGGCCAACCCGATCGCGGCCGATCTCTCAGACATGCGCCCCTCGCTCATGCCCGGCCTGATCGCCGCCGCCGAGCGCAACGCCAAGCGCGGCATCGGCGACGTCGCCCTGTTCGAGGTCGGACAGGTCTTCAAGGGCGATCGCCCCGAGGATCTGCGCATCGAGGCGAGCGGCGTGCGCCGCGGCACCGCCCGCGCCGACGGCTCCGGCCGTCACTGGACCGGCCGTTCCGGCACCGTCGACTGGACCGAGGCCAAGGCCGACGCCCTCGCCGTGCTCGAGGCGCTCGGCGTCGCCGTCGACCGCCTCCAGATCGTGCGCTCCGCCCCGGAATGGTATCATCCCGGCCGCTCGGCCACCCTGCAGATGGGCCCGCAGAACGTGCTCGCCCACTTCGGCGAGATCCATCCCTCGACCCTCGAGGCGCTCGACGCCTCCGGCCCCATGGTCGGCTTCCAGGTCCATCTCGACGCGGTCCCCGAACCGAAGGCCCGGCCGACCAGGTCGAAGGGCGCCCTCGCCCTGCCCGAGCTGATGCCGCTCACCCGCGACTTCGCCTTCGTGGTCGAGGAGAAGGTCGAGGCGGAGAAGATCCTCAAGGCGGTCAGGGGCGCCGACAAGGCGCTGATCACCGCCGCGACCGTGTTCGACGTCTATCGCGGCGCCGGCCTCGGCGAGGGCCGCAAGTCGGTCGCCGTCGCGGTCACGCTGCAGCCGGTCCAGGCGACGCTGACCGACAAGGACCTCGAGGCCCTCGGCCGGAAGATCGTCGCCGCCGTGACCAAGGCGACCGGAGCGGTGCTGCGCGGCTGACCCCGGTGCGGCGCCGAGGCAACGGGGCGGAGAGCGAGTTGAAGGAACGAGACATCCGAACCGTGATCGGCGGCGACACCGTGACCCTGATCAGGCGCCTCGTCGCCGATCAGGGCCGGCGTCACTGGAAGGGCTATGCCTTCGCCTTCGTCTGCATGGCGCTGATCGCGGCGACCACCTCGCTCGCCGCCTGGCTGATGCGCGACGTCATCAACCAGATCTTCCTCGCCAAGGATCAGACCGCGATCTGGACCCTGTCGGGCGCGATCGTGGCGATCTACGCCGTCAAGGGCTTCGCCACCTACGGCCAGCAGGTGACGCTGTCGCGCATCGCCAACGCCATCGTCGCCGCCGTCCAGACCCGCATCTACCGCCACCTCCTGGCGATGAACGTCGCCTACTTCACCACCCGTCACACCTCCGAGTTCGTGACGCGCCAGACCTTCATCGCGACCTCCTGCGGCGGCGTCCTCAACGCGGTGGTCACCTCGCTCGGTCGCGATATCCTGTCGCTGGTCGGCCTGCTCACCGTGATGATCGTCCAGGACCCGCTGATGTCGCTGATCGGGCTGACGGTGATGCCGCTCGCCGTCTTCGGCGTGCAGCGCCTGATCAAACGCGCCCGCGCCATCATGAAGCGCGGCTACACCCAGGGCATGCTCGTCACCGAGATCACCCAGGAGACCGTCCAGGGCGTCAAGGTGGTCAAGTCCTTCGGGCTGGAGTCGCTCCTCGCCGCCCGCATGGACGCGGCCGTGATCGAGGTCGAGAAGGCCGCCAACAAGCTCGCCTCGGTCGGCGCCCGCTCCACCCCGCTGATGGAGACCCTCGGCGGCTTCGCCGTCGCCGGCGTCATCCTCTACGGCGGCTGGCGCGTCGTCTCCGGCGGCGAGACCCCCGGCGTGTTCTTCTCCTTCATCACCGCGCTGCTGCTCGCCTACGAGCCCGCCAAGCGGCTGGCGCGCGTCCACGTGGAGATCGCCGGCAATCTGGTCGGCGTGAAGATGATGTACGACTTCCTCGCCGAACCGGCCGCCGAAGCGCCCGAGCCCGACCGCCCGCCGCTGGTGGTCGCCCCCGGCCGCATCGCCTTCGAGGACGTCCGCTTCGCCTATCGCGCCGACGAGGAGGTGCTGAGAGGGCTCTCCTTCGTCGCCGAGCCCGGCCGCACCACCGCGCTGGTCGGCCGCTCCGGCGGCGGCAAGTCGACCGTGCTGGCGCTCCTCCTGCGCTTCTACGATCCCTCCGCCGGGCGCATCACCATCGACGGCGTCTCGATCGGCGACGTCGACCGCGCCTCGCTGCGCGCCTCCATCGGCTACGTCGGCCAGGACGTCTACCTCTTCAAGGGCACGGTCCACGACAACATCGCCTTCGGCCGCCCCGGCGCCACCCGCGCCGAGGTCGAGGCGGCGGCGCGCGCCGCCCACGCCTACGACTTCGTCACCGCCTTCCAGAACGGCTGGGACACCGAGATCGGCGAGAACGGCACCCAGCTCTCCGGCGGCCAGCGCCAGCGCCTCGCCATCGCCCGCGCCATCCTCAAGGATGCGCCGATCCTGCTGCTCGACGAGGCCACCGCCGCCCTGGACACCGAGAGCGAACGCGCGGTGCAGGAGGCGCTCGAGCATCTCTCGCGCGGCCGCACCACCATCGTCATCGCCCACCGCCTCCAGACCATCGAGAACGCCGATCGCATCTGCGTGGTCGAGCAGGGCAGGGTGGTCGAGGAGGGCGCTCACGCCGAGCTGATCGCCCGCGGCGGCCGCTACGCCGCGCTCCACAGCGTCCGCTTCGAGTGATCCGGCGCCCGTTCGGGCCTCACTTCGGATCGATCGCCAAGTCGCGGTAGAACACCACGCCCGACACCCGCGTGTCGAGCTTGGCCGGCCCGACCACTTCCAGCCGCAGTTGCTGCGTCGCGCAGTCGTTCGCCGGCACGGTGAACTCCAGGCGGAAGTCGCGCCAGTCGGCGCTGCCCTTCTCCGGCGTCGTCGCCGCGAGCTTCGCGAGGCGCCCCTGCCCGTCGCGACAGGCCAGTTGCCAGCCCACGCCCTTCTCGGTGCGCAGATCGAGCGTGCGCACCTTGCCCGTCAGCCGGTAGCCGCCCGGCGCGAGCCGCAGATTCTGATGCGCGCCCGGATCGGGGGTCGCGTCGCCGAGGAACTCCACGCGCAGCGCCCGCCGCCCGGCGTCGGTCGGATGCGGTACGAAGGTCTTGTCGACGTTGCGCACCGCGACCGATTCCCAGCCGTAGAACAGGCCCGACCACCCGTGCGCGAACCCGCCGTCGAACAGCCGTTCCGGCACCTCCACGCCGTTCTGCGCCGACAGCCGCCGCCACAGCTCGAACGCCTCCTCGGGTCGCCCGCCCCGGATCAGCCGGTCGACGTGCGTGCGCAGGCTCGCGTCCACCGTCAGCGTCTTGTCCCGGTAGTGTCGGCGCATGAAGTCGAAATACGACGCCTTGTCGGCCGAGGTCTCGTAGAGCATCGACACGAACTCCCGTCCCCAGCTCGGATTCTGGTCGAGGAGGGTCGAAAGCAGCGGGTGGGTCTCCGGAAACAGCGACATCATCACGAAGAAGCCGACGTAGGCCTTCTGATTGTCCGGGAAGGCGCGGGCCAGGGCATCGAGGCGCATCAGCGCGTCGCCGAAGTCGCCGCTCTGAATGCGCCGATCGGCGATGCGCACCTGCACCGGCGCGTCGCGCAGCGACAGATGCGCCACCACGTCCTCCAGCCGATCGGCGACGTCGCCGTGGCCGGAGCGCCGCAGCACGTCGATCGCCAGATAATAGGTCCGCCGTTCGATCGGATCGCGCTTCGCCAACCGCACCAGTTCGGCGATCGTCTCGGCCCCGTCGAAACCGACCGGTCGGGTCGCGAGGTCCCGCTCGATCGCCCCGAGCCGTTCGATCACCGAATCGACCTGCCAGAAGAAGATCGGATTGGGCCTCTCCTCCGCCGTCACGAGGCGCCACCCCTGCAACAGCGACAGCATCAGCACCGACAGCGCCGCCGCCGCCGCCGCGATCACCGGCCCCTGCCGCATTCCGCCGTCTCTCGTCGTGTTCGAGCTGGCCACCGTCCGTTCGTCCTTCCCGTCGATCGATGCGGTGCCGTCACCGCTGGGTTCCATGGCCGGCGCCTCCCCCGGTCGCCGCCGGAAGCGCCCGCTCGGTCATGTGAGTTCGGGTCTTTTTTCTGTGTCGAGCCTTCCGTGGTCGTGGGTGT
>JBEOKB010000154.1:0-6470 GCA_040275425.1 Siculibacillus sp. | reverse complement strand
ATGCGACACCCGGGGCGGCGGCGGGAGCTGCGCGCGGCGAGATCGAGCCGCGCGGGCACGTCGACGCGGGAATAGGGCGCCTCCTCGGCCGGGGGCGGCACGAGCGGGCCGAGGGGAGCGTCGACCGGCAGGACGGCGCCGAGCTCGCGGCTCCAGGTGGCGGCGACGGCGGCGGCCTGGGTCACCAACTCGCTCTCGGTCTGGTGGATCAGTTCGTTCTCGTAGATGCGGAAGAAGAACAGGCTCGAAAGCGGCAGCGCGGCCACCGTGGTCAACACCACCGCGACGACCGCGCCGAGGCTCGGTCGCCACTTGTCGCGCGGGCGCGGCGGCGTCGCGGCGGCGGTCACGGCCCGCCCTCGCAGCGGCCGAGGCGGAAGCCGACGCCGTGCACCGTCTCGATGGCGTCGGCGCAGCCGACGGCGGCGAGCTTCGCGCGGATGTTGCGGACGTGGCTGTCGATGGTGCGGTCGGAGACGTGGATCTCGCCGCGATAGGCGGTGTCGAGGATGCGGGCGCGGGGGAAGACCTGGGCCGGACGCTCGGCCAGGGCGGCGAGGATGGCGAATTCGTTGGCGGTGAGGTCCACCTCGCGCTCGGCGAAGCGGACGCGATGGCCGGCGACGTCGACCGCGAGCAGGCCGCGCCCGGCGGTGGAGGGTGGAGGTGCGACCGGAGCGGCGGCCGCGCGCACCCGCTTCAGAATGACGTTGATGCGCGCCACCAGCTCGCGCGGCGAGAACGGCTTGGTGACGTAGTCGTCGCCGCCGATCTCCAGGCCGAGCACCCGGTCGATCTCCTCGTCGCGGGCGGAGAGGAACAGGATCGGGGTCTGCGCCTCGCGACGGATGCGACGGCAGACCTCGAGCCCGTCGATCTCGGGCATGCCGACGTCGAGCACGATCAGATCGAAGCGCGCGGCGGCGAAGACGGCGAGCGCCTCCGCCCCGTCGCGCGCCTCGGTCGTGGTCATCCCGGCCTTGTCGAGGGCGAAGCGGATGACGGTGCGGATGTTGGGATCGTCGTCGACGACGAGGATGCGATGGGCGGTCATGGTGTCACTCGCAGTTCACCGCATGCGAATCGTCGTGCCCGGGGAGGCCATGGTACTTCATGAGGTCGATCGCGACACGCCGGACCCGCCAGTGGTTGAGGGACCAGTCGCGCACGCCGACCTCGCGCTCGACCAGAGCGGTGATGGTTCGAGCACGCCATTCGCGCATGTCCTTCGCCCCGCTGCGGCAGGGAAAGCGCTCGAGGAGGCGATCGATCGCCGGCAGCGCGCCCGGCTCGAGCCGCATCAGGTGATAACCGTCGAGACGAGCGATGCTCGAGGGGTCGGCGAGAACACCGTCGACGTTGTAGTTCGCGACGATCGCGTCGGTGTCGACGACGGCCCAGGTCCAGGCCATGGCGAGGGCGGCGACGACGTTGACGTCCACGACCCGGGCGAAGCGGAGGCGGCCGGCTACGAGCAGCAGGATGGTGACGAGGCCGACGGCGACCAGGGCGGTCCAGGCGAAGGCGGCGAGGCGGGCCTCGGTGAGGAAATAGCCGTCGACGTAGAGCGCCAGGCGCCGGGTCGCCGAGCCGACCAGGATCAGGGTCTGCACCGTCCAGGACGTCAGCAGGGCGCGCACGAGGCGGGAGCGCTCGGCCGGTCCGCCCGCCCGCATCGTCACCAGCGCGAAGCCGCCGGCCAAGGCCGCCGCCGCCATCTGGGAATAGAACCCGCGATGGGCGAACTCCGCCATGGTCCAGCCGGCCGGCACACGTGGGCCGCTCCACAGGAAGGCGAGATCGAGCGCGGTCTGCACCGCGAACAGTGCATTGAACAGCACGAGCGCGCGGACCACGACCGCGTCGCCGAAGAAGACCTCGGCGATGCCACCGCCGAGGCGCGCGGTCCACGACGCGCCGTCGCGCGGCCGAGCGAGGCGGACGTGGACGAAGGGCCAGACCAGGACGGTGACCGTGGCCCACCACATCACCCGGCCGAACGAGAGCATCGCCAGGAGGTGCCGCGGATCGAGAGCGCCGACCCCGCGCGCGATCAGGGGATCGCCGTCGCTCAACAGGAGGAGAAAGGGCATGGCGAAGGCGATCGCGCCGAGCCAGGAGAGGAGGCGGACCGGACTGCGGCTCGCGCGCCGCGCACCCGCTCGGCGCACCCGCACCAGATCGCGCAGGAGGCGCACCGGCCCGCTCACCCAGGTCCGCAGGCTCGAGGCGACGAGGGCGAGCGCCCCGGCGGGCGAGCCGGAGACCAGAAGGATCGAGAAGGCGGCGGTGGCCAGCACGGCGAGCAGGACCGACAACCCGTTGGCGTCGACGATCGGCGCGACGAGGCCGAGGACGAGGATCGCGGCGGAGAGCGCGAGTGTGCGTCCGCGGGCGCGGCGGGGGTTGAGCGTCGCGGACACCGTCGCGACGACGGCGAGGACGGCCGAGAGCGGCCAGCCGAACGACACCCGGCCGAAGGCGACGTCGACGACCACGACGAGGATCACGAGCGCGAGCAGGCGGAGGCGGAGCCAGGACGCGGCGGAGGACGTCCGCCGGGTCCGAGGGCGGGCGACGGGGGGCGAAGATGGGATCGAGGTCACGGGCGGGCACTCCGCGGTTCGGCATCGATGGAACCGGCGGCGCGAGCCGCCGGGAACGGGACGACCACGCCCGCGCGCCCTCGCCCCTCGCCGTCGACCAGCCACCAGCCGTCGTCGAGGAGACGACGGGGCAGCGACGGGACGGGGCGAGCGGTGGGGAGGAGGCGCGGTTCGGTCATGCCCGATCGATGCCGGAGCCCGGTGCAGAGCCGTCGAGGGATTTCCGCAGATCCCGCGCAGCGCTCCGCAGAAATCGTGCAGAGCGTCGCGGCGCGGTCAGGGGCGGGCCTTGCCCACCGGGAAATAGGTGCCGGCGACGCCGCCGTTCATGCCGCAGAACGGGCGCATGCCGTAGTAGAAACCGGTGGCGTCGCGCTCGGTGCCGGGCGGGCCGATCTCGTAGAGGTCGACCACGTGCCCTCTCCGCACGATCTTCAGCGTCCAGCCCTCGAGGACGTCGTCCGCGGGTGGCGCCGAGACGACGAGCGCGTCGCCGACGAGGCGGCCGATTCCGGTGGCGTCGCAGAGCCAGCGGGCGCGGGTCGGCTCGACCGCGTCGACCGACACGCGAAAGGCGCCCGCCGGGATCGCCGCGTCGCCCGGCGCGGGGCGCTCGACCTTCAGTTCCGAGGCATGACCGGCCCAGACGCCGACGAACTCGGTGCGGGGAGCGCCGTCGATGCCGGCGAGCAGATCGAGTTGCCGGCTCATGGCGTCGGCGACGGTGAACTCGGCATCACCGATGCGGGCGTCGCGGACGGAGAGGAACGAGCGTTGGGCGGCGCGCAGGGCCGCCTGGGCCTCGGCGTCGCCGTCCAAGCGGGCGAGCGCGGCGCGATAGGCGTCGGCGAGAGCGAGATCGAGGCGCGACAGTTCGCGGTCGGCGCAGATCGCCTTTTCGACCCTGCCCTTGGCTCCGGCGCAGTCGAACGACGGTCCGCGCCCGGCGGCGTCGGCCGCGAGCGGGGCGAGGAGGAGGCCGAGAACGCTGGCGACGACCGCGAGGGCGCGCCGAGGCGGGACCGATGGCCGCAGCGGGGGACAGATCATCGCTTCGGCCTCGAAATCGATCATGATCACCCCCATCTCGGTTCACGAGACACACGGCCGGACGTCGCGATCGCACCCGGCCCGACGTCCGATCCGATCGGAGGAGACCCGCGATGCACGTCCACATCGTCTGTCCCGGCTGCGGGACCGTCAACCGTCTTCCGACGAACCGCCTCGACGGCCAGTGGCAGGCGGCGCGTTGCCCGTCGTGCCGGTCCGCGCTGCTGACGGCCGAGCCGATCGGCGTCGACGCGGCCGGGCTGGCGCGCCAGATCGAACGCAGCGATCTGCCGCTGCTGGTCGACTTCTGGGCGCCGTGGTGCGGGCCGTGCCGGTCGATGGCGCCGTCGTTCCACGAGGCGGCCGCTCTGCTGGCACCCAAGGTGGTGCTGCTCAAGCTCGACACCGAGGCACAGCCGGAGGCGGCGCGGCGCCATTCGATCCGCTCCATTCCGACGCTGGCGCTGTTCCGGGGCGGGCGCGAGATCGCGCGGCAGGCGGGGGCGATGTCGACGCCGCAGATCCTGCGCTGGGTCGCCGACGCGAACGCGGCCGGATGATCTCCGCTCCTCCGACTTTCGGCTAGGTATCTCTACCGAGGTTGGTGTTGCGGATTGATTAGAGGTCCCGTGCCGTGCCAGAATTTTTGTCATACGAAGAGTGGGGCACGAACTCCGCTCCGTTTTGGTATCCGAGGGGCAACGATGTGCGCGAGCCAGGCCGGTGACGGCAAGAAGAACGCATTCGATCCGACACGCTGCCCGTTGTTGCAGGGCCTCTCGTGCGAGGACGCCGATCGGATGATGGCGACGGACTCGCGCATTCGCGCCTGTATCGATGCGATCGAGAACGGGCGGAACAGCCTCGAACCCTGCGTCGCCAAGATGGTGCGCGCCCACGATCGACGGGCACCGGACGCCACGGCACGCGTCGCCTGACGCCTTCGACGAAGATCGACGAACCGGACGACGCCGCGACGGGCGGCGATGCGTCCTCGCGTGTCAGGCCCAGGGCCGTAACCGCTCGATGAGGGCGAGACGATCGCCGTCGGCCTCGGCGTTCCAGCGGGCGACGTTGGCCATGGCGTCGGCGGCGGCCTGGACGAACATGCCGGGACGGGTGACCAGGGCATCGATCTCGGCGGCGGCGGCGCGCGGATCGGCCGGGTCGACGAAGTGACCGGAGGTGCCGAGCACCTCGCGAAACACCGTCTTGTCGGGGGCGACCACCGGCAGTCCGGCATATTGCGCCTCGAGCAGCGGCAGCCCCAGGCCCTCGTCGTGCGAGGTGGAGAGGAAGACGTGCGCCTCGGCGAGGAGGCGGCGCACCTCGTCGGGCTCGCAGTAGCCGTGGACGATCACGCCGGCGCGCTGCTTCAGCCGCTCGACCTCGCCGCCCCAGCCGGGGCGGCCGACCAGATGGAGACGGGCATCCCAACCGTGGGCGACCCGCAGCGCCTCGACCAGATCGGCGGCGGCGGAGAGGTTCTTGCGCGGCTCGATGGTGCCGAGCGCGATCAGATCGAGGCGCCCTCCCCGTTCGACCCGGCGCGCGGTGGCGGCGCGGGCGGAGGCCTCGGCGCCGATGCCGAACACGTCGCGGACGTTGGGGCGATAGAGCGAGATCTCGGCATCGGGGCGGCAGAAGGCGCGCAGTTCGCCGCGCGTCGTCTGCGAATTGACCAGGAACCACGGCAGCGTCGCGACGGCGCGGCGGAAGGCGGGCGCCATGTAGAGGGCGGCGCGCCGGTTGAGATCCTGCGGTCGGGTGATCAGGAAGCAGTCGTGAACATAGGGCACGACGCGACGGCCGAAGAAGGAGGCCGGGATCGACGGCGGGAAGCCGGGCGCCAGCAGCAACGCGCCGGGGGAGGCGGCGAGGCGGGCGGGGATCTCGACCTGTTGGGCGAAGATCAACCCGGCGGTGCCGGTCGAGCGGATCGGGTGGATCGGCAACGGCGCCAGGGCCTCGGGGCCGAACAGCTCCAGGGTGATGCGCTCGAGCCCGGTGACCTTGCGGCCGAGATGCGTATGGTCGACCAGGATCATGCGATGCGAACTCCGAATGGGCGGTCAGACGCGGGCGCGGCGGCGACGCGGCTCGCGTATCGCCGCCTCGCCTTCCGCGACGACGGTCGACACGACGAGAAGGCCGTCGAAATGGGGCAGGAGGCCCGCCATCACGTCGATCTCCTCGGTGGTGCGGCGACCGGCCAGATCGCGTTCGTCGACGACCAGGGTCATGTGATCGACGGCGTCGGCGATGTCGAACAGCAGGGCGGCGACCGGCGCGCGACCGAGGTGGACGAGAACGGTGTCGAACAGCGGGCGCGTGCGATCGAGGAAGTCGGCCAGACCCTCCGGCCAGCCCTCGGGATCGCCCTCGACGACCGGATCGAGCGGACGGGCCAGCGCCATGCCGTCAGGGGCACGGACCTGTTCGAATTCGTCGTCGGCGTCGGCGCCGACCTCGGGGATCAGTTCGCCCAGTTCGAAGGCGGGGTCGAGCACCTCCTCCTCGTGGGCGAGATCGACCAGCAGCACGCGACGGCGGGCGTCGCGGGCGAGGCGGGCGAGGCCGTAGGCGAGACCGGCGGTGGTGGCGGTGGCGACCCCGGTGGAGAAGACCACGCGGATGCCGGTCTGTTCACCGTCGCCGAGGGCCTGGACGGTGCGGCGCAGATCGGCGATCGCCTCCTGGTCGAGGCGGCCGTCGGCGGTCTCGACCAGCGCGGCGGTCGGGCCACGGCCGGGGCCGTCGGGCTCGTCGAGACGGGCGAGGGCCAGTACCGCGCCCTGCGCATCGAGTCCTACT
>JBEOKB010000153.1:0-1911 GCA_040275425.1 Siculibacillus sp. | reverse complement strand
CGCCCTCATCCTCGGCCGCGCCCAGACCGGTATTCAGGCATTCTATTGAGGGCGGTCGCCCGGGGCGTCGGCCGTCGGTCGACGCCCGATCCTTCGAGCGACAGGCGCGAGTGCGAGCGATGACCGACAGGCACGACCTTCCCGAACGGGATGCAATGGAATTCGACGTGGTGATCGTCGGCGCGGGACCGGCCGGTCTCAGTGCGGCGATCCGTCTCAAGGAGATCGCCAACGCCGAAGGGCGCGAGCTGTCGGTGGTCGTGCTCGAGAAGGGCTCCGAGGTCGGCGCGCACATTCTGTCGGGCGCCGTGGTCGATCCGATCGCCCTCGACCGGCTGGTGCCGGACTGGCGCGAGGACCCCGAGTGCCCGGTCAAGGTGAAGGTCACCGCCGACCACTTCCTGGTGCTCGGCCCGGCCGGCTCGATCCGCCTGCCCAACTTCGCCATGCCGAAGCTGATGAACAACCACGGCAACTACATCGTCAGCCTCGGCAACGTCTGCCGCTGGTTGGCGGCCAAGGCCGAGGCGCTCGGCGTCGAGATCTATCCGGGCTTCGCCGCCTCGGAGGTTCTCTACGACGACGAGGGCCGGGTGATCGGCGTCGCCACCGGCGACATGGGCGTCGGTCGCGACGGCGCGCCCAAGGACGGCTTCACCCGCGGCATGGCGCTGATGGGCAAGTACGTGCTGATCTCGGAGGGCGTGCGCGGGTCGCTGGCCAAGGAGATCATCGCCAAGTACGACCTCGGCCGCGATGCGGACGTGCCGAAGTTCGGCATCGGCATCAAGGAACTGTGGCGGATCGACCCGAAGAAGCACAGGCCGGGTCTCGTGCAGCACTCGTTCGGCTGGCCGCTCGACATGAAGACCGGCGGCGGCTCGTTCCTCTACCACATCGAGGACGATCAGGTGGTGGTCGGTTTCGTGGTTCATCTGAACTACGACAATCCGTATCTGTCGCCGTTCGAGGAGTTCCAGCGCTTCAAGACCCACATCGCGATCCGCGACACGTTCGAGGGCGGCAAGCGGCTGGCCTACGGCGCGCGCGCGATCACCGAGGGCGGGTTCCAGTCGGTGCCGAAGGTGTCGTTCCCGGGCGGCGCGCTGATCGGCTGCTCGGCCGGGTTCCTCAACGTGCCGCGCATCAAGGGCAGCCACAACGCGATGCTCTCGGGCATGCTGGCGGCGGAGAAGATCGCCGCGGCGATCGCGGCCGGGCGGGCCAACGACGAGCCGATCGAGTTCGAGCAGGCGTGGCGGGCGAGCGACATCGGCGCGGACCTG
Source organism: Siculibacillus sp. (assembly GCA_040275425.1). Lineage (GTDB taxonomy): Bacteria > Pseudomonadota > Alphaproteobacteria > Rhizobiales > Ancalomicrobiaceae > Pinisolibacter. The sequence goes on along the minus strand of JBEOKB010000153.1, from coordinate 625 downwards.
AAGAAGGTGCGCAACGTCAAGCCGCTGTGGTCGAAGCTCGGCACCATCCTCGGCGTGTCGCTCGGCGGCATCGACATGTGGACCAACGAGCTGTTCGGCTTCTCGTTCTTCGGCACGCTGAAGCACGGCAAGACCGACGCGGCGAGCCTGAAGCCCGCGGCTCAGTGCAAGCCGATCGTCTATCCCAAGCCGGACGGCAAGATCTCGTTCGATCGCCTCTCGTCGGTGTTCCTGTCGAACACCAACCACGAGGAGGATCAGCCGATCCATCTCGAGCTCGCGAACGCCGAGCTGCAGAAGTCGTCGGAGCTCGGCGTCTATGCCGGCCCGTCGACGCGCTACTGCCCGGCCGGCGTCTACGAGTGGATGGAGAAGCCGGAGGGGATGACCTTCGTGATCAACGCGCAGAACTGCGTGCACTGCAAGACCTGCGACATCAAGGATCCGAACGGCAACATCACCTGGACGACGCCGGAAGGCTCGGGCGGGCCGAACTATCCGAACATGTGATCGGCGCGAGCGATCGCCGAAGACGCGCTCCGCATGCCTGTCGCGCCCGGAGGGAGACCTCCGGGCGCGCCGCGTTTCGAGGGGTGCGAGGGCGTCGGTGGGACCTCGTGGGGAG
>JBEOKB010000152.1:0-4362 GCA_040275425.1 Siculibacillus sp. | reverse complement strand
CCAAACTAACCCGCGGACTCTGGCCTCAGCTGGATGAGAGACGGGGCTCACAGCAGAAGGAGCCGCGACGTGGGATGGTCCTGCTCTGCCGAACCGATCGGCGACAGGAGACCACAGCGATGACTTCCGCTTCCTCTCTCAAATTCTTCGTCGATACTCACGACGTACGACACGGAACCTTTCCCGCCGGGATCTCCGGCGAAGACTTCGCCGGGTTCCATGCGAAGTACGAAGAGGCGTGCCGTGCCGAGGGGGTGGTGTCGGTGCGCATTCACGTCGGTCTCGGCGAGGGTCGGGCCTATTGCCTGACCATGGCCGAGAATGCCGAGGCGGTGCGGCGTGCGCACGAGCGGGTCGGGTTGCCGTTCGACGAGATCACGGAGGTCGTGTCCTCGGCGCCTGGCGATCTCTTCTTCGGCCGTGGCGCGTGAACCGGGAGGAGGCGCGACATGGCGTCCGTGTCGAACTCGGCGGCGAGGCGTTACGATCGATCGATGACCTCGGCACCGCCCCTCGAACTCTTTCCTACCCTAGCGGAACTCTCGCCCGAGGGGCGTGCTCTGTTGACGGCCTCGACGAAGTACCTGTGCTGCGGCGGCGGGACCCCGCTCGTCGCACGTGGCGATCTGGTCACGGGCGCCTATCTCGTCGAAGAAGGGGCGCTGCGGGTCTACTACGTCTCGGCCGAAGGGCGGGAGGGGACGCTCTACTGGGTCGAGCCGGGGCAGTCCTGCATTCTGGCGCTCAACTGCATGTTCTCGCGCCTCGCCTATCCGGCGTGGGTCGAGAGCGAGGGGGCCTCCCGGGTGAGGATCGTTCCGGGAGACGTCTATCGGCGGCTCTTCGCCACCGAACCGGCGGTGCAGAGCTTCACCTTCGACGTCCTGTCGGGGCGATTGTTCGAGCTGATGGCGCTGATCGAGGAGACCGCGAGTCAGGGACTCGAGGCCCGCGTCGCCGCCCTGCTCCTGCGCCGGACGAAGGGGGGCGCGGAGGTGAGCGTGACCCAGGAACAGATCGCGCGGCATCTGGCGACGTCGCGCGAGGTGGTGTCGCGGGTGTTGCGCGGCCTCGTCGCTCGACGCGTGATCGAGACCGTGCCCGGACGCATCGGCATCGTCGACGCCGCGGCTCTGCGGCGATTGGCGGGATAGGCCTCGGTCCTTCTTTCGGATGTATGCCACATGTTCGATTTCTCACCTCTCCTCCCGATCGGAGCGGGGGCGGTCGCGGTCGGCCTCACGGCGGCGATCCTCATCGTCTGGCGCGATCTCGGGCCGATGGCCCGTCTCACCGCGACCCAGCGGGTCGTCCTGGTCGTGACGTTGGCGGGCGGCGTCCTCGCGTTCGGGGTCAAATTGGCGGTGATCGAGACGCTGTCGCTCACCGGACGCGACCGGCTGGCGCCGACCCTCTCCGCACCGGAAGCGGAAATCGGGGAACCGTCGACCGTGGTCGGCCGGGCGGTGTGGGAGGCGCTGCCGCTCGAGGCGCCGTCTCCCGCGAGCAATCCGACGACGCCCGAAAAGGTGGCGCTCGGCCGGCGACTGTTCTTCGATCCGGTCCTGTCGCGGGACGGGACGCTCACCTGTGCCTCGTGTCACGATCTCGATCGTGGCGGCGGCGCCGACGGGCGGCCCACGGCGGTGGGCATCGACGGACGGATCGGACCGCGCAATACACCGACCGTCTACAACGCCGCCTTCCAGGCGCGGTTGTTCTGGGACGGACGGGCCCGGAGCCTCGAGGAACAGGCGCTGGGGCCGATCGTCAATCCGATCGAGATGGGGGCGGATCCGGCCGAGGTGGTCGAGCGCCTGAAGGCGCGCGCGGACGTCGTGGAGGACTTCGCCGCCGCGTTCGGGCCCGGCACCGCGATCGATGCCGCCCGCGTCGTCGAGGCGCTCGCCGCCTTCGAGCGCACCCTCGTCACCGCGGACGCGCCGTTCGATCGCTTCGTGCGGGGTGACGCCTCGGCGTTGACGGAGCAGCAGATCCGGGGGATGGCGCTGTTCGAGAGCGTCGGCTGCATCGTCTGTCATGCCGGGCCGGGGTTCAGTCGGGCGAGCCTCCTCGCGCCGGAAAAGGGAAGCTCGGGGCTGCGGCTGTTCCCGGCGCTGCCGTCGGTCTACACGGCGAAGTATCGACTGATCGACGATCTCGGCGGGGCGAAGGCGGGGCGGGCCGGGTTGTGGCGGGTGCCGTCGTTGCGCAACGTCGCGCTGACCGGGCCGTGGCTTCACAATGGTTCGGTCTCCGATCTGGCCGAGGTGGTGCGGATCATGGCGACGGTTCAGGCCGGGCACGTGGTCACGGACGGTCGGGTCGAGACCCAGATCGAATGGTCGCCGCAGAGCCGTCGCTTCACCCGGCGGACTCCGTCGGCGCTGAGGGAAGGCGATGTCGCCGACATCGTGGCCTTTCTGAAGGCGCTGACCAGTGATCGTCTGAGGGAGGCCGCGGAGCGATCGGCGCGGGCCGACGCCCGCTAGGCGCGATCGAGGGCGTGGGCGATCCGGACGGTACTCGCGCTCAGGCGACCGGCGCCGGGACGATCACCAGTTCGCCGTTGCGGACGCCGCGTTCGGCGCGGATCGTCTCGGCGAAGGCGGCGATCGCGGTCGTCGCGCCTTCGAGGACGGCGATCTCCAGCACTTCGCCGCCGGCGAGCGGGCGCTGAAGGCGGGTGGCGCGCAGATCGGTGCGGTCGCGATAGGCGACGGCGAGACGTCTGGCGAGTTCTCGGGTCTCGGGATCGAAGACGTAGGTGAGGGTGGCGACGCAGTCGCGGGTCTCGCCGACCCCCTCGATGCCGTGGGCGAGGCCGGCGCGGGCGAGATCCCGCACCGCCTCGGAGCGGTTGGAGTAGCCGCGCGACTCCATGAAGCGGTCGATCTCGCCCATCAGATCGTCGTCGAAGGTCAGGGTGACGCGCTGCACGGTGGTGGTCGCTCCGGTCGGGTCGGTCTCAGGGTTCTTCGGTGTGGTCGTGGCGATGCTCGGCGTCGAGGCCGTGGATGTGGACGTGATCGTGGACATGGACGTGGCGATGGAGGCTCGCCGGGGTGATCCGCCCGTCGGCGAGGACGACGGTGCGACCGGCGAGGCGCTCGAGGAAGAGGCGGTCGTGCGAGACGATCACCATCGCGGTGTCGAGGCCGGAGAGAATGGAGATCAGGGCGGCGAGGCGGGTCTCGTCGAGGGCGTTGGTCGGCTCGTCGAGGAGGAGGGCGCGCGGCTCCATCGCGAGCACGGCGGCGAGGCTCACCAGCCGCTTCTCGCCGCCGGACAGGCGATGGGTGACGCGGCGGGCGAGGGGCGCGAGGCCGAGGCGATCGAGGGTCGCCTCGGCGCGGGCGACGGCGGCGGCCTGTGACAGGCCGAGGTTGAGCGGGCCGAAGGCGACGTCCTCGATCACGGTCGGGGAGAAGAGCTGATCGTCGGGATCCTGGAACAGATATCCGGCGAGGGCGCGCACCTCGCGGAAGTCGCGTTCGACGCGGCGTTCGGCGCCGAAGGCGGTGAGGCGGCCGGAGGTCGGCTTCTCCAGCCCGACCAGGGTGCGCAACAGGGTTGTCTTGCCGGCGCCGTTGGCGCCGACCACGGCGAGGCGTTCGCCGGGGGCGAGGCGGAGGTCGACGCGGTCGAGGACGCGGCGGCCGCCCCGTTCGACGGTGACGCCTTCGAGGTCGAAGAGGTGGGTCAAACCAGTCGGTCCCCCAGGAGCACGAGGGCGAGGGCGGCGGCGAGCGCGACGGCGAAGGCTGCGTCGCGACGGGCGAAGGCCTCCTCGGCCACCAACGCGAAGCGACCGGAGAAGGCGCGGCAGCGCATGGCCTCGTCGACCCGCTCGGCGCGCTCGAAGGCGCGGACCAGCAGCTGGCCGAGGAAATGGGCGAGCGTGCGCAGGCCGTGGCGCGAGCCGGCGGCGCGGAAGGCGCGGGCGCGCAGGGCGTCGTGGAGGCGACCGGCCTCCTCGCGCACCAGGGCGACCCAGCGGGTGGCGAAGAGGAGGAGATGCACCAGCTTGGCCGATACGCCGAGCCGGGCGAGGGCATGGCCGAAGCGCACCGGCTCGAGGCCGCCGAGCAGGGTGAAGATCGTCAGCGCGCAGAGATTGACCCGCAGCAGGATCAGCACGGCACGATCGACGCCGGGGCGGGAGAGATCGAGCGGGCCGAGCGTCGCCCAGGTCGGACCGGGAACGGTCAGCGGCAGCAGCAGCGCCAGCACGATCAGGAAGCCCTCGACATGGGCGAGGCGGCGGGCGAGGTCGCGCGGGGCGTGACCGGCGGCGAGGGCGGCGGCGGCGGCGACCGGCACCAGCGCGGCGAGCATGAGCGGCGAGCGCAGGGCGAGGAC
>JBEOKB010000151.1:0-3121 GCA_040275425.1 Siculibacillus sp. | reverse complement strand
AAATAGAGCGCGATGCCGCAGGCGAAGACGACGACGAGGAGCGGAAGGGCGAGACCGTTCTCGACATCGGCTCGGGCGGCGTCGAGAAGACGCTCGGCGTGGGCGCGGGCGCGATGGGCGAGACGGGCGAGCGGCGAAGGCGTGCGCAGGGCGAAACGGTCCGCGCGCACGAGCGCGGCGGCCTCGGCCGCAGCGGCGGAGCCCGGGATGCGGCGGTCGTCGTCGGTCGTGGTGCGCGGGCGATCGTGCTCGAGCGGCACGGGCGATACCCCATTGGGATTTCGGTCGCGACCATGCTACACGATCGCCGGCGCGTCCGGCCATCGCTCCCCTCGTCGTCGGGAGCGGGTCGAGCGCGCGCCGTCCGACCCGACGCGCGCGGCCCATCCGTGGCCGATGCGCCGTTCGCGATGGTCGCGACGCCCACCGACCTCCCCGAGAGCGGATCCGATCATGGCCGAGACCGTCGTCACTCGTTTCGCCCCCTCCCCCACCGGGTATCTCCACATCGGCGGGGCGCGCACGGCGCTGTTCAACTGGCTGTGGGCGAAGCACACCGGCGGGCGGATGCTCCTGCGCATCGAGGACACCGATCGCGAACGCTCGACCGACGCGGCGATCGAGGCCATCCTCGACGGGCTCCGCTGGCTCGGGCTCGAGGGCGAAGAGGAGCCGATCTTCCAGTTCGCCCGCGCCGGTCGCCATGCCGAGGTGGCGCGCGAGCTGCTCGCACGCGGTCAGGCCTACGAGTGTTGGGCGTCGCCGGCCGAGCTCGACGAGATGCGCGAGACGGCGATGAAGGAAGGCCGTCCGCCGCGCTACGACGGGCGCTGGCGGAACCGCGACCGCTCGGAGGCGCCGGCGGGCGTGGCGCCGGTGATCCGGCTGAAGATGCCGCAGACCGGGGAGACGGTGGTCGACGATCTGGTCCAGGGCAAGATCACCTTCCGCAACGAGGTGCTCGACGACTTCATCCTGCTGCGCTCGGACGGCACCCCGACCTACATGCTGGCGGTGGTGGTCGACGATCACGACATGGGCGTCACCCACGTCATCCGCGGCGACGATCACCTGACCAATGCCGCGCGCCAGACGCAGATCTATCGCGCGATGGACTGGACGGTGCCGGCGTTCGCCCACATCCCGCTCATTCACGGGGCCGACGGAGCCAAGCTCTCCAAGCGCCACGGCGCGCTCGGCGTCGACGCCTATCGGGCGCTCGGCTATCTGCCGGACGCGGTGAAGAACTATCTCGCCCGCCTCGGCTGGAGCCACGGCGACGACGAGCTGTTCACCACAGAACAGGCGATCTCCTGGTTCGAGATCACCGACATCAACAAGGGCGCGGCGCGGTTCGACTTCGTCAAGCTCGAGAACCTCAACGGCCACTACATGCGCTCGACGCCGGACGACGCACTGTGGGCGGCATTCGAGGCCTTCCTGCCCTACACCGACGAGGGGCGCGCGCTTCTCGCCAAGCTCGACGCCGGGCTCGAGGCCAAGCTGCGCATGGCGCTGCCGGGGCTGAAGGAGCGGTCGAAGACGCTGGTGGAGATGCTCGACGGCATGCGCTTCGTGCACGCGACGCGGCCGCTGCCGATCGAGGAGAAGGCGACGGCGCTGCTCGATGCGGCCGGGTTGGCGGTGATCGCCGCGCTGGTGTCGCGGCTCGAGGCGGTCGGCGAGTGGTCGGCGGCCTCGACCGAGGCGGTGGTGCGCGACTACGCCGAGGAGGCGGGGCTGAAGCTCGGCAAGGCGGCGCAGCCGCTCCGGGCGGCGCTGACCGGCCGCTCCACCTCGCCGGGAATCTTCGACGTGCTGGCGGTGCTCGGCCGGGAGGAGACGCTGGGGCGGCTCCGCGACCGGCTCGAGGCGTGAGGAGAGCCGTTCGAGCCGGAATTCTCGCTTTCGGACCGGGGGCGGGAGCGTTGTTCGCGTGAAAGATGGCCCGTTTCATGCTTCCTTGATGGAAGTCACATCCGCACCTTTATTTTGCACTGCATTCACTTTGGGCGTTTCCAGGACCACATCATCCCTAGGGAGTGCTTGTCGGTCCCGCTCGAATGGTCTAGGGCTCCGTCTCGGGCACACACGACCGAGACAAATCGTCTCGCCTTCGGGCGCGGTTCAATCGAACCGGTTCGAAGATCGGGGCGTGCCAATCCTGGTCGATCTTCCGCGTTCGGGGGTATCCGCATGAGCGAAAAGTCCGCCTCTCTGAATTTCGGCGACAAGCAGTTGGCGCTGCCGGTCCGCTCGGGCACCATCGGTCCCGACGTCATCGACATCGGCAAGCTCTATGGGCAGACCGGTGCCTTCACCTACGATCCCGGCTTCACTTCGACCGCGTCGTGCGAGTCGAAGATCACCTACATCGACGGCGACGCCGGCGTGCTCCTGCACCGCGGCTATCCGATCGATCAGCTGGCCGAGAGCGGCACGTTCCTCGAGACCTGCTATCTGCTGCTCTACGGGGATCTGCCGAACAAGGGTCAGTTCTCCGACTTCCAGGCTCGCGTCTACCGTCACACGATGGTGCACGAGCAGATGATGAAGTTCTTCACCGGCTATCGCCGTGACGCCCATCCGATGGCCGTCATGGTCGGCACGGTCGGCGCGCTCGCCGCGTTCTATCACGACAGTCTCGACATCACGGACCCGCACCAGCGCATGGTCGCCTCGATCCGCATGATCTCGAAGATGCCGACGATCGCGGCAATGGCCTACAAGTATTCGATCGGTCAGCCGTTCGTGTACCCGGACAACGGCCTCGACTACACGTCGAACTTCCTGAAGATGTGCTTCTCGATCCCGTGCGAGGAGTACAAGGTCAACCCGGTTCTCAGCCGGGCGCTCGACCGCATCTTCATCCTGCACGCCGACCACGAGCAGAACGCGTCGACCTCGACCGTCCGTCTCGCCGGTTCGTCGGGCGCCAACCCGTTCGCCTGCATCGCGGCCGGCATCGCCTGCCTCTGGGGCCCCGCTCACGGCGGCGCCAACGAGGCGGCCCTGCAGATGCTCCAGGAGATCGGCTCGGTCGATCGCATTCCGGAGTACGTGCGTCGCGCCAAGGACAAGAACGATCCGTTCCGTCTGATGGGCTTCGGTCACCGGGTCT
>JBEOKB010000150.1:0-5012 GCA_040275425.1 Siculibacillus sp. | reverse complement strand
GTGCTGGTGACGTGGCTCAGGCCATGGGTCTCGTCGGGCGCGTCGGCCGGGTCGGCGGGCAGGGTGGCGAGGAGGTCGATGCCGGCGTGGGCGGCGAAGGCGTCGGCGACGGTGAGGCGCTCCAGCGGCGCGCGCGGGTCGCAGGCGCGGGCGCGATGGCGGAATGAGCGCGCGCCGACGGTGTCGGCGGCGAGGGCGAGGAGGCTCGCGCAGTCGTCCATCAGGACCGTCCAGTCCTCGCGGGCGCGATACCATTCGAGCATGGTGAACTCGGGCGAATGGGTCGGTCCGCCCTCGCGATTGCGCCAGACGCGGGCGAAGTCGAAGATCCTGGTCTCACCGGCGGCGACGAGCTTCTTCATGGCGAATTCGGGCGAAGTGTGGAGGTAACGCGGGCGAGAGACGCCGTCGTCGCCGAGAAGCGTGGTGGCGAAGGCGTGGAGATGGGTCTCGTTGCCGGGCGAGAGCTGGAGACAGGCCGTCTCGACCTCGGTGAAGCCCTCGCCGTCGAACCAGCGACGGAGCGCGCGCTTGACGGCGTTGCGGGCGAGGAGGGCGGGGCGACGGTCGGCGTGAGCGGCCGGGTCCCACCAGGGACGGGCGGTTTCCATGACTTTTCGCTTTCCTTGGAGGCGAAGAAGTGAGAGAGGAGACGCCAACACGTGGCGACCGTCGGGTCGGCGCGCGAAGGTCTTTTGATCCGATAGAGGTCCATCCCCCATGCGAGTCAATGCGCAGAATCTCCGTAAGGGCAACGTCGTCGAAATGGACGGCAAGCTCTACGTCGTTCTCTCCTCGGAGAGCTTCCATCCCGGCAAGGGCACCCCGACCACCCAGGTCGACATGCGCCGCATCTCCGACGGCGTGAAGGTGTCCGAGCGCTGGAAGACCACCGAGCAGGTCGAGCGCGCCATGCTCGACGAGCGCGCCTACGCCTACCTCTACAACGACGACGAAGGCTATCACTTCATGAACAAGGAGAACTACGATCAGATCGTGGTCTCCAAGGACGTGGTCGGAGACATGGCCGCCTATCTCCAGGAAGACATGGAGTGCCAGGTGGCGGTCTATCAGGACGTTCCGGTCTCGATCGAGCTGCCGGCGCGCGTCACGCTCGAGATCGTCGACACCGAGCCGGTGACCAAGGGTCAGACCGCCTCGTCGTCCTACAAGCCGGCGATGCTGTCGAACGGCGTCAAGACCGCGGTGCCGCCGCACGTCGGCATCGGCACGCGCGTGGTGGTCATGACCATCGACGGCTCCTACGTCGAGCGCGCCAAGGACTGAGAGCGGCGTACCGTCGAGACGATTTCGAGAGCCCGGCCGAGAGGTCGGGCTCTTCGCGTTTCGGGGGGTCAGCTCTCGGCATTCGAGCGGTGCGGCCACATGATGTAGCCGGTGAAGCGGAAGACCACGGTGTCGCCGACCCGGCCCTCGTTGAGGGTGGTCAGGACGCCCCAGCCGGGGCGGCTCGCGGAGGCGCGGGTCGAGACCACGCTGGTGCGGTAGGCGACGGTGTCGCCGACGAGCACCGGCTTCAGCCACTTCATGTCGTCGAAGCCGGGGGAGGGGCCGGGGACGGGCACGTCGGCGCCGGTGGCGGCGCGGGCGGCCATCTCGGCGGTCTGGCGGGCGATCCACAGGCGCATCCACGCGCAGGCGACGTGCCAGCCCGAGGCGGCGAGCGCGCCGAACAGGGAGGCGCGACCGGCCTCGTCGTCGAGGTGGAACGGCTGGGGGTCGAAGTCGCGGGCGAAGTCGACGATCTCGTCGCGCGTGAAGGTGTGGGCGCCGAGATCGAGCGCATCGCCGGGGGTGAATTCGTCGAGCCACTTCATGCGGCGGTCCTCCGGCGCATCATCAGGGTGCAGGTCATGTTCAGGGCGACCTCGCCGCGCTGGTTGGTCATGGCGAAGGCGGCGCGCAGGAAGCCGACGGTGGGGCGGCTGGCGGAGGCGCGCGCGTCGAGGATGGTCACGGTGAGGGCGAGTGTGTCGCCGGCGAGGACCGGACGACGCCACTTCAGCGCCTCGATGCCGGGCGAGCCGAGCGAGGCGGAACCGCTGAGGAGATTGTCGGCGAAGAGGCGCATCAGCACGCAGGCGGTGTGCCAGCCGGAGGCGGCGAGACCGCCGAGGAGCGAGGTGCGCGCGGCGTCGTCGTCCAGGTGCATGGGCTGGGGATCCCAGACGGTGGCGAAGGCGACGATCTCGTCGGCGGACATGGTGCGGGCGCCGAGATCGAGGACCTCTCCGGGTGAAAAGTCCTCGAACCAGCGTGTGGTTTCGGTCATTGGTCGTCGTTCCTCGCGGTATAACATCGGCATCGTTCGACTCGGTGCGCGGGCGCGTCGCCGAAGCCGATCGCGGCGCCCGAGAATCGAGGATCGTTCATGTACGCCAAGCTCTTGACGCTCGACGTCTTCACAGCCCCCGATCTGGTTCGCCCCTTCTACATCGCCGGAAGCGTGCTCGCTCTGCTTCTGGCGGGGATCGGGGTCCTGGTCGGGTTGGCAGCGATGGTGCAGGCGCCCCTGGTGGGGCTGCTGGTGGTGATTCTGTCGGGGGCGATCGGGGCGGTGCTGTTCCTGGCGGTGCGGCTGGCGGCGGAGACGGTGATCGCCGTCTTCCGCATGCACGCGCGCTTCGTCGGCGGTAATCCGCGCGATCCGATCCCGAACTGATCCGGGACTACGGAATTTCCGACCCGATCACGGAGGTACGGAGGCCCTTCCCCCGAAAGCGCGAGCAGAGCCGGGCCTCGAAGGGCCGAACGGCACCGCACGTCGCCGGCATTCGCCCTTCGAGGTTCGGCTCCGCCGGGCGCCTCAGGGTGAAGCCGAACAGGGAAGAGACCCGCTCAGAACGAGTCGATACCTTCTGACGTCGGTACGGGCCCGCAAACCGGGCCGCCCGATCAGGCGTTGAAGCGGAACAGCAGGATGTCGCCGTCCTGGACGACGTATTCCTTGCCTTCGTCGCGGGCCTTGCCCGCTTCCTTGCACGCCGCCTCGCCGCCCAGACGCACGAAGTCGTCGTAGGCGATGGTCTGGGCGCGAATGAAGCCGCGCTCGAAGTCGGAATGGATCACGCCGGCGGCGCCGGGCGCCTTGGTGCCGCGCGTGATGGTCCAGGCGCGGGTCTCCTTCGGGCCGACGGTGAAATAGGTGATCAGGCCGAGCAGTTCGTAACCGGCGCGGATCAGGCGATCGAGGCCGGGTTCGTGCAGGCCCATGCCCTCCAGGAACTCCATCTCCTCCTCGTCGGAGAGTTGGGCGATCTCGGCCTCGATGGCGGCGGAGATCACCACCGACATCGCTCCCTGCGCCTTCGCCATCGCCTCGACGGCGGTGGAATGGGCGTTGCCGGAGGCGGCGGAGGCCTCCTCGACGTTGCAGACGTAGAGGACGGGCTTGGAGGTGAGCAGCATCAGGCCGTCGAGGAGGGGCCTGTCCTCGTGGGAGACCTCGAGCAGGCGGACGGGTTTGCCGTTCTGGAGAAGCTCGAGCGCGGCCTCCATCACCGGCAGGACCAGCTTCGATTCGCGATCGCCGCCGGCGGCCTTCTTGCGGGTGGCGACGACGCGGCGCTCGAGGCTGTCGAGGTCGGAGAGCATCAGCTCGGTCTCGACGGTCTCGGCGTCGGCGACCGGGTCGACCCGGCCCTCGACGTGGGTGACGTCGCCGTCCTCGAAGCAGCGCAGCACGTGGACGATGGCGTCGACCTCGCGGATGTTGGCGAGGAACTGGTTGCCGAGGCCCTCGCCCTTGGAGGCGCCGCGCACCAGGCCGGCGATGTCGACGAAGGTGATGCGGGTCGGCACGATCTGCGCCGACTTGCCGATCTCGGCGATCGCCTTCATGCGCGGGTCGGGCACGCCCACCTCGCCGGTGTTCGGCTCGATGGTGCAGAAGGGATAGTTGGCGGCCTGGGCCGCGGCGGTGCGGGTGAGCGCGTTGAAGAGGGTCGACTTGCCGACGTTGGGCAGGCCGACGATGCCGCACTTGAAACCCATGTCTCTATCCTTCCGATCTCGGCGCGGCGGCGCGGGATCCCGTGGTGGCCGAGCGCGCGCGCCTCAGGCGGTGCTTCCAGGCAGCCGGGACGGATCGGGCGCCACCCGTGGGGAGCGACCCCTCGAAGGGGTCGGGCGCGGGGCTCAGCGGCGACGGAACTGCTGCTGGCCGGGGCGCGGGGGCATGGCGCCGTCGGCGCGCACTTCGCGATGGCGGAACACCAGACGACCCTTCTCGAGGTCGTAGGGGCTCATCTCGACGGTGACACGGTCGCCGGCCAGCGTCTTGATGCGATTCTTCTTCATCTTGCCGGCGGTGTAGGCGACGATTTCGTGGCCGTTCTCGAGACGCACGCGAAAGCGGGCGTCGGGGAGGATTTCCAGCACCAGACCCTCGAACTGAATCAATTCTTCCTTGGCCATGAGGCGACGTCCAATCCAGATGTTCGTTCGGTGAGGGCGGTATAGCGGAAATGCGTCGGGCCGGAAACGGGGAAAACCCCGGTCTCCGGCCCGATCGTCAAGGTCGATCAGAGAGCGACGAGGTTCACGGCGGCGGACTTGCCCGAACGGCGGTCCATCTCGACCTCGAAGGAGACCTTCTGGCCTTCGCGCAGCGAGCGCATGCCCGAACGCTCGACGGCCGAGACGTGAACGAAGACGTCCTTGGAGCCGTCTTCCGGCTGGATGAAGCCGTAACCCTTGGTTTCGTTGAAGAACTTGACGGTGCCGGTGGCCATTGTAGTAATCCTTTGCGTCGGTCGTGCACGTTCAAACACGGAGCACGCGCACGACGGCGAGCCCCGTTCGGTTAGTCGAAGTTTGGAGAGATCCGACGAAAGCACTCGTTCAGAGTGAAATAGCCCAAGTCCGGCCAAAGTCCGATCCGACCATCATACTTCGCCGAGAGGAATACGGCAAGACCGGCGGTGGGAAACGATCTCCCGCGCGTCGGGGCGGGGCGCGAATCGGCCGCGTTCAGCGCTTCTTGGCGGCGA
>JBEOKB010000149.1:0-5870 GCA_040275425.1 Siculibacillus sp. | reverse complement strand
CCAAGGGCGAGCGCGCCGTGGCCGCGAGCCTCGCCGGCACCGCCGCCGGCGCCGCCCACCTGCGCGGCCTCGGCCTCGACATGCACCTGCCCGCCGGCGAGAAGCGCCCGCGCTGGATGTGCTCGGGCAACGACGCCGTCGGCCTCGGCGCTCTGCGCGGCGGCATCGAGTTCGTCGCCGCCTACCCGATCACCCCGGCGACCGAGGTCACCGAGTGGCTGGCGGTCGAGATGCAGGAGCACGGCGGCCGCGTCGTCCTCGCCGAGGACGAGATCGCCGCCATCAACATGTGCTGCGGTGCCGCCTTCGCCGGCGTGCCGACCATGACCATCACCTCCGGCCCCGGCCTGGCGCTCAAGGTGGAGACGCTCGGCCTCGCCGCCGCCGCCGAACTGCCGATGGTCGTCGTCGACGTCATGCGCGTCGGCCCCTCGACCGGCATCCCCACCAAGTCCGACCAGGGCGATCTCGACATCGTCCTGCACGGCACCCCCGGCGATCTGCCCAAGGTCGTGCTCGCGCCCATGTCGATCGCCGACTGCGCCGCCGCCACCGAGCGCTCCGTCCACCTCGCCGAGGCGCTGCAGACCCCGGTCATGCTCCTGTCCGACCAGTCGCTCGGCCAGACCCAGACCGTGATCGACGTGCCCGAGGCCCGTCCCGTGCCGCTGAAGCGGCTGGTCGAGCCCAATGCCGAGGGCGCCGCCTTCAAGCGCTACGAGCTGACCGCGAGCGGCGTCTCGCCGATGCCCGCCCCCGGTCGCCCCGGCACCCAGTGGGTCGCCGACGGCCTCTCCCACAAGGAGACCGGCCACCCCTCCAATTCGGCCGCCGATCACGTCGCCCAGCTCGAGAAGCGCAAGCGCAAGATCGAGGGCTTCGACTGGAGCGCCGACTGGGGCGTGGTGTTCGGCCCCGCCGACGCCTCGCTCGCCCTGCTCGCCTTCGGCTCGACCGTCGGCCCGGCCAAGGAGGCCGCCCGCCGCCTGACCGAGGCCGGCACCCCGACCAAGTTGGTCGCCCTGCGCCTCCTCGCCCCGGTCCGCCGCGCCGAGATCGCCGCCGCGATCGGCTCCGCCGCCCGTCTGGTGGTGATCGAGCAGAACCACTCCGGCCAGCTCTATCGCCATCTCCTCGGCGAGAAGGCGATCGCCCCCTCGGCCGAGAGCTTCGCCCGTCCCGGCCCGGCGCCGTTCCGCCCCGCCGAAATCGTCGCCCACCTCACCGCCCCCCGCTCGGAGGCCGCCGAATGACCCTGCACGAAGCTCCTCACGCCTGCCCGCAGCAGGCGCTCACCCTCAAGGACTTCAAGTCGTCGGTCGAGCCGATCTGGTGCGTCGGCTGCGGTGACTTCGGCGTGCTCCAGGCGCTCCAGCGCGCGCTCGCCGAACTCGGTCGTCCGCCGCACGAGGTGGTGGTGGTCTCCGGCATCGGCTGCTCGTCGCGGCTTCCGGCCTATACGACCGCCTACGGCTTCCACGGCGTCCACGGCCGCGCGCTGCCCGCCGCCACCGGCCTCAAGCTGGCGCGGCCCGACCTCGAGGTCATCACCGTCGGCGGCGACGGCGACGGCTATTCGATCGGCGGCAACCACTTCCTGCACGCCTGCCGCCGCAACGTCGACATCACCTACATCGTCATGGACAACCGGGTCTACGGCATGACCAAGGGCCAGCCGTCGCCGACGACGGAGGCCGATTGGGACAGCGACGCCGCCCCCGGCGGCACCGGCGTCAAGCCGTTCTCGCCGCTGGCCATCGCGCTCGCCGCCGGCGCCAACTACGTCGCGCGCGGCTTCGCCCTCGACGTCAAGCCGCTGGCGGCGATGATCGTCGACGCGGTCCGCCATCCCGGCTTCTCCTTCGTCGAGATCCTCTCGCCCTGCATCACCTTCCGCCCGGAGGAGATGGAGTGGAAGAAGTCGGTGGAGCGCGGCGCCATCCAGCCGACCTCCGATCGCGCCGAGGCGACCGCCCGCGTCCTCTCCGACACGGAACTGTCGACCGGCGTCTTCTTCAAGGGCGATCGCGGCCCCTACGTCGCCGCCCCGACCGGCCACGGCGACCCCGAGAAGATCGCCGCCAAGTTCCTGGTCGGCTGAGATCGACCGAAAACGAGAGACGAGGGGGGGCACGGCCCCCTCTTCGCGTTCGGTGTCGTTTCGACCTCGCGAAGTACCGACCCGTTCCGCAGAGGTCTCCCCGATGTTCGGCTTCACCCATCGAGGCTCGCTCCGCTCGCGCCTCGGGGTGAAGGGCCTCCGCGCCTCGGTGAACGGCTCGAGACGTCCCGAATCCGATGTCAGTTCGAGAAGTCGCAGTAGAGCGCGACCCGGCCCTTGAAGTCGAAGCCGGTCGAGGCGCCGGTCTCGGCGTAGACCTTGGCCATTTTCGCGTTGCCGCGCTCGACCGCCGCCGCGAGCGCCTTCTCCACCGTGGCACGCGGCTCGGCGAACTCGACCGCGTAGCCGTAGATGCCGTTCTCCTTGCCGAACGAGAACACGATCGCCGACAGCGCCAGCCCTCGGAACGTCCCCGTCGCCGGCACCTTCACCTCGACGTACTCGCCCATGTCGACCCCGCTCGACGTGCCGAGCCCGGCCCCGACCCCGGCCGGTCGCACGACCGTGCCGCGCGGCTGGTCCGGTCCCGGATTGTGGGCGCCGACGAGCGACGTCTGCCACGCCTTGAACTCGGCCGTCTGGTCGCACGCCGCGTCGAGCCCGGCGAGGAAGCCGTCGAAGGAGACCGCCGTCTGCGCGTGAGCCGGCGCGATGCCGCATCCGAGCGCGGCGGCGAGAAGAAGGGAGATCGTCCGCATGGCCATGCCTCCCGAAGAGTGCGACGTCGAGTCTACGCCCGACCACCGTCCCCCGCGATGACCTCGATCACGCCCGCCCGATTCAGCCGATCTTCGGCAGCCACGCTCCCAGCCGCTCCACCGCCTCGCGCACGTCGGCGTTGGTCCCGGCGAAGGAGAAGCGCACGTAGGAATGCCCGCGCGCGGTGTCGAAGTCCGGCCCCGGCGTCGCCGCCACCCCGGCCTCGTTCAGCATCCGCCTGACGAAGTCGAGACTGTCGTTGGAGAAGCGCGCGCAGCTCGCATAGGCGTAGAACGCCCCGTCGACCGGCAGGAGGTCGTCGAAGCCGAGCCGCGGCAGCGCATCGACCAGAAACGCCCGGTTGGCGGCGTACCCCGCCTTGACCACGTCGAGCTCGGCGGTGGCCTCCGGAGAGAACGCCGCGATCGCCGCCCGCTGCGAGATCTCGTTGTTGGAGAGCGTCAGGTTCTGCGCCAGCCGGTCGATCGGCTTCACCAGCACCTCCGGCATCACCATCCAACCGATGCGCCAGCCGGTCATGCAGTAGTACTTCGAGAACGAATTGACCACGATCGCCCGGTCCGACCAGGCGAGCGCCGTCGCCTGCGTGCCCGAATGCACCAGCCCGTGGTAGATCTCGTCGGAGATGAACCAGATCCCCAGCTCGTCGGCGCACTCGACCAGCGCGCGCAGCGCCTCCGGCGTGTACATCGTGCCGGTCGGATTGGCCGGCGAGGCGATCAGCACCCCGTCGAGCGGCTTCTCCGCGTGCGCCCGCCGGAGCATCTCCGGCGTCAGCGCCCACCGCGTCTCCGCCCCGCATTCGATCTCCACCGCCTCGAGCCCGAGCGCGGCCAGCAGATTGCGATAGGCCGGATACCCCGGCGTCGGCATGGCCACCCGCGCCCCGACGTCGAAGGCGGCGAGAAAGGCGAGGTTGAACCCGCCCGAGGAACCCGCCGTCACCGCGATCCGGTCGGGCGCGACCTCGATCCCGTAGGTCGCGCGATAGTGCGCGGCGATCGCCTCGCGCAACGGCCGGATGCCCGACGCCTCGGTGTAGCCGAGCTTGCCCGCGAGCGCCGCCCGCGCCGCCTCCAGCACGGGACGCGGCGCCGGCGCGCCCGGCTGGCCGACCTCCATGTGGATCACACGATGCCCGGCCCGCTCGCGCTCCACCGCCGCCGCCAACACCTCCATGGCGATGAACGGCGCGACGGACGAACGGCGGGACGGCTGGAAGCGCGACATGGCGGACCTCTCCACGGACGGGAGCGCACCAATAGCGCAGCCCGAGCCCGCCGACGACCCCGATCCGACACGGGTCTCCCCCGCGCTCGAGACAAGTTGAAGCGCCCGACCGCCGCACGGCTTCGTGTCGGCGCCGTCCTGCTCTATAAGCCGAAGCGAACACGAGACACGAATCCCTGACGCAGATCGGAGCCGCCATGCGCCTCGCCTCTCTCTTCGCCGCCGCCGGCCTCGCTCTCCTCGCCCTGCCGGTCGCGGCCGAGACCCCCGTGCCCCGCGCCGAGATCGAGCAGATCGTCAAGGAGTACCTGCTCGCCAATCCGGAGGTGATCGGCGAGGCCCTGCAGGCGCTCGAGAAGAAGCAGGCCGAGGCCCAGGCGTTCGAACTGGCCGACACCGTGCGCAAGAGCGCGGGCGTTCTGTTCGACAGCTCCCGTCAGGTCGTGCTGGGCAATCCCAAGGGCGACGTGAACGTGGTCGAGTTCTTCGACTACAACTGCGGCTACTGCAAGCGCGCCATGACCGACATGATCTCCCTGATCGAGCGCGACCCCAAGGTGCGCGTCGTCCTCAAGGAGTTCCCGGTTCTCGGCCCCTCCTCCACCGAGGCCGCCAAGGTGGCGATCGCCGTCAACATCGCCGCGCCGGCCAAGTATCTCGACTTCCATCGTCGCCTGATGTCGACCCGCGGTCAGATCGACGGCGCCAAGGCCACCGAGGCCGCCCTCGCCGCCGGCGTCGACAAGGCCGCGCTCGAGAAGGCGATGGCCGACAAGGAGGTCGGCGCCACCATCGAGGAGGTCTACGCCCTCGCCACCCGCCTCGGCCTCAGCGGCACTCCCGCCTACGTCATCGGCACCGAGGTCGTGGTGGGCGCGGTCGGCCTGCCGAAGCTTGAGGCGCGCGTCACCGAAGCGCGCTGCACCCTCACCAAGAAGTGCTGATCGGCTCCGCGAGGCGACTTTTGTAGGGGACGACGGCCCGAGGACGGCTCTCGTCCCCTTGTTCGCGGCGGAAGGCGCGCTTATAAAGCGCCGACGCGCGACGACCCCTGTGGCCGGATTCCCCGGTCGGCGGGAGAACGTGCGCCGCCGCGGACGCGCCCGTCGGGTGCGCGCTCACCAGGTCACGAGATGCCGCACACCGTCTTCGTCCTGAACGGTCCCAACCTCAACCTTCTGGGTACGCGCGAACCGTCGGTCTACGGATCGACGACGCTGGCCGACGTCGAGGCCATGGCCCGCGCCGCCGGAACCCGGTTGGGGCTGGAGGTCGACTTCCGCCAGTCGAACCACGAGGGCGTCCTCGTCGACTGGATCCACGAGGCCCGCGAGAAGGCCGTCGGCATCGTCATGAACCCCGGCGCCTACACCCACACCTCGATCGCCCTCCACGACGCGATCAAGGGCGTCGGCCTGCCGCTGATCGAAGTGCACATCTCCAACGTCTTCGCGCGCGAGAGCTTTCGCCATCACTCCTACGTGTCGCCCGTGGCGGCCGGTGTGATGTGCGGCTTCGGCACGCACGGCTACGTGCTCGCCCTGGAAGCCCTCGCCCACATCGTCGCGAACCGCTCCGCCGGCTCGCCCACCTGAGAACGGACAACGAGACCCACCGATGGCCACCCCCAAGAAGCCCTTCGACACCGATTTCATCCGCGATCTGGCGCACCTGATCGCCGAGACCGATCTCAGTGAAATCGAGGTCTCCCAGGGCGATCTTCGCATCCGCGTCGCCCGCGCCGTCCAGGTGATCGCGCCGGTGACCGTGGCCGCGCCCCATCACGCGCCCGCCCCGC
>JBEOKB010000148.1:0-17733 GCA_040275425.1 Siculibacillus sp. | reverse complement strand
TGCTCCACAGACGCAGGTGGAGCCGCCCGGTGGCGGGGTCGAACAGGACGGCGACGGCGGCGGGGCCGGCCGAGGCGTCGGGACGGCGCGCCATGCGGTGATCGCAGGACAATTGCGGCTCGCCCTCTTCCGCCGACGCGGGGTCGACGAAGAATCGACGCCACCGTTCCTCTTCTTCCGGCGTTCGCCCGCGCGTCTCCGAATCGTGACCCTGCATGGCAGGGGTGTCGCGCGGAGGGCGGAAGAGGTCGTCGGCTCGGGGTAGACTCTCGGCTCGAACCGGCGAAACGAGGCACGCGAAGAGGCAAATCGCGCCGCTCCAGGGGGCGAGGCGACGCCAGAGACGCAATTCGGACGGCCAAGTCGACATATTTCGATCCAAACCGATCGCGGCGCCCTCGCTCTTGACGGTTCTCAAGGAAGGCTCACGCGGGCGTGAACACCCTCCGCCCGTTCGATCCCGATCAGGAGAGGGAACATGACCCACGCCGTTCTCACTACGGCCAAGCTTCTCGGTGGTGCCGCGCTCACGAGCCTCATGCTCGTGGCGGCCCCGTCGGCGAGTTTCGCCCAGACCGCCGAAGCCCCGGCGGCCCCCACTCTCACCAAGGAGCAGATGGACCAGGGCGCCACCATCTACTTCCAGCGCTGCGCCGGTTGCCACGGCGTGCTCCGAAAGGGCGCCACCGGTAAGAATCTCGAGCCCGCGTGGACCAAGAAGGCCGCCGACGGCACCGTGACCGAAGGCGGCACCCTCAAGCTCGGCCAGGCTCGCCTGGAGAAGATCATCGCCAACGGCACCGACGGTGGCATGGTCAACTTCGACGACATCCTGACCAAGGACGAGATCAAGCTGATCTCGTCCTACATCCAGACGCCGCCCCAGGCTCCGCCGGAGTGGGGCATGAAGGACATGATGGCGTCCTGGAAGCAGATCGTGCCGCCGGAGAAGCGGCCGACCAAGCAGATGAACAACATCAACCTGTCGAACGTCTTCTCCGTGACGCTTCGCGATGCGGGCGAAATCGCTCTCATCGACGGCGACACCAAGAAGATCATCAGCCGCGTGAAGACGGGTTACGCCGTTCACATCTCGCGTCTGTCGGCGTCCGCCCGCTACGTCTACGTGATCGGCCGCGACGGTCTCTTGTCGCTGATCGATCTGTGGATGGAGCAGCCCGCCGTCGTCGCCGAGATCAAGGTCGGTCTCGACGCGCGTTCGGTCGACACCTCGAAGTTCAAGGGCTACGAGGACAAGTACGCGATCGCCGGTTCCTACTGGCCGCCGCAGTACGTGATCATGGAAGGCGAGAGCCTGAAGCCGCTCAAGGTCGTCTCGACCCGCGGCATCACGGTCGACGGCGAATATCACCCCGAACCGCGCGTGGCGTCGATCGTGTCGTCGCAGATCAAGCCGGAGTGGGTGGTCAACATCAAGGAAACCGGCCTCATCCAGCTGGTCGACTACTCCGACATCAAGAACCTGAAGACCACCACCATCGAGTCGGCCAAGTTCCTGCACGACGGTGGCTGGGATTCGACCGGTCGCTACTTCCTGGTCGCCGCCAACGCGTCGAACAAGGTCGCGGTCGTCGACACCAAGGAAGGCAAGCTCGCCGCCCTGGTCGACACCAAGAAGATCCCGCATCCGGGTCGTGGCGCGAACTTCGTTCATCCGAAGTTCGGTCCGGTCTGGGCGACGGGCCATCTCGGCGCCGACGTGGTGACGCTGATCGGTACCGATCCCGACAAGCACAAGGACCAGGCTTGGAAGGTCGTCCAGGAACTCAAGACCCCGGGCGCCGGCAACCTGTTCGTCAAGACGCATCCGAAGTCCCAGAATCTGTGGGTCGATGCCCCGCAGAATCCGGACAAGGACATCGCCGAGTCGATCGCCGTCTATGACCTCAAGGACCTCGACAAGGCTCCGGAGATCATCAACGTCGCCAAGCTCTCCGGCCTGCCGGAGTCCAAGGCGATCAAGCGCGTGACCCAGCCGGAATACAACAAGGACGGCACCGAGGTGTGGGTGTCGCTGTGGGCCGGCAAGACCGAGCCTTCGGCGGTCGTGGTGTTCGACGACAAGACCCGCAAGGTCAAGGCCGTCATCACCGATCCCAAGCTGATCACGCCGACCGGCAAGTTCAACGTCTACAACACCCAGCACGACGTCTACTGACGCCCTGCGAACTTCCCGGGGGGATGCCCTCCCCCCGGGAAACTTCTTCGTCTTCGTCGTTTCTCCATCCGGGAGCCACCCCATGAGCCTCTTCGCGCGCGCCGCGTCACTCCTCGCGATCGTCCGCAGGCCGAGCGTCAAGTACTCGATCCTGACGCTGGCGGGTGGCGGCTTCATCGCCGGCATCCTGTTCTGGGGCGGCTTCAACACCGCCATGGAAGCGACGAACACCAAGGAGTTCTGCATCTCGTGTCACGAGATGCGCGACACCGTCTACAAGGAGTATCAGGGCACGATCCACGCCTCGAACCGCACCGGCGTGTCGGCGGTGTGCTCCGACTGCCACGTGCCGAAGGACTGGACCCACAAGATCCTGCGCAAGATCCAGGCGTCGCAGGAGGTGTGGGGCAAGCTCACCGGCACGATCTCGACGCCGGAGAAGTTCGACGCCAAGCGGCTCGAGCTCGCCAAGCACGAGTGGGATCGGATGAAGGCGTCCGACAGCCGCGAGTGCCGCAACTGCCACACCTTCGAGGGCATGAACCCGGAGAACCAGCGGCCGCGGGCGCGCAAGCAGCACATGGCGGCGATGGAGGCGGGCAACACCTGCATCGACTGCCACAAGGGCATCGCCCACACCAACGTGCGCAACCGTCTGACCGAGGCCGAGATCGAGGCGCTGGAGAAGCCGGTCGCCGCCTATGCCCGACCGGTTCCCGACGCCTACAAGGCCGGCCTCGCCCGCGCCGAGGAGAAGGAAGCGGCGGCGCAGAAGGCCAAGGAGGCCGACATCGCCGCGGCCGTCGACGCGGCCATCGCCAACAAGACGGCGGCGCTGAAGGCGGCGGAGGCGGCCAAGGCGCCCAAGCCCGCCGGCGCGGCGCCGGCCGAGGGCGCGGCCGGGTCGATCGACTGGGCGAGCGTGCCGGCCAAGACCGTCAACCTGTTCTATCCCGGCATCGCCTCCTACGAGTGGGTGCAGGTCGGCCGTGATCACGGCGGCGCGCGCACCTACCTGAAGGCCGGCGACCGCTGCGCCGACTGCCACCTGAAGGAGACCAAGGACATGGGGCAGAAGATCGTCTCGGGCGAAAAGGCCGAGCCGACTCCGATCCCCGGCAAGCGCGCCTCGGTCGACGTCGCGGTGCAGACCGCCTACGACGCCTCCAAGCTCCACTTCCGCTTCCAGTGGAAGAACGCCACCCATGCGCCGGTACCCTTCGCGGAGGGCGGCAAGATGGACCCGGTCAACCAGGTGAAGTTCGCGGTGACGCTGGCCAAGGCCGAGGGCATCGAGCGGATCGATCAGGCCGGCTGCTGGACCTCCTGCCACATGGACGCCCGTTCCATGCCGGAGACGCCGAAGGCTGACGGCCTCAAGGGCGGGCCGGCCGAGCTCGACCTCACCGAGGGCGTGCGCAAGTATCTCGCCGACACCCGCACCGCGATCGAGCTCAAGGGCGACGGCGGACCGCGCGGCGGCTGGAACAAGCTGAAGTCGGCCGACGAGATCGCCGCGCTGAAGAAGGCCGGTTCGTTCCTCGACCTGATGCGGTTCCGTTCGGGGGCCGCGCCCGAGCACGGCATGATCCTGGCCGATCGCGTCATGACCGGCGGCAGCCCGATCGAGGCGACCGGTTCGCTCGACGGCGAGACCTGGACCGTGACGATGTCGCGCCCGCTCGCCGCCGCCGACGAGAACGAGATCGCCATCGAGCCGGGCAAGACCTACATCGTCAACTTCGCCCTGCACGACGATCACGCCACCGCGCGCTTCCATCACGTGTCGCTGGCGCTGAAGTTCGGTCTCGATCTCGCCGACGCCGAAGTCGTCGCCGTCAAGAAATGAGACCGGAGGAATCCGTCATGACCGTCGCCCCTCTCGCCTTTCTCCACGGTCTCCCCCGGAAAGCGAAGGTGCCCACAGGGTGGGCGGCGGTCATGGCGGGCCTGATCTGGCTCGCGGCCGGATCCACGGCCCTCGCGCAGATCGATCGGCCGAGCCCGGAAGAGAAGGCGAAGATCTGCGAGGAGGCCGAGCCGCGCCTCGCCGCTTGGTTGGCGGAGAACCCGCAGGCCGAGGGCACGCGGGTGATCGCCACCTGGAAGGAAGTGTTCTGTCCCCAGGATCTGACGGTGAAGGCGGGAGAGCGCTTGATCGTCGTCAATGTCGAGAAGCGCACTTCGCATTCGATCTGGTTCAAGGACGCGGGCAAGCCGGAGAGCGAGCGATTCTTCCCCAACGAGACGGTGGAACAGCCGCTGCTCGAGCTGCCCAACGGGGAACACGTCTACGTCTGCGGGCCGCATCCGTGGATGAGGGGACGGATCAAACTGGAGGGCGCGAAGTGACCCTTCGTCGGCCGAAACTGGAAACCATCCTCGCCCTGCTGTTCGGGCTCGCCGCGATCATCGCGGCGACGCCGGTGCCGGCGGCGCGCTCCGAGCCCGACGCGGCGACGAAGGCCCGGCTCGCCCATCTCCTGGTGCAGGACTGCGGCTCCTGCCACGGGCTGACGCTTCAGGGCGGGCTCGGCAAGCCGCTGCTGCCGGAAACGCTCGCCGATCGCTCGGCCGACATTCTCGCCGAGATCATTCTCGACGGCATTCCCGGCACGCCGATGCCGCCGTGGCGTGGCCTGCTCAGCCGCGACGAGGCGCTCCACATCGCCGACCTCCTCAAGAAGGGACCGACGCCATGAGCGCGAACCTCACCTCCCGCCGCGGGCTCTTCCGCGCCGCCGGCGCCGGTCTGGCGGCGGGTGCGCTGGCGACGCCCGCCCGGGCCGTCGAGAGCTCGGCGCTGCGCGGCACCGGCGATCTCGGCCTGATCGTCGAGCGCGCGACCGGTTCGCTCCTCTTGGTGGAGACCACCGGGCGCAGCGTGCTCGCGCGCATCGAGGGGCTCGGCGACATGAGCCACGCCTCGCTGGTGTTCGACCGGACCGAGCGCTACGCCTTCGTGTTCGGGCGCGACGGCGGGCTGACCAAGGTCGATCTCCTCACCGCCTCGATCGTCAAGCGCGTGGTCCAGGGCGGCAACGCCATCGGCGGGGCGATCTCCGACGACGGCAAGCTGGTCGCGGTCTCCAACTACACGCCGGGCGGGGTGCGGGTGTTCGACGCCGAAACCCTCGAGATGGTCGCCGACGTGCCGGCGATCGACGCAAGGGGCGCGGCGTCCAAGACGGTCGGACTGGTCGACCTGCCCTACCGACGCTTCGTGTGGTCGCTGCTCGACGGCGACGAGATGTGGATCGGCGACTTCACCGACGCCAAGGCGCCGAAGCTCACCAAATATCCCGGCATCGGTCGGCTGCCCTACGACGGCGTCGCCACGTCGGACGGCCACTGGTACATCGCCGGCCTCTTCGGCGAGGACGCGCTGACCCGGCTCGATCTGTGGACCGAGGGCGCGCGGCCGGAGAAGGTGCTGCCCGGCTACGGCAAGGGCGAGCAACCGCTGCCGGTCTACAAGATGCCGCACATGGAGGGCTGGGGCGCGGCGGGCAATCTGCTGCTGATCCCGGCGGTCGGACGGCACGAGGTGCTGGCGGTCGACCGCGAGACCTTCCGGGAGGTCGGGCGCATTCCCGTCCACGGCCAACCGGTGTTCTGCGTGGCGCGGCCCGACGGGCGGCAGGTGTGGGTCAACTACGCCCATCCGGCCAACGACACGGTCGAGGTGATCGACGTGCCGAGCCTGAAGGTGGTGCACTCCTTCAAGCCGGGACCGGCGGTGCTGCATCTCGAATTCTCCCCACGCGGGCACGAGGTGTGGATCTCGGTGCGCGACGAGAACCGGGTCGACGTCCACGAGACGCGGACCTTCGCGAAGATCGCGTCGCTCGCCGCCAAGAGCCCGTCCGGCATCTTCTTCACCCCTCGCGCCCATCGTCTCGGAGTGTAGGCCTCATGCATGCGCCGCTTCTCTCTCCGATGCAGAAGTGCCTCCTCGACGGATGGCAACGAGACTTCCCGCTGACGGCGCGGCCGTTCGCGCGGCTGGCCGAGACACTCGGCGTCGGCGAGGCCGAGGTACGCGCGGCCAGCGCCGACATGATCGCGCGCGGCATGGTCTCGCGGCTCGGCCTCGTCGTGCGGCCGAACACCGCCGGGGCGTCGACGCTGGCGGCGCTCGCCTGCGCGCCGCACGAGATCGACGACATGGCGGCGATCGTCTCGGACGAGCCGGGCGTCAACCACAACTACGAACGCGAGCATCCCGAGCTGCCGATCTGGTTCGTGGCGACGGGGGCGACCCGTGCCGACGTCGACGCCTCGCTCGAGCGGATCGCGGCGAAGACCGGGCGCGAGGTGCTCGATCTCCGGCTCGAGCGCGAATATCGCATCGATCTCGGTTTCGCGCTCGACGGCCCCCATCGGCCGCACGACCACCGCCCGGCGTCGCGCGCGGCGAGCGATCTCGAGCGGCGCCTCCTCGCCGACATGGCGAGCGGACTGCCGCTGGTCGAGCGCCCGTTCGCGGCGATCGGCGCGCGGGTCGGGCTCGACGAGGCGGCGGTGATCGCCACGCTCGAGGGCGCGATCGAGAGCGGCATCGTCAAGCGAATCGGCTACGTGGTGCGTCATCGGCCGCTCGGCTTCTCGTCCAACGCCATGGTGGTGTTCGACGTCGGCGACGACGAGGTCGACCGGGTGGCGGAGACCTTCCTCGACGCCGAGGCGGTGACGCTGCTCTACCGGCGGCGGCGGGCGGGCGGGCGCTGGCCCTATTCGCTCTACGCGATGATCCACGGGCGCGAGCGCGCCGTGGTCGAGCGTCAGGTCGGAGACCTGGTGGCGCGCTGGCCGAGGCCGCTCGTTCATCGCATCCTGTTCTCGACGCGTTGTTTCAAACAGACCGGAGCGAGGCTCGCATCGTGAGACCCCCCGCCACGCCGATCGATCTCGACGAGGTCGACCGCGCCATCGTCAACGGCCTGCAGGGCGGGTTCCCGCTGGTGCCGCGCCCCTACGCGGCGGCGGCCGAGGCGCTCGGGCTCGACGAGAGCGAGCTGATCTCCCGCCTGTCGCGTCTGGTGGAGAACGGGGCGCTGTCGCGGTTCGCGCCGATGTTCGATGCGGAGAAGGCGGGCGGGGCGGTGTCGCTGGCGGCGATGGAGGTTCCGGCCGACCGCTTCGAGGCGACGGCGGCGGTGCTCGGCGAAATGCCGGCGATCGCCCACAACTACGAGCGCGGCCATCGGCTCAACATGTGGTTCGTGATCGCCACCGAGACGCGGGCGGGGATCGGCGCGGCGCAGCGCGAGATCGAGAAGAAGACCGGGCTCAAGGTGCTGCTGTTCCCGAAGGTGCGCGAGTACTACGTCGGCATGAGGGTGGACGTATGATCGACGGCGAACTCGACCCGCTCGACCGGGCGCTGATCGAGGCGACGCAGGACGGTCTGCCGCTCGTCCGCGAGCCGTGGGCGGTGGTGGCCCTCGCCGTCGGACTGACGGAGGCGGAGGTGATCCGGCGCTTCGAGCGGATGCTCGCGGCGGGGATCGTGCGGCGGATCGGGGCGGTGCCCAATCACTACCGGCTCGGCCTCGGCTTCAACGGCATGACGGTGTGGGACGTCGACGACGACGCGGTCGATCGGCTCGGCGCGATCGTGGGCGCGCTCGACTTCGTCACCCACTGCTACCGGCGGCCGCGGGCGCTGCCGACATGGCCCTACAACCTGTTCGCCATGGTGCACGGGCGCTCGCGCGAAGAGGTGGTGGCCAAGCGGGCGGAGATCGCGGGCCTGCTCGGCGACGCGGTGGCGGAGAGCGACATCCTCTACTCGACCCGCATCCTCAAGAAGACCGGACTTCGGCTCCACTCCGACCGGACGTGACGGGGACGGCCCGCAGCGCTACGTGTTGACCCGGTGGCGACATCGATCAAGGCGGACGGTTCGCGTCCGCCTAAGGTCGACCGCACGAAACACCGTCGCCGAGGGGACCGACATGTTCCGACTGACCCGATTTCTCAACGAGTTGGTGAGGCCGACGCCGGCGGGGCCGCGGCGCGACCCGCCCGGACCGGTGGTGATCTGGAACCTGGTGCGGCGGTGCAATCTGCTGTGCAAGCACTGTTACTCGATCTCCGGCGACGTCGACTTCGCGGGCGAGCTGACCACCGGCGAGGTGTTCCGCGTGCTCGACGATCTGAGCCGCGCGCGGGTGCCGGCGGTGATCCTGTCGGGCGGCGAGCCGTTGCTCAGGCCCGACATCTACCAGATCGCGGAGCGGGCCAAGGGGCTCGGACTGTCGGTGTCGCTGTCGTCGAACGGCGCGCTGATCGACGAGACCCATGCCGCGCGCATCGCCGCCGCCGGGTTCGACTACGTCGGCGTCAGCCTCGACGGGATCGGCGCGGTGCACGATCGGTTCCGGGGACGGCCGGGCTCGTTCGACGCCTCGATCGCCGGTATCCGGCGGCTCGCGGCACGCGACGTCAAGGTGGGGCTGCGCTTCACCATGACCACCGACAATCAGGAGAGCTTCCCCGCCCTGCTCGATCTGATGAAGGCGGAAGGGGCGACCAAGTTCTATCTCTCCCACCTCGTCTATTCCGGGCGCGGCAACAAGAACCGCACGTCGGACGCCGAGTTCGCGGTGACGCGAGAGGCGATGCTGCGCCTGATCGACCATGCCTGGGCCGACGTCCAGGCCGGGTCGGAGCGGGAGTACGTCACCGGCAACAACGACGCCGACGGCGTGTTCCTGTGGATGTGGGTGAAGGAGCACTTCCCCGACCAGGCCGAGCACATGCGGGCGAAACTGGTGCAATGGGGCGGCAACGCCTCGGGCGTCAACGTCGCCAACATCGACAATCTCGGCGTGGTGCATCCGGACACGTTCTGGTGGGACCACGCGCTCGGCAACGTCAAGGATCGCCCGTTCGGCGAAATCTGGGCCGACACGTCCGATCCGCTGATGGCCGGGCTCAAGGCGCGGCCGCGGTCGATCTCGGGCCGGTGCGGCGGATGCACCCATTTCGACGTGTGCGGCGGCAACACCCGCGTGCGCGCCTATCGGATGACCGGCGACGCCTTCGCCGAGGATCCGGCGTGCTATCTCGACGACGGCGAGATCGGGATCGAGAACGGCGGCGAACGCCTCGCCGTCACCCGTTTCAGAGGATTGTCCCATGAGCCCTATCGCGTGGCGTGACCCGATGCGGCGCGCTCTCCTCGGCGCGGCCGCTCTCGCCGCGCTCACCCTTCCCGCCTCGGCCGAACCGGACGTCGCCAAGCTCTACGGCGAACACTGCGCGGCCTGCCACGGCGAAACCCGTCTCGGTGGCCAGGGACCGGCGCTGTTGCCGGTGTCGCTCGGGCGGATCAAGTCGACCGAGGTCGCCAAGGTGATCCGCGAGGGTCGGGCGGCGACCCAGATGGAGGGCTTCGGCGATCGGTTGAAGCCCGACGAGGTCGAGGCGCTCGCCGCCTTCGTGCTGAAGGAGCCGCCGGTTCAGCCGACCTGGACGCTCGACGACGTGCGGGCGAGCCGCGAGGTACATGCCGCGCCGGCCGCGACGAAGCCGGTGTGGAAGGCCGATCCGCTCAATCTCTTCGTCGTGGTCGAGGCGGGGGACCATCACGTCAGCCTGCTCGACGGCGACACGTTCGAGCCGATCACGCGGTTCGCCTCGCGCTTCGCCCTGCACGGCGGGCCGAAGTTCACCTTCGACGGGCGCTACGTGTTCTTCGGATCGCGCGACGGCTGGATCACCAAATACGATCTGTGGACGCTGACCGTGGTCGCCGAGGCGCGGGCGGGCATCAACATGCGCAACATCGCGCTGTCGTCGGACGGAAAATACGTGGCGGCGGCCAACTACCTGCCCTCGACGCTGGTGCTGCTGTCGGCGGAGGATCTGACCCCGGTCAAGCAGTTCGACGTCGCCGACGCCAAGGGCACGCCGTCGCGGGTGTCGGCGGTCTATCAGGCGCCGGAGCGCAAGAGCTTCGTGGCCGCGCTGAAGGACGTCGGCGAGGTGTGGGAGATCTCCACCGCCGCCGCGCCGGACTTCGCGGTTCGGCGCATCACGGTGGCCGAGCCGATCGACGACTTCTTCTTCGACAAGGGCTACGCCCATCTGCTCGGGGCCTCGCGCGACGGGGCCAAGGCGGTCGTCGTCCGGCTCGACGACGGAGCGACGGTGGCGACACTGCCGCTGCCGGGCATGCCGCATCTGGGGTCGGGCATCTCGTTCATGAAGGACGGGCGGCGGGTGATCGCCGCGCCGCATCTGAAGGAGGGCAAGATCTCGATCATCGACACCGCGACGTGGTCGGTGACGGGCACGATCACCACCTCCGGCCCCGGCTTCTTCCTGCGCTCCCACGAGCACACGCCCTACATCTGGGCCGACGCGATGATGGGGTCGAAGAAGGACGGGATGCAGATCATCGACAAGCGCACGCTCGAGATCACCAGGGTGCTGACGCCCGACCCCGGCAAGATCGCCGCGCACACCGAATTCGATCGCTCCGGCCGTCACGCGCTGGTGTCGGTGTGGGACAACGACGGGGCGCTGGTGGTCTACGACGGGGCGACCCTCGAGCCGGTCAAGCGTCTGCCGATGCGGAAGCCGGTCGGAAAGTACAACGTCTTCAACAAGATCACCTTCTCTGAAGGCACCAGCCACTGACGCCGAACCGAGGAGGTCTCGACCTTCTCGAAGGAGGTTCTTCATGGTGAGGTGGCCGCGCCCCTCGCGTGCGGTCGGCGGATCGCGCGCGAGGGAATCCATTCGTTCACGTCTCTCCCGCTAGAGTGTCGCGACCTTCTCGCTTCGCCCCGACGGTTCCGTCCGGGGGGAGGCGACCCGGCGCGCCCGCGCCGATCGATCTCGTGACGGCTCGGTGATGACCCATCTCTTCCACGACCTCCTCGGACTGGCGATCGCCACCCCGATCGCGGCGGCGATCCTCGTGTTGCCGGGCTTCGGCCTCGCGGCGGTGCTGGAGCGCGTCGGTCTGGCGATCGAGACGGACGCGCAGCGGATCGGCTGGGCGCTGCTGCTGGCGGTGACGCTGCCGCCGGCGATCGACGCCCCGCTGCTGCGGATCGGCGGGATCGAGGCGGTGCTGGCGCTGCACGGCGTCGCGGCGCTCGCCTCGCTGCCGGCGCTGGCGCGGCTGCGGATCGAGGTGCCGCGCTGGACCGTCGCGGCGGTGGCGAGCTGGTGGGGGCTGATCGCGCTCTCGTTCGTCGACGTCGACATCGACGGCAAGCTGCACCAGAGCCTGCTGATCTACGATCTGGTCAAGCACGCCGCCGTGGTCGAGACGCTGGCGGTCGAGGGGCTGCCGCTGCGGGATCTCTTCTTCGCGCGAGCCGAACCGGCGGGCTACTACTACTACTTCTACATCTGGGGCGCGGCGGTGCGCCGGCTCGGCGGCGGCGATCTGGTCGACGCGCGCATGGCCTTCGCCGCGACGGCGTTCTGGATCGGCGTCGCCTTCCCGGCGGTGGCGTGGCGGCTGGCGCGCGAGGCGGGGCTGATCCGGCGGGGGCGCGGCGTGCGGTTCCTGGCGGTCGCGATCCTGCTCGCACTGCCGACCGGGCTCGATCTGCCGATGATGCTGGGGCGGGCGATCTTCTCCGGCGAGGTCGAATCGCAGATCGAATGGGGCAGCGACGAGATCCGCTTCGCCCTCACCTCGGCGATGTGGGTGCCGCATCATCTGAGCGCAACCATCGCCGCCTTCACCGCGCTGGTGCTGCTGCGCCGGGCCGAGACGGCGGACCCGAGGACGCGGGCGATCCTGGTGGCGACCACCGGCGTCGCCTTCGCCTCGACCTTCGGCATGTCGGTGTGGATCATGATCGGCGTGGTGCCGGTGCTGGTGGTGATGGTGCTCGACGACCTGCGGCGCGGGCGGGTGTTCCTTCTCGCCGCGCTGGCGGTGGCCGGGGTGATCGCGCTGGGGCTGGCGCTGCCGCAGATCCTCGACCTCACCCGCGGGCGCGGCGGCGACGGCTTCCCGATCACGCTCAGGGTGCGCGCCTTCTCCCAGCTCGCGCAGCACGACGGCGAGCACGCTCTTCTCTCGGGGCTGGTTCTGGCGGTGCTGCTGCCGCTCAACTACATCGTCTCGTTCGGCGTGTTCGGACTGGGGGCGGCGGTTCATCTCACGCACCACCGCGCGGTGGGTTCCCCCGCGGTCTTCCAGCGCCGCCTGATCATCGCGGCGGCGGTGGCGGCGATCTTCGCCGGGTTCTTCGCCTCGACCATCATCAACAACGACCTCGGTTGGCGGGTGATCTGGCTGGCGGAGCTGCCGGCGCTGGTGTGGACGGCGGCGGTGATGCAGTCGATGCCGCGCCCGATCCGCCCCAGTCCGGCGTGGGTGGTGATGATCGCGATCGGGCTGGCGGGGCAGGCGTGGGATCTCGCAGGCATCCGCTTCATCCGCCTGCCGTGGACGGGGAGCAGCGCCTGGATCAACGGCGAGACGGCCGACGATCACGCCCAGCGCGCGGCATGGGAGTGGGCGGCGCGCCGTCTGCCGCGCACGGCGGTGCTGCAACACGATCCGGGGCGCGAACAGCGGGTGTTCGACTTCGGGCTCTACGGTCGTCAGCGCGTCGGGGTCGCCGACGGCGAGGCCAATCTGTTCGGGGCGTCGAAGGCGGAGGTGGCGCGGCGGATCGCGGCGGTGCGGCCGATCTTCGTCGAGGTGCTGCCGGTCGAGCGGATCGTGGCGATCGCGCGGGCGGAAGGCATCGACCATCTGGTGTTCTCGGCGCAAGATCCGGTGTGGCGCCTGACCGGCGGGCCGCCGGCGGGGCTCGCCTGCGTCTACCGCTCGAGCGGCATGTGCATCGCCCCGGTGGGGCCGGAGACGAAGGGATCGAGCCATTAGACGCGTTCTCCACCTCCTCGCGGTGCTCGCGGTCGCGGTCGCGGTCGGGTTCGCGCTCGACGTCGGCCTGACGGCGAGCCCGCTGTTCGCCGGGCTCGACATTCTGTTCTATCGCGGGCTGGCGATCGCGGCGGTCTCTGCCATGGTCGTGGCGGGGGTGGTCGCGCTCGCCGGTCGGTGGGCGCGGGGGATCGACGCGGCGACGGTGATCGCGGCGGGCGCGCTGGTGCTGGCGGTCGACGTCACC
This sequence comes from Siculibacillus sp., assembly GCA_040275425.1. GTDB lineage: Bacteria > Pseudomonadota > Alphaproteobacteria > Rhizobiales > Ancalomicrobiaceae > Pinisolibacter. Next base: position 4,434 of record JBEOKB010000148.1, on the reverse strand, counting down.
TTCCTGATCGTGATGCCGGTGACGGTCGACCGGTCGGTCAGCGTGTTCCTGCTCGGCGAGATCGAGCGGGCGGAGGTGGAGGCGAGCGGGCTCGACGCGGCCGGGCTCGAGGCGCGGTTCGTGGCGCGCTATCTCGGCGAGATGCGCCAGATCGACCGGCGCATCCGCGAGCAGACCACCAGCGGCAACATCGAGACCCGCGACGGGGTGATCCACCTCACCGACCAGGGCCGCCGCTTCATGGCGACGGCGCGGGTGGTGGCGCGGCTGTGGGGCACCGATCCCGCCTTCGTGGCGCCGCCTAGAACGCCGCGCTGAAGTCTCTCAGCCGCGCCGAGCGCCGGTCGGCACCGACGGCAGGTCGGCGAACTGATCGAAGTCGATGCGCGAGGCCTCGATCACCGCCTGGGTGCGGGAGTGGACGCCGAGCTTTCGTAGGATCTCGGAGACGTGGGCCTTGACCGTGGTCTCGCCGACGTCGAGGTCGTGGGCGATCTGCTTGTTGAGGCGGCCCTGGCGCAGGAGCTGGAGCACGCGCATCTGTTGGGGCGTCAGCGTCGCCAGACGGGCGACCAGATCGGCGGTGTCGAGCTGGGTGAGCGCGGCGGGAGCGCTGCGCTCGTACCACGCGGGCAGATAGACGCCGCCGGCGAGGACGGTGGTCACGGCGAGGCCGAGCTCGACCTTCTTCGCCGCCTTGGAGACGAAGCCGGAGATGCCGTAGCCGAGCGCCTCGCGCACCACGCGCGGGTCGTCGAGGGCGGAAACCACCAGGATCGGCAGGCGCGGGAAGCGGGTGCGCAGGAGCAGCAGACCGTCGAAGCCGGACACGCCGGGCATCGACAGATCGAGCAGGGCGAGATCGTAGCCGCGCCGCAGCCCGGCGATCATCTCGACGGCGGCCTCGATGTCGGTGGCCTCGTGGATCTCCGCCTTGGGCGCGACGGCGCGCACCGCCAGCTGCATCGCCTCGCGAAAGAGCGGGTGATCGTCGATGATCAGAAACTTCTGCATGCCTCTTCCCCTGCCGGACCCCTCCCCCGAGACGGCTCCGTTCGGCCGGCGAACCATGCCCGTTTCGACGACGCATGAAAAGACGTCCGACGATCGAGAACGGAGGCCCGAGCGGAGTTCGGCGCCTCGCGCCTCTTGCCGGGGCGGGCATCTTCCCGATAATTCGCGTGAAGATCGGCCGCCCTCGCCAGAGCCGACACGGGAGAACCGCCCCATGGCCTCGGACCCGACGCAGCCCGCGCGATCGGCGGCGCCCGCCCTCGGCGCGGCGCGGGCGGTGGAGGGCGTGCGGGTGGCCTCGTCGTCGGCGCTCGACGGGGCGACGGCGGTGGCGGAGATCATCGCGACGATCGGCGCGGCGCGCGACATCGGCTTCGTGCTCGCCTTCGCCTCGTCGCACTACGATCCGGTCGCGATCACCGGCGCCCTCGCCCGCCACTTTCCCGGCGTGCCCCATGCGGGATGCTCGACGGCGGGGGAGATCGCGCCGATCGGCGTGACCGAATCGAGCCTGGTGGCGATCGCCTTTCCGCGCGGCGACTTCGAGATCGTGTGCGCGCCGCTGCTCGGGCTTTCGGACTTCGGCATCGAGGCGGGCGCGAAGCTGGTGGCGGGGCTCAGGCGTCGGCTGCCGCCGCGGGCCGAGGGGGCGAACGACGTGTTCGCGCTGACGCTGCTCGACGGGCTGTGTCGGCGCGAGGAGCAGATCCTGTCGGCGCTGCAGCGGGCGCTCGACGACATTCCGCTGATCGGCGGGTCGGCGGGCGACGATCTCGCCTTCCGCAACACCTTCGCCTTCTGCGACGGCGAGGTGCTGCACGACGCCGGGCTGCTTCTCCTGGTGCGCTCGGCGCGACCGTTCCGGGTGTTCAAGACCGACCACTTCGAGCCGACCGCGACCAAGCTGGTGGTGACGGGGTGCGACCCGGACGAACGGCTGGTGACGGAGATCGACGCCGAACCGGCGTGGGAGGCGTTCGCGCACGCGGCCGGGCTCGATCCGCGCGAACCCGACGGGCTCGGCTTCGCCGCCCATCCGCTGCTGGTCCGGGTCGGGGGCGAGTACTACTGCCGCTCGATCCAGAAGCGCAACGACGACGGCAGCCTGTCGTTCTACTGCGCGATCGACACCGGCGTGGTGCTGACGCTGGCGCGGACGCGCGACATGGTGACGAGCCTCGAGGAGGCGTTCGGCTCGCTCGACCGCGATCTCGGCGGCATCGACTTCGTGCTCGGGTTCGACTGCGTCCACCGACGGCTGGAGGCGGAGAGCCGGCAGATCCTGCACCGGATCTCCGACGTGTTCCGCCGCTTCCGGGTGATCGGCTTCAACACCTACGGCGAGCAGTACGACGCCATGCATCTCAACCACACCTTCACCGGCATCGCCTTCGGGCAGGGACGGAGGCCGGAATGACGCCGGAGCGGATCGCGGTCGAGGAGGACGCCAGGGCTCGGCGCATCGCCGAGCTCGAGATCCGCGTGGCTCGGCTCGAGAAGATCAACCGGGTGCTGATCGACCGGGTCGAGCGCGGCGTCGACAGCCAGGCCAACGCCTTCTCGCTGTTCCAGACGGCGATCGGGCTCGAACGGCAGGTGCGGCTGCGCACCGACGAACTGACCCGCACGCTGCGCAAACTCGAGCAGACCAACGAGCAGCTGGTCGAGGCCAAGGACCGGGCCGAGCGGGCCGATCGCTCCAAGACGCGGTTTCTCGCCCAGGCCGGGCACGACCTCCTGCAGCCGCTGGCGGCGGCGCGGCTGTCGCTGTCGGCGCTCGACGAGATCCAGACCGAGGCGGACGGGCATCGGCTGGCGCGTCAGCTCGAGCGCGGACTCGCCACGATCGAGGGGCTGCTGAAGACGCTGCTCGACATCTCCAAGCTCGACGCGGGCGTGATGATGCCGCAGGTCGACGCGGTGGCGCTCGAGGACGTGCTGGCGGGACTGGCGGCGGACTTCGCGCCGACGGCGCGGCGGCGCGGGCTCGATCTCAGGGTGGTGCGCTCGAGCGCGCAGGTGGCGACCGATCCGATCATGCTGACGCGCATTCTGCAGAACCTGATCGGCAACGCGCTGCGCTACACCGAGGCGGGGCGAGTGCTGGTCGGGGTCAGGCGGCGCGGGGCGGACGTGGTGCGCATCGACGTGATCGACACCGGACCGGGTATCGCCGCCGATCGCCACGAGGTGATCTTCGAGGAGTTCCATCGCGGGCGCGGGGCGGCGGCCGACGGGGAGATCGGGCTGGGGCTCGGGCTCTCGATCGTCCAGCGGTTGGCCGGGGTGCTCGACCACCGCCTGACGCTCGCCTCCGACGTCGGGCGCGGCACCACCTTCTCGCTCGAGCTGCCGCGCGCGGCGCAGGCGGCGGCGCCGTCGCCGACGGCGCTGGTGGTGCGGTCCAATCAGGGCTGGGGGCTGGCGGGCGCGCGGGTGCTGGTGATCGACAACGATCGGGCGGTGCGCGAGGCGACGGTCGATCTGATCGAGCGCTGGCACTGCGAGGCGACGGCGGCGACGAGCGGGCGCGAGGCGCTGGCGCTCCTGGCGGCCGAGGGGCGGCGGCCAGACCTGATGCTGGTCGACTACCACCTCGACGAGGAGACCGGGATCGAGGCGATCGACGCCGTGCATGCCGCGCTCGGCGACGACATTCCCGCCGTGGTGGTGACCGCCGACTACGGCCGCGAGACCGAGGAGCGCCTCGCCCTCAACGGCCTCGAGGTGCTGCGCAAGCCGGTGAAGCCGGCCGAGCTGCGCGCGCTGATGGCCCACATCCTGGGGTGAGCGCTCACACCACCGGGGCGCCGTAACCGTAGGAGTAGGGGACGGGGCCGGAGAAGGCGACGACGTCGCCGTCGTCGAGCACCGCCTCGCGATTGAACAGGCCGCCACCGTAGAGGCCGGGCGAGACGTCGCGGCCGTTGCGCAGGACCAGGAACACGTCCTTCGGCGGCAGGCCGAGCAGGTCGACCACCTCGCCGACCGTCGCTCCGGCGCCGAGCGAGAGGCGGCGCACCGGCCCCGCCTTCCCGGCATGGCGGGTCAGGCTGTTGAACAGGCGGATCTCGATCTCGATGGCGAGGCCGGAGGCGTTGTGGCCGATCGCGGCCGGGGCGTGTTCGCCGACGTGGGTCATCGTTCCTCCTCGATGCGGGGGGCGCGCGCACGCGGCCCGTCCGCCTATCGCATCCCCTCGACGGGCGATGATGGCGACGGGGGACGGCACGACCTTGACCGCGATCAAACCGATACGATCGATCGGGCGCGGCCGCTTCCTTCTTTGGTGCAAGAATCGATCACGGCGGTGGGGGAGGTGAGCGTCATGCTCTGGCGCACATGACCCTCGCCGTGTGAAATCGTCACTCGAACCAAGAGAACCGCGACCGACGGCACCGAGCACCCGAGCTCGCGGCG
>JBEOKB010000147.1:0-21733 GCA_040275425.1 Siculibacillus sp. | reverse complement strand
CCGTCGGCGAACTCCAGGCTGAGCCCGGCCCCCGCCGCGAGCCCCGCCGCCGCCCGCACCATTCGCCCGCCCTCGTCGCGCACCAGCGCGAAGCCGCGCGCCAGAACGCTGCGATAGGACAGCGCCGCCAACAGCTTGGCCGTTCCGTCGAGCCGGTCGCGCCGCCGCGCCGTCGCCACCACGAAGGCCCGCGCGCTCCGCGCCGCCAACATCTCGAGCCTGGCCTTCTCGGCCCTGATTCGGGCTTCCAGCGTGGTCGGCGCCAGCCGCCCGGAGACGCGGGCGAACCGGGTCGCATGCGCCCGCGTCGCGCCGTCGAGCGCCCGCGCCAGCCGTCCGGCGGCGATGTCGAGCCGCTGCCGCGCCGTCTCCACCAGCGCCGTCGCCGACGGCAGGGCCCGCGCCGCCGAGCGCAGCTCGAACCGTTTGGCCTCGAGTCCGCGCCGCGTCGCCACGCCCAGCCGCCCGCCCAGCCCCTCGACCTGATCGATGAGATCGGCCCTGACCGGCACCACCATCTCCGCCGCCCCGGTCGGCGTCGGCGCGCGCAGGTCGGCGGCGAGGTCGATCAGCGTCCAGTCGGTCTCGTGGCCGATCGCCGAGACGAGCGGGATCGGCGAGGCCGCCGCCGCCCGCACCACGATCTCTTCGTTGAAGCTCCACAGATCCTCGAGACTGCCGCCGCCGCGCGCCACGATGATCACGTCGGGGCGGGGAACGCCGTTCGCCCCCTCGGGCGGGATCGCCCCGAATCCCTCGATCGCCGCCGCCACCTCGCGCGCCGAGGTCTCGCCCTGCACCCGGACCGGCCATACGATCACCCGGACGGGGAAGCGATCGGCGATGCGGTGGAGGATGTCGCGAATCACCGCCCCCGTCGGCGAGGTGACCACGCCGATCACCTTCGGCAACTTCGGCAGCGCCCGCTTGCGCGCCGGATCGAACAGACCCTCCGCGCCGAGCTGCCTGCGCCGCTCCTCGAGCAGCGCCATCAGTGCGCCCACCCCGGCCGGCTCCAGGCTCTCGATGACGATCTGATACTTGGACGAGCCGGGGAAGGTGGTCAGCCGCCCGGTCGCCACCACCTCCAGCCCCTCCTGCGGCTTGAACCTGAGCTTGGCGAACGAGCCGCGCCAGATCACCGCGTCGATGCGCGCGCTCTCGTCCTTGAGGCTGAAATAGGCATGGCCCGAGGAATGCGGCCCGCGATAGCCGGAGATCTCGCCGCGCAGGCGCACCCAGCCGAATCCGTCCTCGATCGCCCGCTTGACCGCCTGCGCCAGTTCCGAGACCGAGAATTCGACGACGTTGGGCGTGGCGTCCGACAAGGGAATCTCTCTTCGCCGTTCGAGGAGGAGGGAGGGTGGCCGCTCCACGCCGCTCGCGTCAAGGGACCAGCGTGCCGACTGCCGAGGGCGCCCGCCTCGTGCTATCAGGGAGATCGCCCCGACGCCGCGTGCGCTCTCCCCGCTACGGAACCGACGATGGCCCGCTACGACTACCGCCTGCAACGCCTCTTCCTGCGCGCCTCTCTGCGCGAGGGCGGCGACGTCGAACTCGACCGCGAACAGTCGAACTACCTCCTCAACGTCCTGCGCATGGCCGAGGGCGACCGCCTCCTGGTCTTCAACGGCCACGACGGCGAGTGGCTGGCCACGGTCCATCCCATGGGTCGGCGCGACTGTCGCCTCGGCGTGGTCGAGCGCACCCGTGAGCAGACCCCGCTCGGCGATCTCCACTGGTTGTTCGCGCCGCTGAAGCACGCCCGCCTCGACTACATGGTCCAGAAGGCGGTCGAAATGGGCGCGGGCCGCATCGTTCCGGTCCTGACCCGCCACACCCAGGTCACCCGCGTCAACGTCGAGCGGATGGAGGCCAACGTCGTCGAGGCGGCCGAGCAGTGCGGCGTCATCGCCCTGCCGAGTGTGACCGAGCCGGTCGAGCTCGACCTCCTTCTCGACACCTGGCACGTCCACGAACCCGGCCGCCGCATCCTGTTCTGCGACGAGCACGAGGAGACGACCAATCCGCTCGCGATCCTCTCCGCCCTGGAGCGCGGCCCCCTCGCCGTGCTGATCGGCCCCGAGGGTGGCTTCTCCAAGGAGGAGCGGGCGATCCTGCGCTCCAAGAGCTTCGTCGTGCCCATCCCCCTCGGCCCCCGCATCCTGCGCGCCGACACCGCCGCCGTGGCGGCGTTGGCGGTGGTGCAGATGGTGCGGGGGGACTGGTGACGATCGGCGGTGATGAAGCGCTCCTGATCATTCGTGATCGGCGGATCTTCGCGGACGGCCACCTGATCGACATCGTCGTGGGGAAGGTGCCCGGGCCCGTCCCTCCGACCGAGCACGGCCTGAAGTACCGACTGTTCTACGGCCGCCGGGGCGTTCGCGTCGTCGCCGCCGACGACGAACGCGGCAACGCGGACCATCGCCACGTCGACGGCCACGAAGAGCCCTATGCCTTCGCCGACACCCGGGCCCGCGTTCTCGACGCGGTCGTGCGCGCCGAGCGGGGTGAAATCGCCGGTGAGGATCACGTCACCTTCGTGTCCTGGGATGCGATCGCCCGTGTGATGACCACGCGGCGGTTCGAACTGCTGCGCCGTCTGCGCCGCAACCCCGAGGCCGGCGTCGCCTCGCTAGCAGCCTCGGGCGCGACTACAAGCGCGTCCACGAGGACGTCGAGATCCTCTGCGACGCCGGGCTGATTGGCACGCGACGAAGCCGGGTTGCGCGTCGACTACGATGAGATCCGCACCTCGATCGCCCTCTGACCCGCGCTCACATCCGCGTCGACGTCAGTACCCGGTCGATGTCGCGGTCGTGAGTCTCCCAGTCGGCCAAGAGCCGTTCGGCGTAGGTCTTGCCCGAGGCGACGATCTCGTCGAGCACGTCGAGGTGGACGCTCTCGTCGCGCCCGCTCGCCGGATCGATCCGCCGTCGCGCGACCAGCCCGGCGCGCGCGATCGCCAACACCTCTCGTGCGATGTCGCGCAAGGTGGTCGAGCGGAACGGCGTCGCGAGCCCCATCCGGGGCGCGTCGTCGCGCAGCGCCTGACGCTCGGCCGCGCTCCAGTCGGCGACGAGTCGCCCCGCCGCCGCCAGCGCGTCCGCGTCGTAGAGCAGCCCGACCCAGAACGCCGGCAGCGCCACGATGTGGTCGCGCGGCCCCGCGTCGGCGCCGCGCATCTCGATGTAGCGCTTCAGCCGCACTTCCGGGAACAGCGTGCCGACGTGGTTCACCCAGTCGCCCATCTCCGGCACCACGCCGGGCAGGCGCTCGGCGAGCGCGCCGGCCATGAAGGCGCGGAAGGTCGTGCCCGCCACGTCGTGATAGGTCTCGCCGCGCTTGACGAAGTACATCGGCACGTCGAGCGCCCAGTCGACGTAGGAGCCGAAACCGAAGCCCGGCTCGAACGCCTGCGGCAGCATGCCGGTGCGGTCGCCATCGGTGTCGCGCCAGATCTCCGAGCGCGTCGAAAGAAACCCGCTCGGGCGCCCGTCGAGGAACGGCGAGGCGGCGAACAGCGCGGTGGCGATCGGCTGCAGCGCCAGCCCCACCCGCACCTTGGCCGCCATGTCGGCCTCGCTCGCGTAGTCGAGGTTCACCTGCACCGTCGAGGTGCGGAACATCATGTCGAGCCCGCGCGTGCCGACCTTCGGCATGTAGGCGCGCATGATCCTGTAGCGCGACTTCGGCATCACCGGCGTCTCGGCCAGCGTCCACTTCGGTGAGGTGCCGAGCCCGGAGAAGCCGATGCCGAGCGGTTCGGCGATGGCGTTGACCGCGGCGAGATGGGCGTCGAGCTCGGCCGCGGTGGCGTGGACGTCCTCGAGCGGCGCGCCGGAGAGTTCGAACTGCCCGCCCGGCTCCAGGCTGATCGCCCCGCCGCCGACCTCGTCGTAGAGGCCGATGATCGCCTCGCCGTCGTGGATCGGCTCCCAGCCGCTCGCCGCGCGCAGATCCTGCAGGATGCGCTCGATGCCGCCCTTCGGATCGCAATAGGCGACCGGCGAGGCGTCGGCGAGGCGGAACGGAAACTTCTCGTGCTCGGTCCCCAGACGACCCGTCCCGCTCGCTTTGCAGCCGGCGGCGATCCAGGCGATCAGATCGTCGCGCGCTTCGATGCGGTGGTCGTCGATGGTGTCGCGGGCCATGTCGCCTCGTCCTGGCAGCCTCGGGGCGCGCACCATAGCCCCCGGCCCGCGTCGCGACAAATGCGAATTCCTTGACGGTCGGTCACGGAGGCTGACCGATCAACCACGTTTTCCCACCCGGTTTGACGTGGCCTCGCGGCCGGAGGATGATCGGCGCCGAACCGATGGGACAACAAGAAATGCTCGACCCTCTGACCCTGATGAAGAATTTCGTCGACCCGGCGAAGCTCGGTGAGCTGGTCGTCCCCAAGGGAGTCGGGCTCGACGATCTGCGCAACGCCGCCGACGTGCTGGTGCCGACGCTCGCCGCCGCCATGCGCCGGCGTGCCGCCGATCCGCGCGGCCTCGCCGAGATGATGGGCCTGGTCAAACCCAAGCCCGACTTCGCCGCCTCCATGCCCGGCGGCGAGGCGCTCGGCCGCCTGTTCGGCTCGCGCGAGATGACCCGCGCCGTGATCGATCAGGTCGCCGCCACCTCCGGCGTCAAGGCCGAGGTGCTCGACGTCGTCCTGCCGATGGCCACCGAACAGATGATGGCCGCCTTCGCCGAGGGGCTCCGCAGCCACCCCGTCACCGAGGGGCTGGCGCCGCTGATGGAGCCCAAGCCGCGCGCCGCGCCGACCCTCGACGAGATCATCACCGACACCATCGGCCCCAACACCTCGCGTCTGGTCGGCAAGACCCTGCGCGACACGCCCAATCCGATCGGCCCGAGCAATCCGCTCGGCGAAATCCTCGGCGAGTTCATGCGCGGCTTCAACAACGGCGGCCCGCCGATCGACGAGCCGCTCGCCGCCGAGGACGTGGTCCCGCCGCCGGGCGAGACCGTCGGTCGCCTGTTCGAGGCCGGTCGCGCCGCCGGCGACGAGAACGCGCGCGCCCTCGATGCGATCTTCGATCGCTTCTGGAAGGACGCCGGCGAACTCGCCTCGGCGATGCGCGGGTCCTCGACGCCGCCCGAGGGCGGCGGCAAGGCCTGATCCGAACCGGAAACTCGCCTCAGGCGATCGAGCGATCGAGCGGCGCGACCGTCCGCGCGCCGGTCTGCGGATGCGTCTCCGCCAGAGCCTCGCGCCGCTGGGCGCGCGATCCCGCCCGCCGTTCCACCGCGAGAATGCGCAGCCGCGTCGACGGATCGACCGTCGCCGGACCCGAGAGCGCCGCCGTGACGTCTCCGCGCATCAGGCCGATGTCGGCCAGCATGCGATCGTCGAAGGCGAGCAGTTCGCGCACGGCGCGTCGGTTGCGGTAGAGCGTCCATGCCTTCACCACGGCCGTCGAAGCGTTCGCGACCACGCCCGCGACCGGGGCGAAGAGGGCGGAAACGAGATCGATGGACCGGGACATGGGACTGCTCCTTTGACTTCTCCGAGTGATGAAGGCCGCCCCCGATGACGAAACGACCGCCGAATCGAACGATTCGGCGGCGCGTTGGAGGGTTGAGGCCGGAACGACGCCACCATGGCTGGTTTCGATTGATCGCTCCAACGAATGTTTCTAATCTGGTTCATCAGAAATTCTGATGGAGCCCGCCGCGTGGCCGCCGCCCTCGATCTCGATCAGTTGAAGACCTTCGTCGCCATCGCCGAGACCGGCTCGTTCACCCGCGCCGCCGACGTGGTCCACAAGACCCAGTCGGCGGTGTCGATGCAGATGCGGCGCCTGGAGGAGCGGGTCGGCAAACCGATCTTCGCCCGCGACGGCCGCGGCACCCGCCTGTCGGAGGACGGCGAGCGCCTGCTCGCCTATGCCCGTCGGCTGCTGCGCCTCGCCGACGAGACGCTCTCCGCCTTCGACGACACCGAGCTGACCGGCCGCGTCCGCCTCGGCACGCCCGACGACTACGCCGATCGCTTCCTGCCCGAGATCATGGCCCGCTTCGCCCGCTCCCACCCCCGCGCCGAGGTGACGGTGGTGTGCGCCCCCACCCCGATGCTGGCCGAGGCGATGGGCGCGGGCGAGCTCGACGTCGCCATCATCACCCACGTCCGCCGCAAGGGCGCCGCCGAGATCGTCCGCCGCGAGCCGCTCTTGTGGGTGACCTCCCAGCGCCACGGCGTCCACGAACTCGATCCGCTGCCGCTCGCGCTCGGTCGCCCCACCTGCGACTGGCGCCGCGCCGCCGTCGACGGTCTGGAGGCCGTCGGTCGGCGTCACCGTCTGCTCTACGTCAGTTGGAATTCGACCGCCGTCGGCGCGGCCGTGTTGGCCGGTCTGGCGGTGTCGGTGTTGCCCGAATCGGCGCTGCGCCCCGGCATGCGCGTGCTCGGCGAGACCGAGGGCTTCCCGCGCCTTCCCGCCGTCGAGATCGGCCTGCTGCGCGCCCGCGCCCCGGTGTCGCCGGTGGTCGAGGCGCTCGCCGGCCACATCGTCTCCTCGCTCGACAATCTGTCGGCAGGCGGCGAACTGGAGTGATCGGGCGGGCGGATCTCAGCGGAAGGAGCTGCCGAGCGCGTTGACGCGATCGGTCGTGGTCGGCGCGTCGGCCGAGCGTCGCGGCGTATCGTCACGATACGTGTCGTTGGCCAGCGGCACGTCCTCCTTGGCCATCGTGCCTTTGATGCGCGTGCCCTTGGCGTCGACCTCCATCACGATCACCCGGCCGTCCCGTGTGTCGCGGTACATGGTGGTGACGTCCTGGCGTCCGCCGCCTCCTCCGCCGACACCGGCCTCGATGCCGGTGCGCGGTTGGACGGTGACCGAACGCGCCGCACCGAACAGATAGAGCACCAGCACGCCGAGCGCGACCGCGCCGCCGATCGCCGTGCCGAACACCGCCGGATGGCGCATCGAGAACGAGCGAGGCCGTTGCGGCGCGGGTTTTTCGGGCGTGGGTCGGCGTACGGGACGGCGGTAGGCCGTGGGCGCTGCGGCGGGACGAGCAACCGGGGGCATCGATGCGACTCCGTTCGAACGGAGACAGTCTACGCCTCGGATCTTCACGGGCCGTAAACCCCCGCGCGCCCCGCCCTCAGCGCCGGAGCACGAACAGATTGCCCGCCAGCACCGCGATCAGCCCGACCACGGCCGGAGCGGTCCACTCGTAGCCCTCCGCGAAGGTCGAGATCGCCAGCGCGAACACCGGGAACATCACGGTGGCATAGCCCGCCCGCGCCGCGCCGATCCGCCCGAGCAGGGTCAGATAGGCCCAGAACGCCGCCACCGACGAGACGATCGCCAGCCACAGCAGCGACACCGTGTAGACGAGCGTCGGCTCGTAGACGAAGGCCTCGCCTCGCGCCAGCGCCGCGATCAGCAGGAACCCGGCCCCCCACACCATGCCCCAGGCGGTCGCCGACAGCACCGAGATCCCGCGCCGCTGGATCGCGCTCGACAGCATGTTGCCGGTGCAGAAGAAGGTGGTGCCGGCCACGCACAGGGCGAGCCCCAGCGCCGCCCCGCCGTCGAAGTCCGCGCCCGCCAGCCGCGGCCAGAACATCGCCGCCACGCCGGAGAAGCCCAAGAGGCCGCCGATCAGCACCCGCCCCGAGATCTTCTGGCGGAAGATCGCGAAGCCCATCATCAGATTGATCACCGAGGCGAGGCTGAACACCACCGACAGGAGCCCCGAGGGAATGCCCTTGGCGCCGTGGTAGAACAGATTGAAATTCATCGAGAAGATGAAGAACCCGAGCGCGGCGAAACCGAGATGGTCGCGAACCGCGAAGCGCATCCGCTCGCCCTTGATCGCCACCCAGACCCACATCGCCGCCGCCGAGATCAGGAAGCGCCACAGCAGCGATACCTCCGGCGCCACCGTCGCCACCTGCGCCTTCATCGCGATCCAGCTGGTCGACCATGCGAACACCGTGATCGCGTAGAGGAACCCCTCGAACGCTCCGAACCGTCCCTCGCCCGGCGCCGCCCCCGCGACCGCCGCGACGGCGGTCGGCCGGTCGGCCGAGGGGGATGCGCTGAGCTCGGCCATGGAACCTCCTCGACGCGGTCGGATCGCCGCCGCTGCGCGGGTCGCCGCGCCGAACCCGATCTGTCGCGTGATCGCGCCGCCACCGTCCAGCGAATCTTTCTGATACGACCGATCGACAGGGCTGATGCGGGGCGCCCGCGGGTGGGCTCAGTCCCCGCCGCCGTCTCCTCCCCCGCCGTCTCCGCCGCCGTCGGTGTCCCCGCCGTCCGGGCTCCGGCCGTCGCCCTCGTTCTCCCTCGACGAGGCGGTGTCCGCGCCGTCCGACCCTGTCGATCCGCCGTCGCCGGACCAGCCGTCGCCGTGGAGGCGGCGCTCGCGTCGCCGCCGCTCCTCTTCCGTCTGGACGGCGGGGCGGCGGCCGAACAGGAGATCGAACAGCCCCATCTCGCGTCCTCCCTCGGCGGCGGCCCGCGTGCTCAGCCCTCGACCACGATCAGATGCAGCGAGCGCGGCCCGTGCGCCCCGAGCAGGATGGTCTGCTCGATGTCGCCCGAGCGCGACGGCCCGGTGATCATGTTGAGCGCGCGCGGCATCACTCCCACCCCGAACGTCGCCCGCACCTGCGCCCACACGCTCTCGAAGTCGCCGACCACGTCCGCCACCCGCACCACCACCACATGATGCTCCGGCAGGAAGTTGAGCGTGGTCGGGTTGTCCGCGCCCGAGGTGAGCACCACCGTTCCCGTCTCCGCCACGCCCGCCAGCGCATGCGAGAGCCCGGCGAGATCGCGCCCGTCCGACGGACCGATCGTCACCGCGAGCTGCGGCTCGCGCTCGAACGGCAGCGCGGCGAGGCGCGGATCGGCGCCGCGCCGGATCGCCTGCGGCAGGTTCTTCGAGCGCAGATAGGCGGCGATCGCACCGGGCACGTCGTCGGCCGAGGCCACCCGCGCCACCGTCGACGACACCCCCTCGGCCTTGGCCACGAACAGATCGAGCCGCTCCGCCGTCGGCAGGTGCCCGCGCGCCGGCACCACCCCGGCCGGATGGGACGTGAGGCGCCCGATCACAGTGGCGCGGCGGGCCGAATCGTCCGGGCTCGCCGCAGAGACTCGCCGGATCTTCGAAAGAATGCTGTCGCGTGCGCTCATGATGTGACTCGTATGCATGTGAGGGGAGGGAGGGCGACGGCGTCAGCCCCGCCCGCGCGCCTTCCACTGGTCCATGAAGGTGCCGCCTTCCGGCGCCGGCATGTCGCGGTGCTTCGTCCAGCCGTCGCCGAGCGGCAGCCGGGCGATGCGCCCCCGGTCGCCCGCGAGCAGCCCGAGCCCGAACCGCCCGAGCCGCGCCGCCCACCGGTAGAGCCCCGGCCGTTTGGCGAGGTACGCCCACGCCCCGATGCCGAAGCGCTGCGTCGCCGGATTGAGCGCCCGTTCGTATTCCCGCGCCCGCCACGCCCGCATCATCTTCGGCAGCGGAATGCGCATCGGGCACACGCTCTCGCAGCGCCCGCAGAAGGTCGAGGCGTTGGGCAGATGCCCGGCCTTGTCGATGCCGATCAGCGTCGGCGTCAGCACCGCCCCCATCGGCCCCGGATAGACCCAGCCGTAGGCGTGCCCGCCGATCTGTTGATAGACCGGGCAGTGGTTCATGCAGGCGCCGCAGCGGATGCAGCGCAGCATCTCCTCGAACTCGGTGCCGAGCATCGCCGAGCGTCCGTTGTCGAGCAGCACGACGTGATAGTCCCCCGGCCCGTCCGGGTCGCCCGGCCGTCGCGGCCCGGTCGAGAAGGTGGTGTAGACGCTCATCTCCTGGCCGGTGGCCGAGCGCGCCAGCACCCGCATGAGCGTGTCGACGTCCTCGAGCGTCGGAACGATCTTCTCGATCGAGGCGACCACGATGTGCGCCTTCGGCAGGGTCTGGGTCAGATCGCCGTTGCCCTCGTTGGTGACGATCACCGAGGTGCCGGTCTCCGCCACCAGGAAGTTCGCCCCCGTGATGCCGACGTCGGCCGCCAGGAACTTCTCGCGCAGCACCGTGCGCGCTTCGCTCAAGAGCGTCACCGGTTCGGTCAGGTCGCGCGTCGGCTCGAGATGGTCGTGCACCCGGCGGAAGTCGCCCGCCACCTGCTCCTTGGTCAGATGCACGGCCGGGGCGATGATGTGGGAGGGATGCTCGCCCCTGAGCTGGATGATGTACTCGCCGAGATCGGTCTCGACCGGCGTGATCCCCTCCGCCTCGAGGTGATCGTTGAGCGCGATCTCCTCGGTGATCATGCTCTTGCCCTTGGTGACGGTCTTCGCCCCAAGCCGCCGGCAGATGTCGGTGACGATGCGGCGCGCGTCCTCCGCGCTCTCCGCCCAGTGGACGTGGCCGCCGCTCGCGATCACCTTGCGCTCGTAGGCCTCGAGATAGAGATCGAGATGGCCGAGCACGTGGGTCTTGAGATCGCGCGCCGCGTCGCGAAGGGCCTCGAACTCCGGCAGCTCGCTCGCCGCCTTGGCCCGCTTGGCGATGAACCCGGTCTCGACGTTCTTCAGCGCCTTCTGCAGCGTCCCGTCGTGGATCGCCGCCGTGGCGTTGGCCTTGAAGGCGGGGGAGGTGATCTTCATGGTCTCACTCTCCCTTGGTCTTGCCGATCGCCGGCCCGTCGGCCATCCCCGCCAGCACTTCCGCCACGTGGCGCACCTTCGCCTTGGAGCCGGTGCGCGTCAGTCGCCCGGAAATGTTCATCAGGCACCCCAGGTCGCCCGCCAGCACCGTCTCCGCCCCCGAGGCGTCGACGTTGACGCACTTCTTGGTGACGATCGCCCCGGAGAGGTCGGGATACTTCACCGAGAACGCCCCGCCGAAGCCGCAGCAGACGTCCGAATCCTTCATCTCCGTCAGCGTCAGCCCCTCGACCGCCGCGAGGAGCGCGCGCGGCTGCGCCCGGATGCCGAGTTCGCGCAGGCCCGAGCAGCTGTCGTGATAGGTCACGCTGCCCTCGAACCGCGCCCCCGTCGAGGTCACGCCCGCGACGTCGACCAGGAACTGGGTCAGCTCGTGCACCTTGGCCGCGAGCGCCACGGCGCGCGCCTTCCACGGATCGTCGTCGGCGAAGAGTTCCGGGTAGTGGGCGACGATCATCCCCGCGCACGAGCCCGACGGCGCCACGATTCGCTCGAACCCCTCGAACTCCGCGATCACCCGCTTGGCCAGCGCCGCCGCGTCGGCGCGGTCGCCCGCGTTGAACGCCGGTTGGCCGCAGCAGGTCTGCCCCTCCGGCACCACCACCTCGAAGCCCGCGCCCTCGATCAGCTTCGCCGCCGCGAATCCGACCGTCGGCCGCATCACGTCGACCAGACAGGTCACGAACAGCGCCACTTTCGGGCGCGAGGGGGGGGAGGGGACCATGACGAACGTCTTTCTCTGCATCCCCGGCGACGGCGTCGTCCGGGCGGGGCGATGATCGCACGAGATTTGCTCATCCCCGCGCGCTTTCCAAGAGGGCGCGACGAGAACCTTCTCCACCGCCTCGCGGTGGTCGACGTCTGTCCGCGTTGTTGCGTCGCGGCATGGCGACTGGTCGCGACGCTGCGGAAGGGAGTAGAACGGAGGCGCGACCGATCGGACGCGCGAGGAGCACGAAGGCGCCGCCGCGCGGTTCGCGGCGCCGAGGGGAAGAGAGCGATGACGACGGACCCGACCATGGCCGCCCCGCGCGGCTTCACGCCCCATGCCCGCCGCGCCGCCATCCTCGGCGAGGTCCATGCCCGGCCCTTCCGCCCGGCCCGCACCCCGCGCGTGTTCCTGCACTACGCCTTCGCCGTCGATCGCGAACGCCTCGAGGCCGATCGCGCCTTCCTCGAGCGCTTCTGCCGCGCCCGCGGTGAGCCCGGTCCCGGCCCCGACGCCCGCCACCACGTCGTCCCCGTCGCCGGCGGCTCGCTCAAATGGGAGCGCCACGCCGAGTTCGTCGGCTACACCTGGGACGGCCCGGCGAGCGACCCGGCGCACCCCTTCGCCGCCCTGACCGTCGCGCATCCCTTCGGCACCGAGTTCGAGCAGCCCGGGCCGCTACTGGTCGCCGTGCGCCTCGATCTCCTCTCCGACGCCGGAGACCTCGCCGCCGCCGTCGACCTGTTCGATCCCGCCAGCCGCTGCGTCTGCGTCGCCTACGGCGGCGCCGGCACCGCGCTCACCGACTTCCGTCAGGACGGCGACGGCCATACCCGCATCCTGGTGCTCGATCGCGGCCTCAACGAACAGCAGGCCGGCGCGCTGGTCCAGCGCCTGATCGAGATCGAGACCTATCGCACACTGTCGATGCTCGGTCTGCCGGTCGCCCAGGAGATCGCCCCGGAGGTGCGCCGCATCGAGCGCGAACTGGTGGCGATCACCGGCGAGATCCGCTCATCTCAGGGCCTCGCCGCCAATCGCGGCCTGCTCGAGCGCCTGTCCGGCCTCGCCGCCGACCTCGAGGCCCACGTCGCCGAATGCTCCTACCGCTTCGGCGCCACCCGCGCCTACGACCAGATCGTCAAGGACCTGCTCGCCGCCCTGCACGAGACCCACGTCCCCGGCTACGGCACCTGGACCAACTTCCTCGCCCGCCGCTCCGATCCGGCCATGCGCACGGTGGTCTCGATCCAGGAGCGCATGAACGACCTGTCGCGCAAGCTCACGCGCGCCGCCCAACTGCTGCGCACCCGCGTCGACATCGATCTGGAACAGCAGAACCGCGATCTGCTCGAGAGCATGAACCAGCGCGCGCGCCGCCAGCTCCTGCTGCAGCAGACCGTCGAGGGCCTCTCGGTCGCGGCGGTCAGCTACTACGTGGTCGGTCTGGCCGGCTATCTGTTCAAGGGCGCCAAGGAGGCCCACGTCCTGCCGATCGATCCGGGGCTGGCCACCGGCCTCGCCGTGCCGGTCGTGCTCGCCGGCGTGTTCTGGCTGGTGCGCTCGATTCGCAAGGCCCACGCCCCCGACGGCGAGCACTGAGCGCCTCGGGTCGCGCATCCCGGTCCCGAACGCAAGAAGGCCCCGGTTTCCCGGGGCCTTCTCGTGAGACGTCGTCGTCGCGGTTCTCGCGCCGACCGTCGAATCACTTCTTCTTGCCGTCGGCGCCGAACTGCATGACGTAGGCGACGACGTCGGCCAGCTCGGTCTCGTCCTTGACGCCGGCGAAGGCCATCTTGGTGCCCGGGTTGAACGCCTTCGGGTCCTTGAGGTAGGTGGCGAGCGTGGCCGCATCCCACTTCTTGCCTTCCTCGCCCATCTTCTTCAGGTCGGGGCCGTAGCCCTTGAAGTCGGCGATGGAGGCCATGACGCGGCCTTCGGTGCCGTTCAGCTGCGGGCCGACGCGGTTGGCCGCGCCTTCGCCGATCATGTGGCAGGCCTTGCACTTCGCGAACACCTTCTCGCCGGCGGCGGCGTCGGCATAGGAAGAGCTGGTCGCGGCGACGAGGCCGAGGGCGGCGAGCAGGACGACTTTCTTCATTTCTTCACTCCGCTGAGCGTGATCATCGGTGTTACCCGAGAACGTGTCTAAACGACCACGCGCCCGAGTCCTACCGGGAAATTCGGCCAAATCGAGGTGAGAATTCTCCCCTCGCTCCCGACCGTCGTCGAGGCCACGCCACATTGGCGGGTCGAACGGTTCCGACATGCCAATTAGACACCTTCCGTAAACATTTGCATCACGTCACCCGGGGGCATGTCCGAATCCGCGCGAAAATCGATAAGTGCGAATACGCATATTCGGGGATTGAATCGGTTGAATTTCCCGTGGTGTGTGGCACTCTGTCGCATCAGGGAAAAGACGGATCGCGCTCGCCTCGCGGTCCCCGCGCACTCGAGGAGACGACCATGACGGACATCGTTGCTGGAACCGTACCGACCGGCGCGAGCCGGGCCGATCCCGAGGTCCGCGCGCTCACTCCCGACGATCTGTCCGAGGCCCTCGCCGCGGGCCTGCGCGACTTCCGCCGCGCGCCGACCTTCGGCCTTCTGGTCGGTCTGGTCTATGCGATCGGCGGCAACCTGCTGTTCTGGGTCGCCGCCTCTTTCGATCTGCTCTTCCTCGCCTATCCCCTCGCCGCCGGCTTCGCGCTGGTCGCCCCGTTCGTCGCCGTCGGCCTCTACGAGGTCAGCCGCCGCATCGAGACCGGCGAGAGCCTGAACACCACCGACCTGATCGGCGCGGTGCCGCCCCATGCCCGGCGCGAACTCGCCTACATGGCGCTGGTGACCCTGTTCGGCATGATCGTGTGGATCTACGCCGCCGGCTTCGTCTACGCCCTGTTCTTCGGCATGCGCCCGCTCGAGGCCTCCGACATCGTCGCCACCATCGTCGGCACGCCGCGCGGCGCCTTCTTCCTGGTCGCCGGCAATCTGCTCGGCGCGATCATCGCCACCCTGATCTTCTCGGTCAGCGTGGTCGCCTACCCGATGCTGCTCGATCGCGACATCGACTTCGTCACCGCCATGATCACCTCGATCCGCGTGGTCCTCGCCGCGCCGCTGGTGCTGATCGGCTGGGGCGTGTTCATCGCCACCATGCTGGCCGTCGCGCTCCTGCCGATGTTCCTCGGCCTGATCGTCGTGCTGCCCTGGCTCGGTCACGCCACCTGGCATCTCTATCGTCGCGCCGTCGTTCGCTGACCGGTTCGTCCGCGGTCCCCCCGAAACGAGAGGAGCCCCCGCCGGATCGTCCGGCGGGGGCTCCTCGTTCGAATCGACGGACGGCGCTCACATCACGATGACGCGGGTCCCCACCTTCACGCGGCCGTAGAGATCGGTGACGTCGTCGTTGCGCATGCGGATGCAGCCCGACGACACCGCCTGACCGATCGTCCACGGCTCGTTCGACCCGTGGATGCGATATTCGCTCGAGCCGAGGTAGAGCGCGCGCGCGCCGAGCGGATTGTCCGGGCCGCCGGCCATGAAGTGCGGCAGCTCCGGCTTGCGCTTGAGCATCGCCGCCGGCGGGCGCCAGTCGGGCCATTCCGCCTTGCGGGTGATGGTGTGCTGGCCGTGCCACTGGAAGCCGGGCCGCCCGACGCCGACGCCGTAGCGCCGCGCCCGGCCGTTGCCCTCCACCAGATAGAGATGGCGCTCCGAGGTGTCGACCACGATCGTGCCCGGCGCCTCGCGGCCGGAATAGGCGACCTCGGTCGGCAGGAAGCGCGGGTCGATCTCGTGGCTCGGCCGCGCCGCCTCGCGCGGCTCGATCGCGGCGGAGCGAATGACCGCCGGTCCCGCCACCGGCGGCGCCGGTGCGTAGACCACCGGCCCGGTCACGTCGCGATAGGAGACGGGGCGCGGGCGCAACTGCACCATCCACGGCTCGACCAGATTGGGCGACAGCGTCACCGGCGGCCGCGCGCCGTAGCGATCGAAGGCCGAGGCGGGCGATGCCGCGACCGAAATCGAAGCACCGGCGAGAAGAAGCGGGAGGAACACACGAAACCGGGTCATCGATCCACTCGAGTTTGCCCAAGGGTGCTCGCCGCATCGAGACGTGTCGGGCGGTCGATGCGAGACGGGCGTTGCGATCTCGTTCGAACCTGCCGCAGGGATCGCCACCGAGTGGTGAACGAAATACGCTTCGACCCCGACTTCTTTCGAAAGCTTTTCTTATGGTTGACGAAGTCTTGTCTCGCTCCGTCTCTGTCGATGCGCTCGAAACGTCGCGCTCCGACCAACTCGATCCCTCTGCGGGAACGCTTCCTTAACGACGCGGCGCTAACCATCGGGACGTACGCGGTGTGAGTGGACGAGGCGCGCATCAATGGCTGCGAGGAAGATGTTTCGCATCGAGGCGATCGGGACGGGCGTGAACTCGGCCTCGACCGGGGATCGCAACGAGGATCGCCATCGCGAAGTGTTGGCCGAGATTCGCGCGCTCCACGCCCTCGTTCAGCCGACCCAGGAGATCAGCGAGAAGGCGCTCGAGCAGCTGCGCCGCGATCAGGCCGAGGCACAGAAGATCAAGGGCGAGATGGACCTCATCTACGAGGCCATCAACCGCACCAAGCGCGAGATCGCCACCCTTCACGTCTCCGGCTGCAACGGTCAGGAACTGTCGCGCGTCTCCAACGAACTCGACGCGGTGGTGTTCGGCACCGAGCAGGCGACCGAGACCATCCTCGCCGCCGCCGAGTTGATCGACGACCGCGCCGGCACCCTCGCCGCCAAGCTCAAGGGCGACGACCAGGGCCTCGCCAACGACATTCAGGAACAGACCGTCCTCGTCTTCGAGGCCTGCAACTTCCAGGACCTCACCGGCCAGCGCATCACCAAGGTGGTCAACACCCTGCGCTTCGTCGAGGAGCGCATCATCAAGATGATGGAGATCTGGGGCGGCGTGGAGAGCTTCAAGGAGATCGAGGTCGAGCTCGAGCACCGCATGGGCGACCAGTCGCTTCTCAACGGTCCCGCCCTCGACGACGACACCGGCATCGCCTCCCAGGACGACATCGACGCGCTCTTCGCCTGATCCGGCGCGGCGCGGCGATCGACGGCACCACGGGCGCCTCGGCGCCCGTTTCCATTTTCCCCGTCCGCTCCTAGTTTCGATCGAAACCGAATCGCCGGAGGGGCGCATGAGCGAACGAAGCGAGGATTTCGTCGACGGCATCGTCCGCGACGGCGCCGACACCCCGCGCTGCTGGTGGCCGGGCGTCGATCCGCTCTATCTCGACTATCACGATCGCGAATGGGGCCGTCCCGTCGCCGACGACCGCCGCCTGTTCGAGAAGATCTGCCTCGAGGGCTTCCAGTCCGGCCTGTCGTGGCTGACGATCCTGCGAAAGCGCGAGAACTTCCGCGCCGCCTTCGCCGATTTCGACGCCGAGCGCATCGTCCGCTTCGACGACACCGACCGCGCCCGCCTCCTCGCCGACGCCGGCATCGTCCGTCACGCCGGCAAGATCGACGCGGTCTTCAACAACGCCCGCCGCCTCCTCGATCTGCGCGAGCGCGAGGGCTCCTTCGCCGCCTTCGTCTGGCGCTTCGAGCCCGATCCGGCGACGCGTCCGGCCCGCCTGACCAAGGCGGTGGCCTGCGCCATGGCCACCACGCCCGAATCGACCGCGCTGTCGAAGGAGCTGCGCCGTCGCGGCTGGGCCTTCGTCGGCCCGACCACCTGCCAGGCCTTCATGCAGGCGATGGGGCTGGTGAACGATCATCTCGACGGCTGCGCCGTCCGCGCCGAGGTCGAGGCCGAGCGCGCCGCCTTCGTTCGCCCGCGCTGACGCCCCGCCCGCCTTTGTGTTTCGGCCATGCCTTCTCCATAGTGCCGAGCGACGATGCGCTCGCGATTCCGATCCGCCCTCGAACCCGACCGATCCCCGCCGATGCCCGACCTCCCGTCTCGCCCCCTGCCGGATCGCCGCGCTCTGCTCGCGGCCGCGCTCGCGCTCGCCGCTCGGCCGCTGGTGGGAACCGCGCGCGCCCAGGAGGCCGACGCCGCCGCCGATCCGCGTCTCAATTCCGAGGCCGTTTCGTTCCAGCTGCGCAAGCAGTTCTTCCGCGGCCAGCTCGTGCGCCTGCGCACCGGCGGGCGCCGCCCCGGCATTCTGTTGATCCACGATCAGCGCGGCGTCGATCCGTTCTTTCGCGGCCTCGCCCGTCGTCTCGCCCTCGACGGCTTCGTCGTCATGCTGCCGGATCTGCTCTCGCCCTATGCGGTCGCCGGCGAGATCCCGGAGGAGGCGCAGAGCATCCTGGCCCGCATCGTCCCGGCCGAGACCATGCTCGCCCTCGACGCCGCCGCCGATCTCCTGGTCAAGCATCCCGAATGCACCGGCTCGATCGCCGCGCTCGGCTTCATCTGGGGCGGCACCCACGCCCTCCAGTTCGCGCTCCAGGGCAATCGGGTCAAGGCGGCGGTCGCCTACTACGCCGTTCCTCCCGCCGCCGATCGCATGGTCGACGTCAAGGTCCCGGTCCAGTTCCACTGGTCGGAGAACGACCCGCGCACCGCTCCGATCGTCGACGTGATGGAGAAGCGCATGATCGGCGCCGGTCGCCCCTTCGAGGCCTGGACCTACGCCGACACCCGCAGCGGCTTCGCCTCCGAACCCGCCGACCCGCGCCGCTGGGACAAGGTCGCCGCCGATCGCGCCTACGAGCGCACGGTCTTCTTCCTCAAGCGCAACCTGTTGTCGGGCGGCTGAGCCCGCTCAGCGCGGCGGCCACCGCTTCGGCTCGGCCACCAGGAACAGGTCGTGCCCCTCGACCGCCTGTCCGCGTTCGCGCCGGACGATCCGCCCGAGCGCGGTGACCCGGCCGAAGCGCGGCGTCAGATCCTCGATCGACAACCGGTCGGCCCGCGCCACCACCAGCCCGGGCGTCGCCGCCAGCGCCGGATCCGGCGGCGGCAGATGCACCCAGCGCATCGCCTCGTCGAGCGCGATCACCCGCTCCACCCCGAGCCGCTTCGCCAATTGTCCCTCGACCGTGTAGTTGGCCGCGCCGATCCAGCCCGCGCCCTCGGCCTTCGCCCGTGCCTCGATCTCGCGCGCCAACCCGTCCCAGCCGCGCATCTGCGCGGTCGGATCGCGCTGCGGCGGCAGAACGACCAGCGGCATCACCACGTGCAGATAGAGAAGGGCGGTGAGCGCGAAGCCGAACGGCGCGACTCGGCGCGTCAGGCGCTCGAAGATCGCCCGTGCCCGTGTCGACAGCCCGCCGAGATCGCCCGCCGCCCGCGCGGCGAGCCACGCGAAGCTCGGATAGAGCGGCCCCGGCCAGTTGCCCTCGACCCCGCCGTGAAGGGAGTGGAAGAGGAGATAGGCGACGAACGGCACACCGGTGGCGATCGGCAGGATCGCCCCCGCCGCGCCCGGCCCGCCGCGCCGCCACGCCGCCGTCGACCGCCCGAGCCCGAGCCCGATCAGTGGCACCATCGGCAGGCCGATCAGCAGCATCTGCACGCCGATCATCTCGGCCGTCTTCTCCGGTCGCCAGCCCTTGGGCACCGTGCGCCCGAACTGCTTGGCGAAGGAGGCCCATTCGTGATCGGCGTTCCACAGGATCACCGGCAGGAAGATCGCCGCCGCGATCGCCCCGCCGAGCCAGAGCTGCCACGCCTTGAGCCAGCGGAGGCTCTCCCGGCTCGACACCAGCCACAGCCCGATGCCCAGCCCCAGGAACAACACCGAGTACTTGGAGAAGAGCCCGAGCCCGGCCGCGACCCCGACCACCAGCCACCACGCCGGATTGCGCGAGGCGGTGAGTTCGGCCAACGCCCACACCGTCGCGCCCCAGAAGAACACCGCCGGCGTGTCCGGCGTCGCCAGCACCGAGCCGGCGCCGACCAGGATCATCGCGTTGAACCAGATCGCCGCCCGCGTCGCCGTCTCGCGCCCGTCGACGAGCGCCACCGCCCGCCACAGCAGGAACGTGCCCGCCGCCGTCGCCAGCGGCGCGAACAGCCGCACCCCGAGCGCTCCGTCGCCGACGAGCGCTCGGCCCGCCCGGATCATCCAGGCGACCATCGGCGCGTGATCGTAGTAGCCGAAGGCGAGCGACAGCGACCACAGGCGATAATAGGCCTCGTCGTCGACGAGATCGCTCGCGCCCGCCACCGCGAGGCGGATCACCGTCAGCGCGGCGATCGCCGCGACCAGGAGGAGCGGCGGCCGTCCGATCGGCACGGGCCCCGAGGTCTCGCCGCCCGCGCTCACGCCCACCTCACTTGCGCCAGGTGAACACGGCCGAGACCGTGTAGTTGAACACCGCGCTCATCACCGCGCCGGCGAAGCCCGCCACCCACGGCCCGGTGTCGACCGTCTCGAACAGGCCGGTGGCCACGCCGAGATTGGCGATCGTGCCGAGGCTGCACACCAGATAGAAGGTGAGCAGGCCCCAGATGAAGCCGAAGCCGGTCAGGCGGCGGTCGCGATAGGTGAGCTGGTTGTTGAGCACGAAGTTCCAGGTCATCGCCACGATCGAGGCGGCGAATTCGCCCCAGGCGAAGGTGGTGTCGAACACGTGCAGCGCCACCTTGAGGGCGGCGAGATGGATGATGATGCCCGAGGCGCCGACCAGAAGGAACATCAGGAAGCGCACCGGCACCAGACCGCCGGAGAGCTTGGAGAACAGAAGCCCGAGGTATTCGGCCGTCACCAGCGTGTCGAGCTTGGATTCGCCCGCCTGCCGCTCGCGGAAGGTGAACGGCACCTCCGCCGTCTTCAGCGGCGTCGGCGAGGAGGCGACGATGTCGAGCAGGATCTTGAAGCCCTCGCGCGACAGATCGCCGGCGATCGCCTCGACCTTCTCGCGCCGGATCATGAAGAACCCGCTCATCGGATCGGACAGCTCGATCTTGAGGAACCGCCGCGCCAGCTCGGTCGCGGTCTCGCTGCCCCACTGGCGGATCGACGACAGGCCCTCGCCCGACGAGCCGCCGTCGACGTAGCGGCTGCCCACCGCCAGATCGGCGCCGCCCCGGATGGCGGCCAGCATCTGCGGCAGGATGGTCTCGTCGTGCTGGAGGTCGGCGTCCATCACCGCCACGATCGGCGCCGCGCTGGAGAGCATCCCCTCGATGCACGCCCCGGCGAGGCCCCGCCGTCCCACCCGCCGCAGGCAGCGCACGCGCGGGTCGCGCAACGAGATCTTCTTGGCGACGCGATGGGTGCCGTCCGGGCTGTCGTCGTCGACGAAGATCACTTCCCAGGCGATGCCGGTGAGCGCCAGATCGAGCAGGCGCACGAGTTCGCCGACATTGGCGCTCTCGTTGAAGGTCGGAACCACGATCGACAGTTCGGGGGAGGTCGCGGGCGCGACGTCGGCCTGAATTGCGGTCTCGGTCAAAGGGGTCGCCTCGTTTCGTGAGTGTGCCGAGCGGTCCTGCGTGCGGCGTTCGGCCTCGAATGCGGTCGGCTCAATGACGCCGCACCGTGGCGGAAATGTGAGTGCGACGCAACACCATGCACTGCAAAAAAGGCAGGTCGAGCCCCTGATTTGCGACATGCCGGATCTGCCCGGCGCGAGGGGGCGAGGGCGTGCGGCTTGTCCCTGCGCCCGATCCGGTCTAGGAACCTTCCGGCCCGCCGTCTCGGCGGGTTTTCGTGTTGGTTTCGGCGAAGCGGGTGGGTTGATGGCATCGGATCAGAGATTGAAGGCTCGCCTTCCGCGCGGCTTCGTCGATCGCGGCCCCGAGGACGTGCGCGCCACCGAGACCATGCTCGGCAAGATCCGCGAGATCTACGAACTCTACGGCTTCGAGGCGGTCGAGACCCCCCTGATCGAATACACCGACGCTCTCGGCAAGTTCCTGCCCGACCAGGACCGCCCCAACGAGGGCGTCTTCTCGGTCCAGGACGACGACGAGCAGTGGATGAGCCTGCGCTACGACCTGACCGCGCCGCTCGCCCGCTTCGCCGCCGAGAACTGGACCAGGATCGCCAAGCCCTATCGCAGCTACCGCGTCGGCTGGGTCTTCCGCAACGAGAAGCCCGGCCCCGGCCGCTTCCGCCAGTTCATGCAGTTCGACGCCGACACGGTCGGCGCAGGCAGCGTCGCCGCCGACGCCGAGATCTGCATGATGATGGCCGACGCGCTGGAGGCCGTCGGCCTGAAGCGCGGCCAGTACGTGGTCAAGGTCAACAACCGCAAGGTCCTCGACGGCGTGATGGAGGCGATCGGGCTTTCGGGCGACGAGTGCGCGGCCAAGCGCCTGACCGTGCTGCGCGCCATCGACAAGCTCGACAAG
>JBEOKB010000146.1:0-8593 GCA_040275425.1 Siculibacillus sp. | reverse complement strand
CCGCCCCCGACGGCAGCCGCACCGCCGCCCGCGTCGCCGTCGCCTCGCCCAGATTGAACGGCGCGCCGGTGCCGCCGATCCGGCCGCGCACCATCACCAGCCCGACCTCGGGCGCGCGCAGATCGACCACCCCCTCGGGAGCGAAGCGCCGCACGCCCGCCAGCTCGGCCGCCGTCGCCGAGGCCACCAGCGCCATCACCGCGCGCCGCGCCTCGATCGCCGCATCGGACGCCGCATCGGACGCCGACGTCGGCGCGCCGTGGATCTCGCGGAAGGAATCGGAAGAGGTCTGCATCGTTTCCGGCCTCTCGGCTCGTTGGTCACAATTTGTCTATACATCTGGATGAATATACTTTTGTGACGGTGAGGCCGAACGACGGTCGCATCGGCCGACGACACCACGACGACGGAGACCGAGCACGATGGAAACGGACGCGGGAGCCCTGCCGGTGCGCGGGCGCGGCATCGCCGTGTGGCGGCAGGTGGCCGAAATCCTCGAGGCGGCGATCCTCGCGGGCGACCACCCCGCCGGCGGCCGCCTGCCGACCGAGGCCGAGCTCGCCCTGCGATTCGCGGTCAACCGCCACACCGTGCGTCAGGCCCTGCGCGATCTCGCCGAGCGCGGCCTCGTCCGCGCCGTCCAGGGCGCGGGCACCTTCGTCGAGCGCGCGCCCCTCACCTACCCGATCGCCACCCGCACCCGCTTCTCCGACATCGTCGTCTCCCAGGCGCGCGAACCCTCCGGCGATCTGCTCGCCGCGGTTCTCGAGCCCGCGAGCCGCCCGATCGCCGAACGGCTCGGGCTCGCAGAGGGCTGCGAGGTGGTGCGGATGGAAACGGTGCGCCGCGCCGACGGCGTGCCGATCTCGTGGGCGACCTCGGTGGTCCCGGCCGCCCGCTTCCCCGACGTGGCGGCGATCTACCGCGCCACCGCCTCGTTCACCGCGGCCTTCCGCGCCGGTGGCGTCGAGGACTACGTCCGCGCCGAAACCCGCATCGGCGCCCGCGTCGCCGACGAGATCGACGCCGCCCGGCTGGAGATCGCCCCCGGCCGCCCGGTGATCGAGATCGACTGCGTCAACGCCGACCTCTCCGGTCGCCCGATCCAATGGGCTCGCGCCCGCTTCGCCGGTGATCGGGTGCGGGTGACGGTGGGATCGTAGACCGTAGGGTGCAATGGGCGAAGCCGGTTTGCGCCGACCGAGCCCGAGAGGCCACGGATGCCCCGCAGACACCGACGGCGGATTACGGCTTCGCCTGATCCGCCCTACGGCCCTCGGGTCTCGACCCGGCGATCGCCGATCACCGCGAAGCGCACGCGCGCCGAGATCTTGTCGATGATCGCCACCGTCACCAGGATCATCAGAACCAGCAGCGACACCTGCTGCCATTCGAGCGTTCGGATCGCCTCCGTCAGATGCAGGCCGATGCCGCCCGCCCCGACGATGCCGATGATGGTGGCCGAGCGCGTGTTGCTCTCGAAGTAGTAGAGCACCTGCCCCAGCATCACCGGCAGGATCTGCGGCAGCACGCCGAAGCGGATCTCGGCCAGCCGCGAGCCCCCGGTCGAGGTCACGCCCTCGACCGGCTTGCCGTCGACCGCCTCGATCGCCTCCGAGAACAGCTTGCCGAACGCCCCGAAGTCCGAGCTCATGATCGCCAGGATGCCCGCGAACGGGCCGAGCCCCACCACGTTGATCCAGATCAGCGCCCAGATCAGCACGTCGATGCCGCGCATCGTGTCGAGCGAGCGCCGGGTGAGGAACCGCAGGATCTTCGCCGTGGTGACGTTCTTGGCCGCGAGAAAGCCGATCGGAAAGGCCAGCACCGCCGCCGCCAGCGTGCCGAGGAAGGCGATCGCCACCGTCTCGCCGAGCGAATGGAGGAACAACCAGAGCCGCGCCGTGGTCCCCGACGAGGGCGGCACCATCAGCGTCACGAAATGGGCGAGCTGGACGATCCCCGATCCGATCCGCGCGAACGAGATGTCGAGCCGCCACACCGCCAGTCCGAACACCGCGATCAGCGCGGCGACGATCGCGATCACCGCGAGCCGATCGAGCGGCGAGGCGGCGAACACCTCCGGGTAGAGCCGTTCCAGCTCCCGCCGCCGCTCCTTGGCCATCGGCCCGAGCGCCTCGCGCACCCGCTGCGTCGTCGACGCCACCCCGTCCGGATCGCCGGACATCCGAACCAGAACGCTCATGCGCGGGCCCCCTCGGCGATGAAGCGATGCCGCAGCCGTTCGGTCAGAAGATCGATGATCATCACCGTGGCGATGATCAGCACCAGAATGGCCGAGACGTCGGCGTAGTAGAACTTGCGGATCGCCTCGAGCAGGTCCTGGCCGATGCCGCCCGCCCCGACGAAACCCATGACCGAGGCGCCGCGCACGTTGATCTCGAAGCGCAACAGCGCGTAGCTGGCGAAGTTCGACAGCACCTGCGGCACGACCGCGAAGCGGATCGTCTGCCACCACGACGCCCCCGCCGCCGACGTGCCCTCCACCGGGCGCATGTCGATGTTCTCGACCACCTCGGTGAACATCTTGCCGAGCGCGCCGGTGGTGTGGATCGCCAACGCCAGCACCCCCGGCAGCGCGCCGAGGCCGAAGGCGATGACGAAGACGAGCGCGAACACCAGCTCCGGCACCGTCCGGCAGATCTCCAGCCAACGCTTCACGCCGATGCGCAGCCACGCCGCCCGCCCGAGATTGCGCGCCGCCACGAACGACAGGAAGAAGCCGCCGATCGCCCCGACGACGGTGCCGAGATAGGCGATCAGCAGCGTGTCGAGGATCAGCTTCGACCAGTGGACGATGCCCCACATCCACTCGCCCGGCGCCACCAGCACCGGCCGCCCGACGTGATCGCCGCCGTCGAACACGAGGATTCGGCCGAAATAGTCGCCGACGGTGCCGATCCGCCCGATCATGCGCGCCAGATCGACCTCCGCGAACCAACCGGCCAGCACGATCAGGGCCGCGAGGCCGATGCCCGCCGCCGCCCCCTTCACTCGATCGGCGCGCAACGCGGCGGCGTGCGCCGCGAGCAGTTCGCGCAGGCGCGCTTCGGAGAGGCGCGGAAGCGTCGTCGTCATGATCGGACCTCGGAGGAGCGGCGTCGTGGCGCGAAGAGGCCCGACGGCGCCGCGCGCCGCCGGGCCTCGAGGACGAGAGGCGTCAGGACGCCTTCTTCTTGCGCAGATCGTCGACGAACTTGTTGAGGTCCATCACCGGCTTGTAGGCGTCGTGCGTCACCGCCACCCACGGCAGCTGCTTGCCGTCGGTCATCTTCTTGAACGCCTCCGGCTCCTTGGCCGGGAACGACAGGATGGCGTCCGAGATCGCCTTCTTCAGGTCCTCCGGCATGTCGGACAGCATGGCGATCGGCGAGTTCACGATCTGCTCGGACTTGAAGATGATCCGATAGTCGTCGTACTTGGCCATGCCCTTGCGCTCCATGCGCTTGAGCATCGACTCGCTCTCGTCGTTCCACCAGTTGGCGGCGACGTCGACGGTGCCCTGGCCGAGCGCGATCACCGCGTTCTCGTGGCTGCCGGTGTAGACCACCTTCGAGAAGTAGGCCTCGGGCTCGATGCCCATCTTGGCCAGCGCGAAGCGCGGCACGTTGTTGCCAGAGGTCGAGTTCGGATCGACCAGGCCGATGTTCTTGCCCTTGAGGTCTTCGATCTTCTGGTACGGGCTGTCCTTCTTCACGTAGAAGACGGAGTGGTAGCCCTTGGTGCCGTCGGCGTTCACCTCGATCGCCACCGGCTCGATCTTGGCGCCGACCATGACCGCGCGGGCGTAGGACGCCGGGCCGTAGTAGCCGATGTGGATCTGGCGGGCGCGCTGACCCTCGATCACCGCCGCGTAGTCCTGGGCGATGCGCAGCGTCACCTTGGTGCCGAGCTCCTTCGACAGGAACGCCATGAACGGCTCGTAGCGATCGGTGGTGCCGGAGGCGTTCTCGTCGGGGATCTTGCCGAAGACGATCTCGGGATACTCCGCCTTCCAGTCCTTGGCGACGGCGGCGCCGGTGGTGAAGGCGACCGCGCCGAGGGCGAGGCCGAGAACGGTGCGACGATCGAACATGGGTGTGCTCCTATGGAGGGTTCGCGCGGCCGAGAAGCGGACGCGAGGAAGGAAGCCGGTCAGACCGGCTCGTGGGCGTGCGCGGCGTCCCACGCGGCGCGGATCTCGTCCGGGGTCGGATCGCTCGCGGCGGGAATGTCGATCACGTCGGCGGCCTCGAGGCCGTAGAGGTCGGTGATCGCCGCGTCGGTCAGATCGCGCGGGGGCCCGTCGAACACGATGCGACCGGCCTTCATGCCGATCAGTCGATCGCAGTAGCGCTTGGCCAGATCGATCGAGTGGAGATTGGTCAGCACGGTGATGCCGAAGTCGCGGTTCACCCGCAGCAGCGCGTCCATGACGATGCGGGTGTTGCGCGGGTCGAGCGAGGCGATCGGCTCGTCGGCGAGGATGACGCGCGGCTCCTGCACCAGCGCGCGCGCGATCGCCACCCGCTGCTGCTGCCCGCCCGACAGCGCCCCGGCCCGATTGGCCGCGAGACCGCCCATGTCGAACAGCTCGAGCGCCGACAGCGCGATCGCCTTGTCCTCGGCCGTCCACAGCTTCAGGAACGAGCGCCATTCGGCCATGTGGTCGAGGCGGCCCATCAGCACGTTGGTCAGCACGTCGAGCCGGTCGATCAGCGCGAACTGCTGGAACACCATGGCGCAGTCGCGCCGCCAGTGGCGCAGCGCCGCCCCCTTCAGATCGGTGATCGCCCGCCCCTCGAACCGGATCGCCCCCGCGCTCGGCTCGACCAGCCGGTCGATCATGCGCAGCAGCGTCGACTTGCCCGCCCCCGACCGACCGATCACCCCGACCATCTGGCCCGACGGGATTTCGAGATCGACGGCGTCGACGGCGGTGAATTCACCGAAGCGACGCGTCAGGCCTTCGATCGAGAGCATGACCGATCCTTCCGAGTGGAGCGCACTCGTTTCGCAGGGGCTGGGCCGTCGCGGCGGACGGCGATTTTTTCGATGCCTCTGCGATATCCGCCTTCGACAACGCCAATGTGACGGTGGCGCGCGCCCGGGCACGGCCCCCGACGCCCCGGAGCGTCACACGCGCGTCACGCCCCGGACCGACACGGAGGCCTCCACTCCACCCGTCGGGAGACGCTCATGCTCCAGCTGACACGCCCCACCAGCCCCGCGCGCCCGTGGGAGATCGTCGGCGGAACCGTGCTGATCGACGGGCGGATGCGCGCCGCCGACCTCGCCCTCGCCGGCACGATCGTCGCCGACGCCTCCTCCGACGCGGCGCGCTTCGACGCCGGCGGGCTCCTCGTGCTGCCCGGCATCGTCGACGTCCACGGCGACGCCTTCGAGCGCCAGATCATGCCGCGTCCCGGCGTCTCGTTCGATCTCGACACCGCCCTCGCCGACACCGACCGCCAACTGGTCGCCAACGGCATCACCACGGCCTTTCACGGCGTCACCTGGTCGTGGGAGCCGGGCCTGCGCGGCGCCGACAACGCCCGCGCCCTGCTCGACGCCCTCGAGCGCGCCGTCCACCGTCTGGCCGCCGACACCCGCTTTCACCTGCGCCACGAGACCTTCAATCTCGACGGCGAGGCCGAGATCCTCGACTGGATCGCCGCCGGGCGGATCGGCTGCCTCGCCTTCAACGACCACATGTCCGGCGTGCTGAAGGACCGCGCGCGGCCGGAGAAGATCGCCAGGATGATCGAGCGGTCCGGTCTCGACCCGGCCGACTTCCACACCCTGATCGAATGCGTCCACGCCCGCCGCGACGAGGTCCCCGGTTCGATCGAGCGCCTCGCCGCCGCCGCCCGCGCCGCCGCCGTGCCGATGCTCTCCCACGACGACGGGTCGCCCGACGTGCGCCGCCGGTTCCGCGGCCTCGGCGCGACCATCGCCGAGTTCCCGATCGACGAGGCCACCGCCGAGGCGGCGATCGAAGCGGGCGAACCGACGGTGTTCGGCGCCCCCAACGTCCTGCGCGGCGGCAGCCACACCGGCTGCCCGAGCGCGGCCGAGATGGTCGCGCGCGGCCTGTGCACCGTCCTCGCCTCCGACTACTACTATCCCGCCCTCGCCGCCGCCCCGTTCCGCCTCGCCCGCGACGGCCGCACCGCCTTCGCCGACGCCTGGGCCCTGGTCTCGGCCAACCCGGCCGCCGCCATGGGCCTCACCGATCGCGGCCGCCTCGCCCCCGGTCTGCGCGGCGACGTCGTCGTGATCGACGCCGGGGTCGAGCCGCCCCGTGTGGTGGCCACCTTCGCCGCCGGCCGCCCGGTCCACCTCGCCTGCACCGACCGGCTGACCATCGCGCGCGCCGCGTATTGACGCAAACGTCATCTTCCGATCGTATGCGGCGATCGACCGATGGAGATGCGAATGAAGGCCGGTACGCTGAGGCGGCTCATGAACCTGTGGCCGCCGTTTCTGTTCGCGGGCATCCGCGTCACCCGGCTCGACGACGACTGGCGCACCGCCGAGGTCGAGCTGCGGCTGGGCCGCCTCAACCGCAACTACGTCGGCACCCATTTCGGCGGCTCGCTCTATGCGATGACCGATCCGTTCTACATGGTGATGCTGTCGATGATCCTCGGACGCGATCACGTCGTCTGGGACAAGGCGGCGACCATCGACTACGTCCGCCCCGGACGCGGCACGGTGCGCGCGCACTTCCGCCTCGACGAGGCGCGCATCGACGAGATCCGCGCCGCCTGCGCCGACGGCGCCCGTCATCTGCCGGAGTTCCGCACCGAGATCCGCACCCCCGAGGGTGAACTCGTCGCCACCGTCGATCGCACCCTCCACGTTCGCCGCCGGCGCCCGAACGCCTGACCCGGACCTCCGTCGTTCGACGGTCGCGCCGAGACGACGAAACGGCCATACTCCTCCGACCCCGCCGTCGAGGCCGAGAGAACAACCACCATGTCCGCCCCCGCCGTCCCGCACGTCCGCCCCGCCGAGACCGACGACCTGCCCGCGATCACCGCCATCTACGCCGACGCGGTCGAGAACGGCTGCGCCTCGTTCGAGCTGGTGCCGCCGGACCTCGCCGAAATGGCCGTCCGCTTCGCCGGGATCCGCGACGCCGGGCTGCCGTGGCTGGTCGCCGAGATCGACGGCCGCGTGCTCGGCTATGCCTATGCCGGCCCCTATCGCACCCGCCCGGCCTATCGCTTCACCCTGGAGGACTCGGTCTACGTCCACCCCGCCGCCAAGGGCACCGGCGTCGGCCGTGCCCTGCTCGTCGCACTGCTGGCGGCGGCGGAGGCGCTCGGCGCCCGCCAACTGATCGCCGTCATCGGCGACAGCGGCAACGCCGCATCGATCGGCCTGCACGCCGCCCTCGGCTTCACCCCCGCCGGTCTGCTGCGCTCCGCCGGATGGAAACACGGTCGCTGGGTCGACAGCGTGCTGATGCAGCGCCCCCTCGGCCCCGGCGCCGACACCCCGCCCGACGAAACCGCCTCCCCGGCCTCCGGACCGGCGTCGTGATCCCGGCACGCGTGGTCGGCGCCCTCGCCGCGACGCAGTTGATCGGTTGGGGCGTGACCTTCTATGCCGTCGGCCTGTTCGGCGAGCGCATGGTCGCCGACACCGGTTGGTCGCGCGCGACCGTCCACGGCGGCATGTCGCTGGCGCTGGTGGTGATGGGCATCGTCTCGCCCTGGGTCGGCCGCTGGATCGACCGCGCCGGCGGCCGCGCGATCATGACGGTCGGCTCGCTCCTGTCGGCGCTCGGCCTCGTCGGCCTCGCCCTCGCCCACCACCTCGCCACCTGGTTCGCCGCGTGGGTCGTTCTCGGCGTGTCGATGCGCATGACGCTCTACGACGCCGCCTTCGCCGCCCTGGTGCGGATCGACCCCGCCACCGCCCGCCGCGCCCTCTCCCACGTCGCCCTCGCCGGCGGCCTCGCCTCGACCGTGTTCTGGTTCGTCGGCGAACTGTTGGCCGAACGGCTCGGCTGGCGCGGCGCCACCATGGTCTATGCCGTCTTCGCCCTCGCCACCGCGCCGCTCCATCTGCTCGTCCCGAAGGTCGCGACCGGCCCCGGCCACGCCGCCGCCACGTCCGCCGCACCACTCGCTCCGCCGCTCGCCCGCGACGACCGCGAGCGGCGCACCGCCGCGCTCCTGTTCGCCGTGATGGTGGTGGCGACCGCCACCCTCGCCTCGGCGCTCGCCGCCCACGTGATCGGCCTCCTCGCCGCCCTCGGCGTCGCCGGATCGACCGCCGTGTGGGTGGCGACCACCCGCGGCATCGGCCAATCCGCCGCCCGCCTCGCCGAGGTCGCCTCGGGCGGACGCCTCCACCCGCTCGATCTCACCGTGCTCGCCTGCGCCCTGCTTCCGCTCACTCTGGCGGTGCTGCCCTTCGCCGGTGTCTCGGTCGCCGCCGCCTTCGTCTTCGCCGTCGGCGGCGGCATGGGCAACGGACTGGTGACGGTGGCGCGCGGCGCGCTGCCGCTGGTGCTGTTCGATCCCACCGTCTACGGCGCCCTCACCGGACGCCTGGGCGCCCCGGCGTTCTGGGCTTC
>JBEOKB010000145.1:0-28478 GCA_040275425.1 Siculibacillus sp. | reverse complement strand
TCTCACCGGTCGCATAGGTGAAGTGCTTCGGCGTCGAACGGCGCCCGTGGGCGCCGTTTCGCGTTTCGGGGACGAGGCCTCCGCCCCCTTCGGCGTCGCCTCCGCGCCGCTGATCCTCCATTGCCCCTCCGGCCGGGTCGCCGCCCTCGCCGACGTGCTGCGCGCCCACGGCGCCGACACGGTGACGGTGTCGAAGCTCGACTGGATCTTCGCCGCCGGCAACGAAATGGCCGACGCCCTCGACACCGCCCTCGCCTGAGGACGCCGTCCCGCTTGCGTCGGCCCCGCCTGCGGCGCCGCGCGCCGTCGACAGACCCCGCCTCCCCGGCGTAAGCAGGGGTCTCGGGCGCTCGGCTCGCGACGGAAGGGTAACGGCGGATGATGCGTTTCGTTGTTTCGGCCGCTCTGGCGGTCTCGCTCGTGACGATCGGCGCGGCGCGCGCCGAGGAGAAGCTCACCGTCCCGGGTTATGCCCCGAAGTCGGGCGTCGCCTACGTCGTGCGCTCGTCCTCGATCATGACCAACGCCTTCGACGGCTCGGGCACCCTGCCCAAGGGCGAGAAGATCGATCGCCTCGATCTGCGCCATCGCCAGGTCGCCACCTCCACCGCCTCCGGCACCTGGCGCGAGGTATGGACCCTCGATCTCGACGGCGCCGCCGCCCGCGCCGCCCTCGGTCGGGCCGAGCCGACCTCGCCCACGGACGCCTACCGCCGCTCCATGTCGATCTGGGGCGCCGAACGCCTCGAACTCGACGTCGACGCCGCCGGCATGGCGACGAAGCTCCTCGGCACCGATGCGATCCTCGCCCGCGCCCGTGCCGAGCTGGCCGCGGTCCCCGGTGGGGCCGGCGAGACCTCGCCCGCCGCGCAGATCGTCGCCGCCTTCGCCAAGGAGCCGCTGACCCTGCTCGACATCCTCCTGCCCGAGCACCGCATCTTCGCCGCGCTCCAGGCCCCGGCCGCCCACGAGGTGACCGTCGGCGCCACCTGGACCCAGGAGGGCGGCGACGTCGTGCGCGGCGTGCCGCTGCCCAAGAAGACGATCTTCGTGGTCGACGGCCTCACCCCCGATCGCCGCGCCGTCTCGGTGTCGTGGCACGACGAGATCGACCACGAGGATCTGTCGCGCACCTTCGCCCCCCTGCTCGATCAGGGCATCGCCGCCCTGCGCGCCCGGGGCACCGAGCCCACCGCCGCCCAGCGCGCCGCCCTCGGCGAGGTGCGCCTGAGCAACGCCGGCCGGGTGGTGATCTCGCTCGACACCGGCATGGCGATCGCCGCCGAGCACACCCGCTCCGCCCGCTTCGGCGAGGTGACCACCACCGTGGTCTCGAAGATCGAGCGCTTACCGGAGTGAGGCGGTTGCGCGAAGCCCGCAACGCGAAACGGCGGCCCGAGGGCCGCCGTTCGTCGTCTCGCCTCCGCGCCGGGCTTCACGCCACCGGCTTCGGCTGCTCCCACTTGAGCTTCGGGCTGCGCGCGGCCCTGGTCTCGTCGAGGCGGCGGCGCGGCGCGAAGCGCGGCGCCTGGGTGAAGCGCTCGGTGTCGCCCGCCTTCGCCGCCATCGCCAGATCGCGCAGCGTCGCCGCGAACAGATCGAGTGAGGCCTTGCTCTCGCTCTCGGTCGGCTCGATCAGCATCGCCCCGTGCACCACCAGCGGGAAGTACATGGTCATCGGGTGATAGCCCTCGTCGATCATCGCCTTGGCGAAGTCGAGCGTGGTCACGCCCGTCCCCTCCAGGAAGCGGTCGTCGAACAGCACCTCGTGCATCGACGGATGATCCGGGAACGGCAGGGTCATCAGGTCCGAGAGACAGGCGCGCAGATAGTTGGCCGAAAGCACCGCGTCCTCCGACGCCTGCCGGAGGCCGTCGGCGCCGTGGGAGAGCATGTAGGCGAAGGCGCGGGTGAACATGCCCATCTGGCCGTGGAACGCGGTCAGCCGCCCGAACGGCCTCTCGCCCGGCCGCACTCCCGACGGGTCCTCCACCAGCACCGGCCGTCCCGCCTCCATCCGCACGAACGGATAGGGCGCGAACGCCGCCAGCCGCTCCGACAGCACCACCGGCCCGGCGCCGGGGCCTCCGCCGCCGTGCGGGGTGGAGAAGGTCTTGTGCAGGTTGATGTGCATGGCGTCGACGCCGAAGTCGCCCGGCCGCACCTTGCCGACGATGGCGTTGAAGTTGGCGCCGTCGGCGTAGAAGTAGCCGCCCGCCGCGTGGATGGCGGCGGCGATCTCGGCCACCTCCGGCTCGAAGATGCCGCAGGTGTTGGGGTTGGTCAGCATGATCGAGCCGACCCGATCGTCGATCGCCGCCTTGACGTCGGCGACCCCGACCGTGCCGTCGGCCCGCGCCGGAACCGGCTTCACCTCGAAGCCGATCAGCGCCGCCGTCGCCGGATTGGTGCCGTGCGCGCTCTCCGGCACCAGCACCACCGGCCGGTCGAGCCCGCGTGCGCGCAGCGCCGCCTTGATCGCCATCATGCCCGCGAGCTCGCCGTGCGCCCCCGCCTTCGGGCTCATCGCCACCGCCTTCATGCCGGTCAGTTCGGTGAGCCAGCGGCCGACCTCGGCGATGAGATCGATCGCGCCCTCGACGGTGGAGATCGGCTGCAGCGGATGGACGTCGGCGAAGCCCGGCAGCCGCGCCATCTTCTCGTTGAGACGCGGATTGTGCTTCATCGTGCACGAGCCGAGCGGATAGAGCCCGGCGTCGATCGAGTAGTTGCGGCGCGACAGCCGCACGTAGTGCCGCATCGTCTCCGGCTCGCTGAGGCCGGGCAGATCGAGCGGCGTGGTGCGGGCGTGCGGCCCCAACCGCGAGACGCCGCCCTTGGGCCGAGGCAGATCGACGCCGGTGGTCTCGGCATGGCCGATCTCGAAGATCAGCGCCTCCTCGGCGTCGAGCGCCTTGTTGCCGGTGAAGGTCGAGCCGGCGCCGGAGGCGGCGGTCTCGGGGCGAGTGGGACGGCCCTTGTCGTTGAGCATGGATCGGGTCTCCCTTCAGATCGCGGCGGACAGCGCGGCCACCAGGGCGGCGCGGTCGTCGGGGGTGACGCATTCGGTGACGGCGACGATGAGCAGGTCGTCGAGGCCCGCGCCCGGCAACAGCCGCGACACCGGCACGCCGCCGAGGATGCCCTCGGCCGCCAGCACCTCCA
This sequence comes from Siculibacillus sp., assembly GCA_040275425.1. Taxonomy (GTDB): domain Bacteria; phylum Pseudomonadota; class Alphaproteobacteria; order Rhizobiales; family Ancalomicrobiaceae; genus Pinisolibacter. The sequence goes on along the minus strand of JBEOKB010000145.1, from coordinate 25,313 downwards.
CCACCTCCGCCGCCGGCTTCGGCAGCTTCACCGTGAACTCGTTGAAGAACGTGTCGTTGAGCACTTCGACGCCCGGCAGATTGCCGAGATCATTGGCGAGCGCCACCGCCGCCTCGTGGTTGAGCATGGCGAGGCGCGTGAGCCCCGCTTCGCCGAGCAGCGTCAGATGGATCGAGAACGCCAGCGCGCACAGGCCCGCGTTGGTGCAGATGTTCGAGGTCGCCTTCTCGCGGCGGATGTGCTGCTCGCGCGTCGACAGCGTCAGCACGAAGCCGCGCCGTCCCTCCGCGTCGACGGTCTCGCCGCACAGCCGCCCCGGCATCTGCCGCACGTACTTCGACCGCGTCGCGAACAGGCCGACGTAGGGCCCGCCGAAGCCGAGCGGATTGCCGAGCGACTGGCCCTCGGCGACGACGATGTCGGCGCCCTGCGTCCCCGGCGGCTCGATCGCCCCGAGCGACACCACCTCGGTGACCACCGCGACCAGCAGCGCCCCGACCGACTGCGCCTTGGCGGCGATCGGCTTCAGGTCGACGAGCCGGCCGAACACGTCCGGCGACTGCACCACCACGCAGGAGGTCTCGCCGTCGATCGCCGCGATCAGATCCTCGTCGCCGCCGGGATCCGGGGCGAGGCGCACGATCGCGTCGTTCGCCATGTCGGAGATCGTCGTCACCACCTCGGCGTAGTGCGGATGCAGGCCCCCCGAGATCACCGCCTTGCGCCGCTTGGTGATGCGATGCGCCATCAGCACCGCCTCGCCGGTGCCAGTCGAGCCGTCGTACATCGAGGCGTTGGCCACCTCCATGCCGAGGAGATGGGCGACCTGGGTCTGGAACTCGAACAGGACCTGGAGCGTGCCCTGCGTGATCTCCGGCTGATAGGGCGTGTAGGAGGTCAGGAACTCCGAGCGCTGGATCAGGTGATCGACGCTCGCCGGAACATGGTGCCTGTAGGCGCCCGCCCCGCAGAAGAACGGCGCGCTCGAGGCCGGAACCGACCGGGCGGCGAGCCGCCCCATGATCCGCTCCACCTGCATCTCGCCCATGGCGCGGGGCAGATCCGGCAGTTCCGGGATCAGTTCGTCGGCCGGCACGTCGGCATAGAGCGCATCGACGTGCGCGACGCCGATCCGCGCCAGCATCTCGGCGCGATCGGTCTCGGTGAGCGGCAGGTAGCGCATGATTTGGCCCTCTTCGGGTCGGTTTCGTCTGGCGGTCACCCGCGGGCGCTTCCTTCTCCCCTCGCGGGAGAAGGAAGCGCCCGCAGGGCCGGATGAGGGGGCGCGGCGGAGCCGCACGCGTCGAAGCAGTGAGTTCTCCGGGGAGGGGGCCGCAGCCCCTCGTCCGCCCTTCGGTCCCCTTACTCCCGCGAGGGGAGAAGGGGCCCTCGCCTCACAGGCTCGCGACGAACGCCCGATAGGCCGCCTCGTCCATCAGCTCGGACGTGTCGACCCCGGCGGGAAGCCGCATCCGGAGAAACCAGCCGTCGGCCTCGGGCGAGGCGTTGACCAGCGCCGGATCGTCGCCGAGCGCGCCGTTGGCCTCGACCACCTCGCCGGCGAGCGGGGCGTAGACCTCGCTCGCCGCCTTGACCGATTCCACCACCGCCGCCTCGCCGCCCTTGGTGAGCGCCTTGCCGGGCTCCGGCAGTTCGACGAACACCACGTCGCCGAGCTGGCCCTGGGCGTAGTCGGTGATGCCGACCGTGGCGACGTCGCCGTCGATCGCGATCCACTCGTGGTCCTTGGTGTAGAGCTTCATGTCGGGTCTCCGTGTGAGGCCGAAAGGGAAGGGGAGGGAAGAAGAGAAGGTCAGCGCCGGAACCGCGCCGGAACGAACGGCAGCGCCACCACCCGGGCGGGCAGGCGCTTGCCGCGCACGATCACGTCGAGGTCGGTGCCGGGCATCGACAGCGTCAGCGGCACGTAGCCCATCGCCACCGGCCCCTCGACGGTCGGGCCGAACCCGCCCGAGGTGACGCGGCCGACGACCGCGCCGTCCCTGGTGGCGATCTCCGCCCCCTCGCGCGCCGGCTGGCGTTCGGCGAGCAGCAGGCCGACCCGCATCCGCGACGGCCCCTCGGCCAGCTCGCGCTGGACCCGATCCGCGCCGGGGAACCCGCCCTCGACGCGACGGCGCTTCTGGATCGACCAGGCGAGCCCGCCCTCGATCGGCGAGGTGGTGGTGTCGATGTCGTGGCCGTAGAGGCAGAGGCCCCCCTCGAGCCGCAGGCTGTCGCGCGCGCCGAGCCCGATCGGCTTCACCCGCGCGTCGGCGACGAGCGCGGTCCACAGCGCGACCGCGTCGGCGTTCGCCACCGAGATCTCGAACCCGTCCTCGCCGGTGTAGCCCGAGCGCGAGACGTGAACCTCGTGGCCGAGCAGCGTGAGCGTCCGGCAGTCCATGAACACCATGCCGCCGACGTCGGCGCCGAGCGCCTCCATCACCGTGCCCGCCTCGGGGCCCTGCAGCGCCAGCAGCGCGCGGTCCTCGATCGTGACGAGGCGCACGGTCTCGGGCAGGTTCGCGCGCAGGTGGGCCCAGTCCGCGTCCTTGCAGGCGGCGTTGACCACCAGGAACAGCGTGCCGTCGGCCGCCTCGGCCGGGCGCGACACCATCAGGTCGTCGAGAATGCCGCCGTCGGGGCCGAGAAACTGGGTGTAGCGCTGCCGTCCCGGCGCCAGCGCGACGATGTCCGCCGGCACCAGCGCCTCCAGCGCCCGCGCGGTGGTCTCGTGATCGGGGCCGATCAGGTAGCCCTGGCCCATGTGCGAGACGTCGAACAGACCGGCGTGATCGCGGGTCCACTTGTGCTCGCTCATCACCCCGGTCGGATACTGCACCGGCATCGAATATCCGGCGAAGGGCACCATGCGCGCGCCCAGCGCGACGTGAGCGTCGTTGAGCGGCGTGGCGAGAAGGGGGGCGTCGGTCGCTGTCATGCGGTCACTCCGGGTCCAATCGAATAGCGGGCGAGGGCGGGCCCTCGCGGATCCCGTTCCCTGCCCCCTCTGTCGGACGACCTGAGAGATTCCCCGTGATCCGCGCGTGTCGCGGTCGCCGGTTGCTCCTTCGGTGAGCCGCACGCCCGCGAGGCGCGGCCGCCGACTGCTTTCCAGAGTGTCGCTCGCCCCCGCGGTCCGTTGACCTGAGAGTTTCCGGGGCGGTTTCTCCTTCGGCGCCGAAGGTCCGGGCGAGGATCTCGCCGGTGGACCGTCGGGCTCTCCCGCCGGGGCAGAGTGGCGTCGGGCCGAGACCCGCGTCACGCCGGGGCGCGACTTCACCCCGGTCTTCAAGCGATAAGGGCAACGGCGCCGAGCGTCAACGCCCGCGCTCGCCGATTCCTGTGAGGAGCGCGGCGGCGCTCCCGGCGCCGCCGCGAGCCGTTTAGGGCTCCGCCGTCACTTCGAGACCGGCTTCTTGCCCTTCTTGGGCCCGACCGGGTCGCCCTTGCCGTCGAGACCGACGTAGATCGTCGCGTCGTGGCTGTCGGCGATCGACATCACCACGTTGTCGTCGACCACCGAGAACAGCGCCGAATAGTCCGGCGCCTGCACCGTGACCGTGGCGGTGGTGACCTTCGAGTAGACGACCTTCTCGCCGACCACGGCGGCGACGCGAATCGGCACGGTGACCGAACCGCTCGCCCCGCCCGGTCCCGACAGCACGCGCCCGGCCACGCCGACACGCACCTTCAGGCCGTCGCCGAAGGCCTCGCAGTCGCGCGCCACCCGTTGCACGCCCGCCTGGAACCGCACCTTCTGCGGCTCGCCCGGCCTGGTCGGCTCCCAGATCGGCATGACTTCGGTGCCGTCGCGCACCTCCGCGTTCGGGCACACCGGCGTCGCCGCGTAGATCTTGGGGTCCATCGGTTCCGGTTCGGACCCGGTGCCGGAGAGAATCTTGTTGCCGATCCCTTCCATGGACCCGCATCCGGCGAGCGCGAGGGTGAGGACGACCAGTGCCGGACCGGCCCCGATGCGAGCGAGTTTCGAAAGACGAGCGGACATGGATACGAAAACCTCCCGTTCCGGCGCGGCCGGAACCCACGATCGGCGCGTCATCTATATCAGTCCCGGGCCGGGCCTCAAAGCGTTCGACGCGCCCGAGCGCTCACGGCGCGCCGAGCGGCCTTGACAGGGCCGGGGTCGGTTCCTCTATTCGCCCCTGTCGACACCGCCGCCCGCGCGGCCACCGGACCCCGCCATGACCGATCGCCCGGCTCTCCAGATCTTTCTCGCCGCCCCGCGCGGCTTCTGCGCCGGCGTCGATCGCGCGATCCAGATCGTCGAGAAGACGCTCGAGAAATACGGCGCGCCGGTGTACGTCCGCCACGAGATCGTCCACAACCGCTTCGTGGTCGAGGGCCTGAAGCGGCGCGGCGCCGTCTTCGTCGAGGATCTCGACGAGATCCCCGATCGCACCCGCCCGGTGATCTTCTCCGCCCACGGCGTGCCGAAGTCGGTGCCCGCCGCCGCCGAGGCGCTCGGCCTGTTCTCGGTCGACGCCACCTGTCCGCTCGTCACCAAGGTCCACCGCGCCGCCGAGACCCACCACGCCCGCGGCCGCCACGTGCTCCTGATCGGTCACACCGGCCACCCGGAGGTGATCGGCACCATGGGCCAGCTGCCCGACGGCGCGGTGACGCTGGTCACCTCCGTCGCCGACGCCGAGGCCGTCACGCCGCCCGCGGGCGTCGAGCTGGCCTACACCACCCAGACCACGCTCTCGCTCGACGACACCGCCGAGATCGTCGCCACGCTCGTTCGGCGCTTCCCCGCCCTGCACGGCCCCCATCGCCAGGACATCTGCTACGCCACCACCAATCGCCAGGAGGCGGTCAAGGCGGTCGCCCCGCGCGTCGAGGCGATGATCGTGGTCGGCGCCCCCAATTCCTCCAACTCCCAGCGCCTGCGCGAGGTCGCCGAGCGCGAGGGCTGCCGCGCCGTTCTGCTCCAGCGCGCCGCCGACATCGTCTGGGCCGACTTCGAGCACGTCGCCCGCCTCGGCGTCACCGCCGGCGCCTCCGCGCCACAGGTACTGATCGACGAGGTGCTGGAGGCCTTCGCCGCCCGTCGCGACATTCGGGTCGAGACGGTGGTCACCGCCGAGGAGACCGTGGTGTTCAACCTGCCGCGCATCCTGCGCGAGCCCGCCCCCGACGGGGCCGAACCGACCGCCGACGGCGGGGAGGACTGAGACGATGGCCGTCTACACCGACGTCTCCGACGAAGAGCTCGACGCCTTCGTCGGCGGCTACGACATCGGCGCCGTGCTGTCCTGCAAGGGCATCGCCGAGGGCGTGGAGAACTCCAACTTCCTGCTCCACACCGAGGCCGGTCACTACATCCTGACCCTCTACGAGAAGCGGGTCGATCCGAACGATCTGCCCTTCTTCCTCGGCCTGATGGAACATCTCGCCGACCACGGTCTCGGCTGCCCGCTCCCCGTTCACGCCCGCTCGGGCGAGATCCTCGGCACGCTGGCCGGGCGCCCCGCCGCGATCGTCACCTTCCTCGAGGGCCAATGGGTGCGTCGCCCCACCGCCCGCCACTGCGAACTGCTCGGCGAGGCGCTGGCGACGATGCATCTGGCCGGTGAGGGCTTCGCGCTGCGCCGCCCCAATGCCCTGTCGCTCGCCTCCTGGCGCCCGCTGTGGGAGAAGTCGTCCGCCCGCGCCGACGAGGTCGCGCCGGGGCTGGCCGCCGACATCGAGGCCGAGCTCGCCGCCCTCGAGGCCGCCTGGCCGAAGGGCCTGCCCGAGGGCGTGATTCACGCCGATCTCTTCCCCGACAACGTCTTCTTCCTCGGCGATCGCCTGTCCGGCCTGATCGACTTCTACTTCGCCTGCGACGACGCCCTCGCCTACGACGTGGCGATCTGCCTGAACTCGTGGTGCTTCGAACAGGACCTGTCGTTCAATCTCACCAAGGGCCGGGCCTTCCTCGCCGCCTATCAGAAGGTGCGCCCGCTCGGCCCCGACGAGGTCGCCGCCCTGCCGTGGCTGGCGCGCGGTTCCGCCCTGCGCTTCCTGCTGACCCGCCTCTACGACTGGCTCAACGTGCCGCCCGGCGCGTTCGTCCGGCCGAAGGACCCGCTCGAGTATCACCGCAAGCTGCGCTTCCACCGCTCGATCGCCGACGCCTCCGGCTACGGGGCGGAGCGCCGATGAGCGACGCCGCCGAGACCGCCTCGAACGTCGTGCGCATCCACACCGACGGCGCCTGTTCCGGCAACCCCGGCCCCGGCGGCTGGGGCGCGCTGATCGAGTGGCGCGGCCGCGCCAAGGAGATCTGCGGCGGCGAGCCGGAGACCACCAACAACCGCATGGAGCTGATGGCGGCGATCGCCGCGCTCGAGACCCTGACCCGCCCCTGCGAGATCGAGCTGTGGACCGACAGTTCCTACGTCAAGGGCGGCATCACCTCGTGGATCCACGGCTGGAAGAAGAACGGCTGGAAGACCGCCGACAAGAAGCCGGTCAAGAACGTCGATCTGTGGCAGCGTCTCGAGGCCGCGCTGGAGCGCCACGAGGTCTCCTGGCACTGGGTCAAGGGCCACGCCGGTCACGCCGAGAACGAGCGCGCCGACGAATTGGCCCGCCAGGGCATGGAGCCGCACAAGCCCGCCCGCGCCCCCCGCGCCGAGACCGGCCGATGATCCCGGCGCCCGCGTCGACCTCGCCCGCACCGCCCGGCCGCGTCGTCGTCGTCGCCAATCCCGCCTGCGGGCGCCATGATCCGTCCGCGCTCGATCGCCTCGTCGCCGCCCTCCGCGCCGCCGGCGTCGATGCCGCCCTGGCCGCGCCCACCTCGGTCACCGCGCTCGAGGGCCTCGTCCGTACCACCGACGCCGACGTGATCGCCGTCGCCGGCGGAGACGGAACCCTCCATCGCGCCGCCGCCGTCCTGCTCGGGCGCCCCGAACCGCGCCCGCGCCTCGCCGTGGTGCCTCAGGGCACCGCCGACGTTCTCGCCCACGAATACGCTCTGCCGCGCGACCCGGACGCCATCGCCGGAGCGATCCTCGCCGGGCGTACCCGCCCGCTGCGGTTCGGCCGCCTCGTCGACGCGAACGGGACGGCGCATCCGTTCTTCCTCGCCGCCTCCGTCGGTCTCGACGCCGAGGTCGTCCATGCGGTCGAAGGGGGCCCGCGCCGTCGCTTCAAGAAGCTCGCCTACGCCCGCGCCGCGCTCGCCCGCGCGTCTGCGCCCGCGCCGACGATCCGCGTCGTCGCCACCGCACCGGACGGCGCGCGGGTCGAATTCGATGCCGCGCTCGCGATCGTCGCCAAGGCCCGCCACTACGCCGGCGCTCACGTGCTGACCCGTTCGACCTCGATGAGCGAACCCGGCCTGCGCCTCCTCGCCCTGCGCCGCGCCGACCCGCTCGCCCTTCTCGCGGCGGTGACGCGTCTGGCCCTCGGCCGCCTGGAGGCTTCCGCGAACGTGGTGTCGCTCCCCGTCCGCACGGTCCGCCTCGCCGCCGGCCCCCCCGCCGCCGTCCAGATCGACGGCGAACCGGCGGGCCGGACCCCGGTCGAGATCGAGGCGATCGACGCCGCGCTGGAAGTGGTGGTGGGGTGAGCGAGCGTGACGGAGGGGGCTCCCGGTCGGACGCTCAGCGCCCGCCCGCCTCCACCGTCATCGCCTGTTCCACTGCCCGCCCCCCCGCCCGCAGGGTGAACATCAGCCGCGCGCCGGCGATCGTCGCGCCCTTCGGCACGCCGTCGATGGCGAAGCGCCACACCTCGTGGCCCTTGGCGTCGCCGATCTTCTCCGGCAGCGGCAGCGCCCACTCCGGCGTCGGCCCCTCGACCAGCACGTCGCGCTCGCCCGCGCCCTCCGGCCACGCCACCTCGACCTCGATCGCCTCGCCCGCCGTCTCGATCTCGCGCCGCAGTGCCGCGATCTCCGGCGCCCGACCCGCGACGTGCGCCTCCGGCAGCCGCGCTCGCGCCGCCGCGATCGTCGCCCGCGCGACCTCGTCGACCGGCGCGGCCGGATCGATCCGCCCCGCGACGCGCGCGTCGAGCGGCACGCAGATGTCGTGGCAGAGGCCGATCGCCACGTCGAGGTCGAGGTCGATCGGCTTGGCCGGGTCGCTCGCCGCGAGATCGAGCGGCAGCACCACCGTCTCGGTGTAGCCGACCCCGGTCAGTTCCCCTTCGGCGAAGCGGCGCGGGGCGGGATAGCGCACCTCGAGCCGCGCGAGTCCGCGCGAGCCCTTCGCATCGACCGTGGGCGGAATGCCCGCGTCGCCCGGCATGCGCCAATAGGTCTTCCACCCCGGCTTCAGCGCGATCTCCAGCCCCGCCTCCGCCCGCCCGTCGACCACCCCGGCCACGATCAGGCGGACGGCTCCGCCGATCTCCGGCGCGGCGACCGAAGCGGGCGCGATCGTGAGGAGGGCGGCGAGGAGAAGCGAGAAGGGGAGGGCGCGCGGCATCGGCATCCGTGGGTTCGGGCGGGATCTTCGCCCAATCTAGCCGCTTCGCGCCCGCGCGTCTCCTCACGACCCCGCCACGATCGGCATCGCTTCAGTGATCCCGCCGTGATCGCGGATCGCCGACCCGCCCCTTGTTCGTGATGCCCCCCCGGGGGTAGGCTCGCGTTCGTTCGGGCGCGCGACCTCGGGGGCGGCGTCGAGAAGGGATGCCGACCACATGGGCGAAGACGAATCCAGATACCTCGGCGGCAAGATCCTCATCGCCATGCCCGGCATGGAGGACGAGCGGTTCTCGCGCGCGCTGGTCTATCTGTGCGCCCATTCCGAGGAGGGGGCGATGGGGGTGATCATCAATCGCCCGTCGTCCCAGCCCTCCTTCCCCGATCTGCTGGTCCAGCTCGAGATCATCCCCGAGGAGAAGCGCATCCTCCTGCCCGATCAGGCCCGCGCCATGAAGGTGCAGACCGGCGGCCCGGTCGAGACCACGCGCGGCTTCGTGCTCCATTCGGCCGAATGGTCGGTCGAGAACGCCACCCTGCCCATCGACGACGCCTTCGCCCTCACCACCACCCTCGAGGTGCTCAAGGCCATCGCCGAGGGACGCGGGCCGAAGAAGGCGATTCTCGCGCTCGGTTATGCCGGTTGGTCGGCCGGTCAGCTCGAGAGCGAGATCCAGTGGAACGGCTGGCTCCACTGCCCGGCCGATCCGGCGCTGGTGTTCGACACCGACATCGAGCGCAAGTACGACCGCGCGCTGAAGACGCTCGGCATCGACATCGGCCTCCTGTCGCGCGATGCCGGCCACGGCTGAGCCGGGACGCGCATTTTCGTGGACCCCGCCCCGTCGCGGCGCTTGCCCGCGCGCGGACGGGAGCCTAGTGTCCCGCGACCCGTCCGCCCCGGTGGACGTGGCTCTTCAGGGTCCTCGACGAGGGTGTCGATCTTGCGTTACGTCTCCACGCGCGGTGAGGCGCCGAGCCTCGGCTTCTCCGATGTCCTCCTCGCCGGTCTGGCCCGCGACGGTGGCCTCTACGTTCCCGAGTCCTGGCCGGTGATGACCGCGGACGAGATCGCCGATCTCGCCGGCAAGCCCTACCCGGAAGTGGCCTTCCGGGTGATCTCGCGCTTCACCGGCGACGACCTCGCCCCCGCCGAGCTGCGCGCCATGATCGACGGCGCCTACGCGAGCTTCCGCCATCCCGCCGTCACCCCGCTGACCCAGCTCGCGGCCAACCACTTCCTGCTCGAGCTCTCCCACGGCCCGACTCTCGCCTTCAAGGACGTGGCGATGCAGTTCCTCGGCCGGGTCATGGACCACGTGCTGGCCGCGCGCGGTGAACGCGCCACCATCGTCGGCGCCACCTCCGGCGACACCGGCGGCGCGGCGATCGAGGCCTTCCGCGGCCGCGAGCGCGTCGACGTCTTCATCATGTATCCGCACGGCCGCGTCTCCGACGTCCAGCGTCGCCAGATGACCACCGTGAACGACCCCAACGTCCACGCCATCGCGCTGGAGGGCACCTTCGACGACGCCCAGGGCATCCTGAAGGGCATGTTCAACCACTTCTCGTTCCGCGATCGCATCCGCCTGACCGGCGTGAACTCGATCAACTGGGCGCGCGTGGTGGCCCAGGTCGTCTACTACTTCTATGCCGCCTGCGCGCTCGGCGGCCCGCACCGCAAGGTGTCGTTCTGCGTGCCGACCGGCAATTTCGGCGACATCTTCGCCGGCTACGTCGCCAAGAAGCTCGGCCTGCCGATCGAGAAGCTGGTGATCGCCACCAACGTCAACGACATCCTCCATCGCACCCTCGAGACCGGCGCCTACGAGCTGCGCGACGTCGTCCCCTCGATCTCGCCGTCGATGGACATCCAGGTCTCGTCCAACTTCGAGCGCCTGCTGTTCGAGGCGATGGGCCGCGACGGCGCCGCCGTCTCGACCCTGATGTCGAGCCTCGGTCAGGCCGGGTCCTTCACCCTGCCTGAGACGGCTCTCGCCGCCATCCGCGCCGACTTCGCCTCCGGCCGCACCGACGAGGCCGAGACCTCGGCGACCATCGCCCGCATTCGCGCCGAGACCGGCGAGACCATCGATCCGCACACGGCCGTCGCCGTCGCCGTCGCCGAGCGCTTCCTCGACGCGACCACGCCGATGATCACGCTCTCGACCGCCCATCCCGCCAAGTTCCCCGACGCGGTCGAAACCGCGACCGGCGCGCGGCCGCCGCTGCCGGTCTGGCTCGGCGATCTGATGGAGCGTCCCGAGCGCTTCGACGTGGTGACGAACGACCTCGTCGCCGTCGAGCGCTTCGTCGAGGCCCGTTCGCGGGCGGTGCAGATCTGAGCCGGCCGAGCGTCGGGAGAAGCGGAGCGTCCATGACCGTCGAGGTGACCAGACTGGCGAGCGGGCTGACGGTGGCGACGGAGCGCATGGCGCACCTCGAGACCGCCTCGCTCGGCGTATGGGTCGGCGCGGGCTCGCGCTCCGAGCGCGCCCACGAGCACGGCATCTCCCACCTGCTCGAGCACATGGCCTTCAAGGGCACCAGGACCCGCTCGGCTCGGCGCATCGCCGAGGAGATCGAGGCGGTCGGCGGCGAGATCAACGCCGCGACGTCGGTCGAGAACACCTGCTACTACGCCCGCATCCTCGCCGACGACATCGCGCTCTCGGTCGACATCCTCGCCGACATCCTGACCGAATCGGTGTTCGATCCCGAGGAGCTGGAGCGCGAGAGCCACGTCGTCCTCCAGGAGATCGGCGCCGCCGACGACACGCCCGAGGATCTGGTCTTCGACCTGCTCCAGGAACACTCCTTCCCCGATCAGCCGATCGGCCGTCCCATCCTCGGCACGCCCGAGACGGTGAAGTCCTTCGATCGCGCCGCGCTCTCCGCCTATCTCGATCGCCACTATCTCGCCGGTCAGACCGTGATCGCCGCCGCCGGCGCCGTCGACCACGCCGAGGTTGTGCGTCTGGTCGAGACCCGCTTCGCCGGCCTCGCTCAGGGCGAGGCCCCCGAGATCGAACCGGCCCGCTGGCGGGGCGGCGAGGTGCGCGAGGAGCGCGATCTCGCCGAGGCCCAGGTCACCCTCGCCTTCGAGGGCCGTCCCTACGCCTCGCCCGATCACCATGCCGCCCAGGTGCTCGCCACCGTCCTCGGTGGCGGCATGTCGAGCCGCCTGTTCCAGGAGATCCGCGAGAACAAGGGCCTGTGCTACTCGATCTCCGCCTTCCACTGGGGCTATCGCGACACCGGCCTGTTCGGTGTCCACGCCGCCACCGGTGAAGAGGACCTCGCCCGGCTGATGCCGAGCCTCGCCGAGGAGATCGCCCGCTCGATCGAGGGCATCGACGAGACCGAGATCCGCCGCGCCAAGGCGCAGCTGCGCGCCGGTCTGCTGATGAGCCTCGAGAGCCCGGTGTCGCGCGCGAGCCAGATCGCCCGGCAGATGCTGGTGTGGGGCCGCCCCTTCACCACGGCCGAGGTGCTCGAGCGCATCGAGGCGGTCGACCGCGCCCGCGTCGCCCGTCTCGCCGGTGAGATCTTCCTGACCTCGCCGCCGACCCTCGCCCTGGTCGGACCGGTCGGCCGCGCCATGAGCCGCGACGACTTCGCCGGTCGTCTGGCGGCGGGCGCCTGAGGAAGGGAGGGACGGCGATGGGGTTCCTGCGAGCCGCCGCCTTCGCCGACCAGGCCACCCTGCGCGCTCCCGGCATCGTTCTGCGCGCCCCCGCGTCGGGCGATTTCGACGCCTGGGTCGACCTGCGCCGACAGAGTCGCGACTTCCTCGCCCCGTGGGAACCGATCTGGCCCGACGACGACCTCTCCCGCCCCTCCTACAGGCGCCGCCTCCGGCGCTGGGCCGAGGAGAGCCGCGGCGGACTCACCTTCCCGTGGTTCCTGTTCGACGAAATCGACGGTCGCCTCCTCGGCGGCCTCACCCTCGCCCAGGTCCGGCGCGGCGTCACCCAGACCGGCACCATCGGCTATTGGATGGGCGCTCCTCACGCCGGACGCGGCCTGATGACCGGCGCCGTCCTCGCCCTCGCCCGCCACGCCTTCCGCGATCTGCGCCTCCATCGCCTCGAGGCCGCCTGCCTGCCCGACAACGAGCCTTCGATTCGCCTTCTTCGCAAGGTGGGGTTCACCCGCGAGGGTTACGCCCGCGCCTATCTGCACATCGCCGGAGAATGGCGGGATCACCTGTTGTGGGGGCTGCTCGAAACCGACCCGCTTCTGCCCGCCGTTCCCGCCGCCGAGCGTCCCGCCTGCCCCCGGGCGCCGGTGGGTATCGACGGCTGAGAGCTTGTCGCGGATCTGCGCAGCCGGTAACACTCGATTCGACCCCTCGGGACGAACCGTTCGCTTCGGGCTCACGGGAAGGAAGACCACTTGAACGGACTGCGCGCGGTCCTCCTCGCTGCATTCGCTGTCCTGACGATCCTTCTCGGCGTCGGGCGCGTCGGCGCGATGGAGGCGATCAACGTGCCTCTCGACGTGCCCGCGCTCGATCTCACCCATGCGGTCGAGTTGCGGGCCAATGCCGGCGATCGTCTGCAGGTCTCCACCGCCCCCGGCCCCGACGGCATCGTCCGCCGCATCGAGGTGCGCGCCACCCGCCCCGGCGACAGCGACTGGGTGGTGTTCGCGCTCAAGAACAACACCGACGAACAGATCGACCGCCTGATCGTCGCGCCGTTCTTCCGCCTGTCCGATTCCGGCATCCTCAATCCCGATCTCGGCTCCTCGCGCATCCAGTCGATCTCGACCTCGCAGGGTCTGACCCCCGAACGCGTCGCCAACCAGGAGGCCGACGCCTTCCTCGTCACCCTCGATCCGCGCACCGTGGTGACCGTGATCCTGGAGCTGAAGTCGTCGCGCCTGCCCAAGCTTCTGCTTTGGGAGCCCGACGCCTACAAGGACAGCGTCAACGCCTACACCCTCTTCCGTGGCATCATCCTCGGCATCTCGGGTCTCCTGGCGCTGTTCCTGACCATCCTGTTCGTGGTCAAGGGCTCGGCCATGTTCCCGGCCACCGCCGCCATGGCCTGGGCCGTGCTCGCCTACCTGTGCATCGACTTCGGCTTCTGGGACAAACTGTTCCGCCTCCAGCCCGGCGCCGATCAGGTCTATCGCGCCGGCGCCGAGGTCATGCTGGCGACGACGCTGGTGCTGTTCCTCTACGCCTATCTCAATCTCAACCGCTGGCACGTCAGCTACAGCCATCTGGTCGCCGCCGCCGTGGTGGTGCTGCTCGGTCTGCTCGGCGTCGCGGTGATCGATCCGGCCATCGCCGCCGGCATCGCCCGCATGCTGCTCGGCGTCCTCGCCGTGGTCGGTGCCGGCCTCATCGCTTGGCTCGCCGCCCACGCCTACGACCGCGCCATCATGCTGATCCCGACCTGGGTGCTGCTGATCGCCTGGCTGATGGCCGCCGGCCTCGCCGTCTCCGGCGGCATCGACAACGACGCCGTCCAGCCCGCGCTCGCCGCCGGTCTCGTCCTCATCGTCATGCTGATCGGCTTCACCGTGATGCAGCACGCCTTCGCCGGCGGTCTGGTCACGCAAGGGGCGACCGGAGAGGTCGAGCGCCGCGCGCTCGCCCTGGTCGGCTCCGGCGACATGATCTGGGACTGGGACGTCGCCCGCGATCACATCTGGGCCTCGCCGGAAGTCGAGGACCTGCTCGGCGTCGAGCCCGGCGCCCTCGAGAGCGCCGCCCGCGACTGGCTGGAGATCCTCCACCCCAAGGACCGCGATCCGTTCCGCTCCACCCTCGACGCGGTGGTCGAACAGCGGCGCGGCCGCGTCTCGGTCACCTTCCGTCTGCGCTGCCGCGACGGCCACTTCCGCTGGTTCAAGCTGCGCGCCCGCCCGATCATCGGCTCCGACGGCGAGGTGGTGCGCTGCGTCGGCACCCTGCTCGACGAGACCGACGTCCACAACGCCGAGGAGCGCCTGCTCCACGACGCCGTGCACGACAACCTCACCGGCCTGCCCAACCGCGAACTGTTCTTCGATCGCATCTCCTCGGCGATCGTGCGCGCCCGCGCCGAGGGCATCGGCCGCCCGTCGATCGTCATCGTCGACATCGACCGCTTCAAGAACGTCAACGACAGCCTCGGGCTGTCGATCGGCGATTCGATGCTGCTCACCGTCGCCCGCCGCCTCGCCCGCCAGATGAAGCCGCAGGACACGCTCGCCCGCATCGACGGCGACCAGTTCGGCGTGGTGGTCATCTCCGAGACCGAGCCGGAACGCATCGCCGCCTTCGCCGACGGCATCCGCCGCGCCCTCAAGGCGCCGATCACGCTCGGCGAGCGCGAAGTGTTCCTCACCTCCTCGATCGGCGTCGCCATCTACGACGTCGCCACCAAGAAGGAGGACGATCTCGTCAAGGACGCCGAGATCGCCATGTTCCACGCCAAGCGTCTCGGCGGCGACCGCATCGAGGTGTTCCGCCCGAGCCTTCGCCAGCACGCCGTCGACATACTGGCGGTGGAGAGCGACCTGCGCCGCGCCCTCGAGCGCGAGGAGATCAAGGTCTACTTCCAGCCGATCATCCGCCTCGCCGACGAGAGCATCGCCGGCTTCGAGGCGCTGGTGCGCTGGGATCACCCCAAGCGCGGCCGCCTCGGCGCGGGCGAGTTCATCTCGATCGCCGAGCGCTCCGGCCTGATCATCCCGCTCGGCCTCCTGGTGCTGGAGAAGGCCGCCCGCCATCTCGCGCAGTGGCAGGAGGAGTTCGGCGCCGATCTCGGCATCTTCGCCTCGGTCAACGTGTCGAGCCGCCAGCTCCTGCGCCACGACCTCATCAACGACGTCAAGGCCGTTCTCAGCCGCGTCGACGTCACCCGCGGCACCCTCAAGATCGAGGTGACCGAGAGCCTGGTGATGGAGAACCCGGAATACGCCGCCAAGGTGCTGGAGCGGATCAAGGAGCTCGGCGCCAGCCTCGCCCTCGACGACTTCGGCACCGGCTATTCCTCGCTCAGCTATCTCCAGCGCTTCCCCTTCGACAGCATCAAGGTCGATCAGTCCTTCGTGCGCGGCGCCGCCAAGGAGCGCCCGGTGCTGCTGCGCTCGATCGTCACCCTCGCCCACGACCTCGGCATGGACGTCATTGCCGAGGGCGCCGAGACCCGCGCCGACATCGAGATTCTGCGCACGCTCGGCTGCGAGTTCGCGCAAGGCTTCGCCTTCGGTGAGGCCATGAGCCCCGAGGACGCCCGCCGCCTGCTCGCCCGCTCGCTGCGCTCCGCCGCCGCGCAGTAGGACCGCGCCGAACTCACGCGCCGGGCGCGTCGCGCAGCCGCTGCCGCGCGAAGGCCGCGAACACCCCGATCGCCGCGAGCGCCAGCCCGTACCACGTGATCGCATAGCCGAGGTGCCGGTTCTCGAACGAGACCCGCGTCTCTCCCGCCTGCGGCAGCCCGCTCGGCGGCGTCGCGCCCGCGCCCGCGTCGATCGTGTAGGGCGCGACCCGCGCCGCCTCGAGCCCGAACGCCGCCGCCAGCACCAGCGGATCGCGCACGAAGAACTGCCCTTTGGACGGCTCGTCGCCGGGCGAACTGCCGCGCGGCTCCGCCCGCCGCATCAGCCCCTCGATCCGCACCGTCCCGGAAGGCGCCGCCTCGCCGGTCCGCCCCACCGGCACGAAGCCGCGATTGATCCACACGATCGTGCCGTCCGCGCGCTCGAGCGGCGCCATTGACCACGTACCGACCCCGCCGTGGCGCCCGCGCGGCGCTCCCAGGATCGCATGGACGCGCGCCTCCACGCTCGCGACGAACCGCCCCTCGATCGTGACCGGCGTGTAGTCGAACCCGGCCGGATCGCGCGAGAGGGCGGCGGTCGCCGTCGGCGCCTCGATCGGCGTCGCCCGCGTGCGCGCGTCGACCATGGCGATCAGCTCGGTCTTCCAGACGAGGCGGCGGACCTGCCACGTGCCGAGTCCGGCGAGAGCGCTCGTGACGACGGCGGTGGCTACGGCGGCGGGAACCAGTGTGCGGACGACCGGGTTCAAACGAACGACTCCAGCGAGGGAAGACGCGGCGCGGCCCGAACGTGGCGAGCACGCTCGGGCCGCTCGTCACCGCGCCGGACGGTCAGTGACCGACGCTGCCGCGACCCAGAACGTAGATGCACACGAACAGGAACAGCCACACGACGTCGACGAAGTGCCAGTACCACGTCGCCGCCTCGAAGCCGAAGTGTTGCTTGGGCGTGAAGTGCCCCTTGTTGGCGCGGATCAGGCACACCGCCAGGAACACCGTGCCCATCACCACGTGGAAGCCGTGGAACCCCGTCGCCATGAAGAAGGTCGCGCCGTAGAGCGAGCCGGAGAAGGCGAAGTGGGCGTGCGAATATTCGATCACCTGCAGCGTGGTGAAGAGGAGCCCCAGCGCCACCGTCAGGCCGAGACCCTGGCGCAGCGCCTTGCGATCGCCCTCGATCAGGGCGTGGTGCGCCCACGTCACCGTGGTGCCCGACAGGAGCAGGATCAGCGTGTTGAGCAGCGGCAGATGCCACGGATCGAACGTCTCCACCCCCTTGGGCGGCCACACCCCGCCGGTGAAGGCGGCGCGCATCACCTGTTTGGCCTCGTCGGGGTAGAACGCCGCGTCGAACCACGCCCAGAACCACGCCACGAAGAACATCACCTCCGAGGCGATGAACAGGATCATCCCGTAACGGAAGTGCAGCGCGACGACCGGCGTGTGGTGTCCGGCGTGCGCCTCCTTCACCACGTCCGCCCACCAGGCGTAGAGCGTGTAGAACAGGATCACCACCCCGGCGAGGAGCAGCCAGGGATGGGCGAAGTTCATCCCGAACAGCTCGAGCCCCTCGCCCGAACGCCAGCGGAACAGGCCGATCGCCCCGAGCGCGGTGACGAAGACGCCGATCGAGGCGACGAGCGGCCACGGGCTCGGATCGACGATGTGGTAGGCGTGGTTGCGTCCATGTGCATCCGACATGACTTTCCCCTCGGCTGTCGTCACGGGTGCCGATCGTCGGCCGTTGCGATGTCCGCCGTGCGCACCGGTCCGCTAGGCCGGATCACCGGCGTCGGGCTCGGGGTCGACGCCGGCGTCGCGCTCGCCGGCTTGGGCGTGGCGAAGAAGGTGTAGGAGAGCGTCAGCTGGGCGAGCCCGGCGACGTTCTTGTCCCGGTCGATCCCCTGGTCGACGTAGAAGGTCACCGGCGCCTCGATCACCTCGCGCGGCTTCAGCACCTGTTCGGAGAAGCAGAAGCAGGTGAGCTTGGTGAAATAGGCGGCGGCGAGCGGCGGCGACACGTTGAACGTGGCGATGCCGTGCGTCTCCTCGTCCGACAGGTTCTCGATGCGGAAGGTGACGGTGACCATCTCGCCGGTCGTGACCCGCGCCGCCGGGACCTCCGATTCGAACCCCCACGGCAGCCCGTTGAAGACGTTGGTGTCGAATCCGACCTCGACCACCCGTCCGGGTGCCCCCTGCGGCCCGGTCGTCGCCTGCATCGGCGTGCCGCCGTAGCCGGTGGTGGCGCAGAACCAGCGATAGAGCGGCACCGAGGCGAAGGCCGCGCTCAACATGCCGAAGGTGACGGCGAGACAGACCATCACCACCGTGCCGTTGCCGGAGCGGGGCCGGGGCGATCCGGAGGGAGCGTCGGGCGCGGTCATGTCACGGCCCTCCGGCGATGCGGAAGCCGAGCTTGGCCAGCGTCGTCGCGTAGAACAGCGCCACCAGCCCGACCAGCACGAGACCGATCGCCCGGTTGCGGTTGCGCCGCGCCCGCGCCTCCTCGGGACTGAGCACGTGGCCGGTGGGAGAGGTGAGCGTGGACATGGCCGTCTCCTTGGTCCGAGGGGTCAAACGAGGCCGACGAGCCGCTCGAAGGCGAGCCCGGCGAACAGAAGGAAGAGATAGAGGATCGAAAATCCGAACATCCGCCCACATGCCGCCCGCGCCTGTGGCCCCTCGCGTCGGGTGAACACCGCGACCGCGAAGCCCACGAAGGCGAGGCCGAGCCCGCCCGCGAGCACCCCGTGCCAGACGCCGGCGAAGCCGAGCGCCCACGGCGCAAGCCCCGTCGGCGCCACCACCAGCGCATAGGCGAGGATGCGTCGCCGCGTGACGTCGCCGCCCGCCACCACCGGCAGCATCGGCACGCCCGCCCGGGCGTAGTCGTCCGACTTGATCAGCGCCAGCGCCCAGAAGTGCGGCGGCGTCCACACGAAGATCAGCGCGAACAGGACGAGCGCCGGCATCCCGACCGTCCCCGTCGCCGCCGCCCAGGCGACCACCGGCGGCAGCGCGCCCGCCGCACCGCCGATGACGATGTTCTCCACCGTCCGCCGCTTGAGCCACATCGAGTAGACCACGACGTAGTAGAAGATCGTGAAGGCGAGCAGCCCCGCCGCCGCCCAGTTGGCCGCGAGCCCGAGCAGCAGCACCGAGGCGATCGCCAGCGTCAGCCCGAACCCGAGCGCCTCGTCGGCGCCGATCCGCCCGGCCGGGATCGGCCGCGACCGCGTCCTGCTCATCACCGCGTCGATGTCGGCGTCCCACCACTGGTTCAGCGCCCCCGACGCGCCGCCGCCGAGCGCGATCGCCAGAAGGGCGATGCCGTCGAGCAGGATCGAGCCGTCGTGCGGCGCGATCATCATCCCGACCAGCGCCGTGAAGACGACCAGCGACATCACCCGCGGCTTGAGCAGCGCCCAGTAGTCGGCGGGCTCGGCCAGCGAGATCCGGGAGGGCGGTGCCTGCCATCCGATGTCGGTCATGGGGATCTCCGTCGTCGAGAGCGGGAGGCGCGGCGGGACCCGCCGCGCCGGTCGGCTCAGTGCGCGTCCGCGTCGTCGGCGATCACCGGCAGCGTGTCGAACTGGTGGTAGGGCGGCGGCGACGACAGCGTCCACTCGAGCGTGGTCGCTCCCTCGCCCCACGGGTTGTCGCCCGCCGGCTTCTTGTCGAGGAAGGCCTTGACCATGCCGTAGAAGAAGATCAGCACCGACGCGCCCGAGATGTACGAGCCGAGCGAGGAGACGAAGTTCCAGCCCGCGAAGGCGTCCGGATAGTCGACGTAGCGGCGCGGCATGCCCGCGAGGCCGAGGAAGTGCTGCGGCATGAAGATCATGTTCACGCCGATGAACGCGACCCAGAAGTGCAGCTTGCCGATCGTGTCGGAGTACATCCAGCCGCTCATCTTCGGGAACCAGTAGTACCAGCCCGCGAAGATGGCGAAGACCGCGCCGAGCGACATCGTGTAGTGGAAGTGCGCCACCACGTAGTAGGTGTCGTGCAGCACCCGGTCGAACCCGGCGTTGGACAGCTGCACGCCGGTGACGCCGCCGACCGTGAACAGGAAGATGAAGCCGATCGCCCACACCATCGGCGTCTTGAAGGTGATCGACCCGCCCCACATCGTGGCGATCCACGAGAAGATCTTCACCCCCGTCGGCACCGCGATCACCATGGTCGCGGCGACGAAATAGGCCTGCGTGTCGACGTCGAGCCCGACCGTGTACATGTGGTGCGCCCACACCACGAACCCGACCACGCCGATCGCCACCATCGCGTAGGCCATGCCGAGATAGCCGAAGATCGGCTTCCGCGAGAAGGTCGAGATGATGTGGGAGACGATGCCGAAACCCGGCAGGATCAGGATGTAGACCTCCGGGTGGCCGAAGAACCAGAACAGATGCTGGAACAGGATGGCGTCGCCGCCGCCCTCCGGCTTGAAGAAGGTGGTGCCGAAGTTGCGGTCGGTCAGCAGCATGGTGATGGCGCCCGCCAGCACCGGCAGCGACAACAGCAGCAGGAACGCCGTCACCAGCACCGACCACGCGAACAGCGGCATCTTGTGCATGGTCATGCCCGGCGCGCGCATGTTGAAGATCGTGGTGATGAAGTTGATCGCCCCCAGGATCGACGAGGCGCCCGCCACGTGCAGCGCCAGGATGCCGAAGTCGACCGACGGCCCCGGATGGCCGAGGCTCGACGACAGCGGCGGATAGGCGGTCCACCCGCCGCCGAACCCGTTCGATCCCGGCGGCCCCTCGACGAACATCGACAGCACCAGCAGGATCAGCGCCGGCGGCAGCAGCCAGAACGAGATGTTGTTCATGCGCGGAAACGCCATGTCCGGCGCCCCGATCATCAACGGCACGAACCAGTTGCCGAACCCGGTCAGCGCCGGCATCACCAGGAAGAACACCATGATCAGACCGTGCGCGGTCGTGAACACGTTGAACTGGTGCGGATCGGTGAACAGCTGCATCCCCGGATTCTGCAGCTCCATGCGGATGCCGATCGACAGGCCGCCGCCGATCACCCCGGCGATGATCGCGAAGATCAGATAGAGCGTGCCGATGTCCTTGTGGTTGGTCGAGAACAGCCAGCGCTTCCATCCCGGCAGCGCCGGATGATGATCGTGATCATGGCCGTGACCGTGCGCGGCGGCGCTTTCAATCGATTTGAACGAGGCGTGGGCGTCGACGTTGGCCATGGATGGCGGCTCCGTGCGTCGGGGCGGGGCCCCTCGGAAGGGAAATCAGCGAGCGGCGAGGCGGGTGGCGGCGTCGGGCGACGCCTCCGCCTCGGCCAGCATGCGATAGGCGGCGTCGAGATCGCGCTTGGCGGTCTCGGTCCAGGCCGCGTACTGCGCCTCGCTCACCACGTTGATGGCGATCGGCATGAAGGCGTGGTCGCGCCCGCACAGTTCCGAGCACTGGCCGTAGAAGACGCCGGTCTTCTCCGCCTTGAACCAGGTCTCGTTGAGCCGCCCCGGCATCGCGTCCATCTTCACGCCGAACGCCGGCATCGCCCACGAGTGGATCACGTCGGCGGCGGTGATCTGCAGCCGCACCGTCTTGCCGACCGGCACCACCACCTCGTTGTCGACCGCGAGCAGACGCGGTTGGCGCACCGGATCCTTGCGCTTGGCGTCGTCGATCATCACCGAATCGAAGGCGAGCGGCTTCTTCTTCTCGGTCGTGACCCCGACGTACTCGTAGCCCCAGTACCACTGGTAGCCGGTGACCTTGATCGTCATGTCCGAGGGCGGGATCACCATCTCCTCGTAGAGCAGGCGGAAGGAGGGGATCGCCAGCGCCACCAGGATCAGGATCGGCGCGACCGTCCAGGCGATCTCCAGCCCGGTGTGGTGGGTGGTGCGCGACGGCACCGGATTGGCCTTCGCGTTGAACCTCACCATCACCCAGATCAAGAGCCCGAGCACGAACAGCGTGATCGGAATGACGATCCAGAAGGTGAAGGTCGAAAAGGAGCTGATGTGCTCGTGCACCCGGGTCGCCGAGGCCGGCAGGCCGGTCTGCCACGGCGTCGGCTGTCCCGCGGCCGAAGCGGCGGTCGCGCCGGTGACGACCACGGCGGAAGCGAGGGATGCGACCGCTTGCCCGAGCGGACGACGGGACGGCAGAGACTTCGTCGAAATCATCTTTCGACACTCCCTCTCTCGCACCGCCCGTCGGAAGAATGCCCCCGGCGCCGGTGACGTGTCTCCTCCTGGCGCCGCCTGTCGCCCTGCGCCCTCGGAACCGAGGACGCGAACCGGGCCGGCCGACGCGAGCCGCGTGCTTGCTGCCGCGACCTTTGGTCTCGTCTGAATTTGATCCAGATCAAAGACCAGCCCTAGGATGCACACGGTTCTCGGCGTCTGGCAACCGCCCCCGCCACCGTCCCGCCACAAATCGTCGAAAGCGATCGACCGACCGGCGCCGATGCTCACGGAAGTGCCATGATCTGCCGCCACAACGGGTCGCCGCCTCTGGTGTCCGTGGGCGGCCTCGGGCAATTCTCTCGGGTAGGGACGCCAACGATTCGCTCCGCGCCCCGCGCGGGCGAGCACCACTGAAGATGAGGAACTCGGATGACCTCGACGACCGGCTCGAAGCGAGCCCTCCGCTCCACCGCTGCGATCGGCGCAACCCTGGCGCTGACGCTCGCCGCCGCCGTTCCGGCGTGGGCGCAAGGGGCGGTGAAGTCGTCGCACGGCGATTGGCAGCTGCGCTGCGACACGCCCCCCGGCGCCAAGTCCGAACAGTGCGCGCTGATCCAGAACGTCACCGCCGAGGATCGCCCCAACGTCGGCCTCAGCGTGATCGTGCTCAAGACCGCCGACAAGAAGCAGCGAATCCTGCGCGTTCTCGCCCCGCTCGGCGTGCTGCTGCCCTCCGGCCTCGGCCTCAAGGTCGATCAGACCGACGTCGGCCGCACCCCCTTCGTGCGCTGCCTGCCCAACGGCTGTGTCGCCGAGGTGGTGATGGACGACAAGCTCACCGACCAGATGAAGGCCGGCACCAACGCCACCTTCATCGTCTTCCAGACCCCGGAAGAGGGCATCGGCATCCCGATCGCCCTCAAGGGCTTCGGCGAGGGCCTCGACAAGCTGCCGTGAGGCGCCGCCTCTCCCCCGCGCGTTTCGAAGGCGAGGCCCCGGCCTCGCCTTCATGCGTTCGAGGGTACGCGAAACCGGTGTCGCGACGGGTGCAATCCTCCGCGTCGCGCCCTAGATTGATCGGCACGACCGATCAGCCGAAGGGCGCACCATGACCTCGAACATCGATCTTCTCGGCCAGTACGGGCTCGATCCCGCGATCGCCCGCCGCATCACGGCCGAGGCCCTCGACGGCGCCGACGACGGCGAGCTCTATCTCGAATACGCCCAGTCCGAATCGCTGACCTTCGACAACGGTCGGCTCAAGGGCGCGAGCTTCAACACCACGCAAGGGTTCGGCCTGCGCGCCGTCACCGGCGAGGTCACCGGCTTCGCCCATTCCGGCGAGATCTCCGAGGCCGCGCTGAAACGCGCCGCCGATGCCGTCGGCGCCGTGCGCGGCGGCCGCTCCGGCACCTGGGCGGCGGCGCCGTCCGCCACCAACGCCCGCCTCTACGCCGACCTGAACCCGATCGGCGAGCCGACCTTCGACGAGAAGGTGCGCCTCCTCGCCGAGATCGACGCCTATGCCCGCGCCAAGGACCCGCGCGTGCGGCAGGTCTCGGTCTCGCTCGCCGCCACCTGGCAGGTGATCGAGATCCTGCGCCCCGACGGCTTCCACGCCCGCGACGTCCGCCCGCTCGTCCGCCTCAACGTCTCCGTCGTCACCGGCGACGGCGACCGCCAGGAGAGCGGCGGCCACGGCTTCGGCGGCCGTGAGGGCCTCGCCCGTTTCGTCGCGCCCGATCGTTGGCGCTCGGCCGTCGACGAAGCGTTGCGCCAATCGCTGGTCAATCTCGAATCGGTGCCCGCTCCGGCCGGCACCTTCGACGTCGTGCTCGGCCCCGGCTGGCCCGCCGTGCTGCTGCACGAGGCCATCGGCCACGGTCTCGAGGGCGACTTCAACCGCAAGAAGACCTCGGCCTTCGCCGGGCTGCTCGGCGAGCGCGTCGCCGCCCCCGGCGTCACCATCGTCGACGACGGCACGCTCGCCGATCGGCGCGGCTCGCTCTCCTTCGACGACGAGGGCACGCCCACCTCCTGCACCACCCTGATCGAGGACGGCATCCTGGTCGGCTACATGCAGGACCGCCAGAACGCCCGCCTGATGGGCACCGCCTCGACCGGCAACGGTCGCCGCCAGTCCTTCGCCCACGCCCCTCAGGTTCGCATGACGAATACATACATGAAGGCCGGGACGATCGATCCGGCCGAGATCCTCGCCTCGGTGAGGGACGGCATCTACGCCGTCAACTTCGGCGGCGGTCAGGTCGACATCACCTCGGGCAAGTTCGTGTTCGAATGCACCGAGGCCTATCGGATCGAGAACGGTCGGGTCGGCGCCCCGCTCAAGGGCGCCATGCTGATCGGCAACGGCGCCGACGCGCTGACCCGGGTGAAGATGATCGGCAACGATCTGATGCTCGACCCCGGCATCGGCACCTGCGGCAAGGGCGGTCAGGGCGTGCCGGTCGGCGTCGGCCAGCCGACCCTGCGCCTCGACGGCCTCACCGTCGGCGGCACCGACGCTCGCCGCTGAGCCCTCGAGCGACGGGGCTCGCGCCAGAGGAAAACTGTGGACGGAGCGTCTCTTCCGTCCTGTTTTGGCACGAACAAGTAAACGCGCGGCTTTTCTGTGCCTTTTCGGCAACAACCGAGGGCTTTGTGACGTGAGGATCGGTAAAGGGGTTTGCTCTCCGACCAGAAAGAGATTCCAACTGAGGCACGACGTGATAACGTCCGAATCGTAACTCTTTCCCAGGGGGATTACCCATGAAGACCGTTCGTATCGTCGTTCTCGCCCTCGTCGCCGCTGCCGGCCTCTCCGTCGCCGGCTGCGCCAAGGCCCCGGCTCCGGCTCCGGCCGTCGTCAAGGGCTGATTGATCGTGGGCAAGGCGTAGGGCGGATCGTCCGCCGACGCCTGCGACGACAAGCCTTCGCGAAAGCGGCATCGGTGGCGACACCGATGCCGTTTTCCGTTTCGCGGGCGCCGTTCCGGCCTCGCGCCCGCGCTTCGAATCGGGGCATGGCGTCGCGCCGCCGCGA
The DNA here is from genome assembly GCA_040275425.1 of Siculibacillus sp. Taxonomy (GTDB): domain Bacteria; phylum Pseudomonadota; class Alphaproteobacteria; order Rhizobiales; family Ancalomicrobiaceae; genus Pinisolibacter. Next base: position 366 of record JBEOKB010000145.1, on the reverse strand, counting down.
CGGGTAGAATGCCCGCGAAGACACCGAACCCCGGACGAACGGACACCCATGAATCGGTTCGAACAGCCGCGCCGCAGCGGAGAGGCCCAGATCCGCTACCTCGACGGCGATTTCCAGATTCTGGCGAACGGCAGCCACGTCACCTGCGCGGTGACCGGCCTCGCCATCCCGCTCGACGAGCTGCGCTACTGGAGCGTCGAGCGCCAGGAGCCCTACGTCGACGCCAAGGCCTCGCTCGAGCGCACCCTCCAGGTCGGCGGCCGTCGCTGAGCGGCGGCCCGCGTCACCCGCCCTCGTTCCGCCGCCGCTCGAGCCGCGCCGCCACCAGCGCCCACGGATCGGCCCCCTCGAACGCCAGTTCGATCG
>JBEOKB010000144.1:0-3595 GCA_040275425.1 Siculibacillus sp. | reverse complement strand
GGTCAGCTCTCGCGCACCCGCCTCACCTCGATGCCGGGCTACAGCCTGGTCTACAACTCGCTCGACAGCGTGCAGTTCCCGCGCGACGGCATCTACGCCAAGTTCAGCCAGGAGTTCGCTGGTCTCGGCGGCGACGCCAAGTTCATCCGCACCACCGTCGACGGCCGCTACTACCGCGAGCTGTGGGCCGACTGGGGCGTGGTCGGCATGGCCCGCGTCCGCGCCGGCAACATCGCCGGCGTCGGTCAGAAGCTCGAGGTGCTGGACAACTTCTTCCAGGGCGGCGAGACCATCCGCGGCTTCGCCTCGCAGGGCATCGGCCCGCGCGACCTCACCTCCAACGAGGCGCTCGGCGGCCGCAACTACTGGGCGGCGACCCTCGAAGCCTCGATGCCGGTGCCGGGCACCCCGGAGGAGTTCGGCCTCTACGTGTCGGGCTTCGCCGACGCGGGTCAGCTGTGGAGCGTCGACCAGCGCGCGCTTCCGGCGGGTCTCAACTGGGTCGACGACAACAAGGTCCGCGCCTCGGTCGGCGTCGGTCTGCTGTGGCGCTCGCCCTTCGGTCCGCTCCGCGCCGACTTCGGCTTCCCGGTTTCGAAGTCCTCCTACGACCAGACCCAGGTGTTCCGCTTCTCCGGCGGTACGTCGTTCTGAGGCGGTTCGCTGCCGATGCATTCCGGGCCGCCGCGATCCAAGCGGCGGCCTTTTTCGTGTCCGACCGACGAGAGGTCGCCGCTGCCCATGAGCGAACCGCAGTTCTTCGCCGCCCCCAAGCCCGCCACCCTCGCCGAGGTCTGCAGCTGGACCGACGCCACCTGCGCCGACGAGACCGCGCTGGCCACGATCGTCCACGGCGTCGGCCCGCTCGATACCGCCGGGCGCGGTGAGATCACCTTCCTCGACAACAAGAAGTACGTCCCCCAGCTCGCCGAGACCCGCGCCAGCGCCTGTCTGGTCGCCGCGCGGTTCGCCGCGCAGGTGCCCGAGGGCGTCGTCGCTCTGGTGGTCAAGGACCCCTATCGCGCCTTCGCGACGGTGACCGCGCGCTTCTACCCCGCCGCCATGCGCCTCGAGGGGGCCTGGGGCGATCAGGGCATCGCCCCCGGCGCTCACGTTCACCCCACCGCGCGCCTCGAGCCGGGCGTGATCGTCGAGCCCGGCGCGGTGATCGGCGCCCGCGCCGAGATCGGCACCGGCACGGTGATCGGCGCCACCGCCGTGATCGGACACGACGTGCGCATCGGCCGCAACGGCTACGTCGGCGCCGGCGCCACGGTGATCCACGCGCTCCTCGGCAACCGCGTCGTGCTCCATCCGGGCGTGCGCATCGGCCAGGACGGCTTCGGCTTCGCCATGGGCGCGGGCGGCCACCTCAAGGTGCCGCAGATCGGCCGCGTGGTGATCCAGGACGACGTCGAGATCGGCGCCAACACCACCATCGATCGCGGCGCCAACCGCGACACGGTGATCGGTGAGGGCACCAAGATCGACAATGCGGTGCAGATCGGCCACAACGTCGTCACCGGCCGCCACTGCGTCATCGTCTCTCAGGTCGGCATCTCGGGCTCGACGAAGCTCGGCGATTTCGTCGTGCTCGCCGGTCAGGTCGGTGTCGCCGGCCACCTCGACATCGGTTCCGGCGTCCAGATCGGCGCCAAGGCCGGCGTCATGTCCGACGTGCCCGCCGGCGCCCGCTGGGTCGGCGCTCCGGCCAAACCCTTCCGCGAAGCGGCCCGCGAGGTCGCGGCCCTGTCGCGTCTGGCCGCCCGCCAGAGCGACGAACCCAAACCCGAGTGAGGAGCGCGATGTCCGACCAACCGACCACCACGCTCGAGGCCGTCGACATCCTGCGGCTTCACGAGCTTCTGCCGCACCGCTACCCGTTCCTGCTGGTCGATCGCATCGTCGACATCGACGGCGACGACAGCTGCATCGGCATCAAGAACGTCACCATCAACGAGCCGCAGTTTCAGGGCCATTTCCCCGAGCGCCCGGTGTTCCCCGGCGTGCTGCTGATCGAGGGCATGGCCCAGACCGCCGGCGCGATCTGCGTCCACAATTCGCTGAAGAGCGGCGGCCCGGGGCGTCCGAGCGTCGTCTACTTCATGACCGTGGACAAGGTGAAGTTCCGCAAGCCGGTGGTGCCGGGCGACCGCGTCGAATACCACATGAGGAAGCTCAAGCAGCGCTCCAACATGTGGTGGTTCCGCGGCGAGGCCAAGGTCGACGGCAAGATCGTCGCCGAGGGCGAAGTCAGCGCCATGCTGGTCAAGGACTGAGAGCCGGGGTCGCGCGCGAGGGCAGGGGATCCGTCGGGGATGCCCGCCTCGTGGGTGCGCCGCGCCGCCGCGACCTCGTCACACATCGACACGCAATGTGATTTCTCGTCCCCTCCGCGGGCCGCTAGACCACGGCGAACACGAACGAGAAGAAGGACGGTCCAATGGCCAAGATCCACCCCACCGCCATCGTCGAGGACGGCGCCGTCCTCGGGGCCGAGACCGTCATCGGTCCCTACTGCGTGGTCGGCCCCAAGGTGGTGCTCGGCGACGGCGTCGAGCTGGTCAGCCACGTCTGTGTCGCCGGCCGCACCGAGATCGGCGCCCGCTCCAGGATCTTCCCCTTCGCCTCGATCGGCCACGTGCCGCAGGATCTGAAGTATCACGGCGAGGAGAGCCGGGTCCTGATCGGCTCGGACACCACGATTCGCGAGCAGGTGACCATCAATCCCGGCACCGAGGGCGGCGGCATGGTCACCTCGGTCGGCGATCGCTGCCTGCTGATGGTCGGCGCCCACGTCGCCCACGACTGCCGCGTCGGCAACAACGTCATCCTGGTCAACAACTCGACGCTCGCCGGCCACGTCGTCGTCGGCGATCACGCCATCCTCGGCGGCCTGTCGGCAGTGCACCAGTTCGTGCGCATCGGCCCGCACGCCTTCCTCGGCGGCCTGTCCGGCCTCGAGAACGACCTGATCCCCTACGGCTCGGCCATCGGCGATCGTGCCCGCCTCGGCGGCCTCAACATCGTCGGCCTCAAGCGGCGCGGCTTCGAGCGCGACCGCATCCACAAGCTGCGCGCCGCCTACCGCATGCTGTTCTCCGACGAGGGCACCCTGCTCGAGCGCGTCGCCGACGTCGCGGCGATGTTCGCCGACGAGCCGCTGGTGGGCGAGGTCGTCGCCTTCATCCGCGAGGGCGGCGATCGTCGCGTCTGCACCCCGCGCACCGGCAAGGAAGGGTGAGCGGCGCATGAGCGGACCGGAGACGACGGCGCCCGCGCGCGGCGAACCGCTCGTCATCCTCGCCGGCGGCGGCCGCTTTCCGTTCCTCGTCGCCGAGGCGGCGCTCGCCGCCGGGCGCCCGGTCACCGTCGCCGCCCTGATCGGCGAGGCCGATCCGGCGATCGCGGCGCTGCCCCACCGCTGGATCGGGCGCGGGCAGGTCACCACCTTCTTCCGCCTCGCCCGCGCCGTCGGCGCCCGCGACATGGTCTTCATCGGCGCCATCCGTCAGCGTCGCCTGCCGACCTTCGCCGAGATCGACTTCGGCGGCATCTGGAACCTCCTGTGGAACTGGCGCCTGCTGATGCGTGG
>JBEOKB010000143.1:0-33704 GCA_040275425.1 Siculibacillus sp. | reverse complement strand
TCCGGCGGTCGCCACCGCTCCGGCGGCGCAGCCCGTGGCGCCCGTCGCGACGAAACCGGCCGCGGCGCCCACTCCCTCCCCGTCGGCGCTCGACCGGGCGCGTGCGTCCTATGGGCGCGGCGACATCGCCGGAGCGATCCGTGCATACGAGGAGGCGCTGGCGAAGGCTCCCGACGACATCGCCATCAACGGCGAGCTCGGCAACGTCCATTGGGCGAACGGTCGGCACGCCGATGCGGCGAAGGCCTATCACCGCGCCGGTGTGGCGATGGTGGCGGCCAAGCGGACGGGCGAGGCCGGTGGTCTCGTAGAGGCGATCCGCAAGGGCGACGCGGCGCTGGCCGACGATCTGGCGAAGCGGATCGACGCGGCGCGGTGAGGCATTCGGCGAGCACCCGAGTCCCGGGCGCTCGCCGCTGGAGGCGGATGGATCGATGGCGACCACCAGGACCAAGGACACCACCGGTTCTGCGGGCGAGGCTCCGGCCTCGACCGGCGGTCGCCGCAAGGCCGCCGGCGCCATCGCGCCGGGCCGGTTCATCGTGGTCGGCAATCTCAAGGGCGGGTCGGGCAAGAGCACGGTGGTGTTCAACCTCGCCGTCTGGCTGGCGAGCCAGGGCCGGGTCGTTCGGCTGATCGATCTCGATCCGCAGAAGACGCTGACCGATCTCGTCGCGGTGCGCAGCGAGATCGGGTTCGAGCCGGACCTGCCGGCGCCGGTCGACCGGCTCGACGCGCTCGCGCCGGCGGCGGAGGGCGAGTGGACCCTGGTCGACGTCGGCGCGGCCGACATGCCCGGCATGTTGGCGGCGATCGGGCGGGCCGATCTCGTGCTGGTGCCGGTGATGCCCGGTCAGGCCGACATCTGGGCGACCCAGCGCTATCTCAAGACGATCGATCGCGAGCGCCCTGATCATTGCGCGATCCGGCTGTTCGTCAATCGCGCCGATCCGAGCGACCAGGGCCGCGAGACGCGCGAGGCGGTGGTGGCGCTCGAGGCGATCGCGGGCATGCTCGCCTCCGTGTCGGTTCTGCCGGTGCGGCTGGGACGGCGGGTCGCCTTCTGCCGCTCGCTCAGCGAAGGCGCGGCGGTGTTCGAACTGGAACAGAAATCCAAGGCGAGCGAGGAGTTCGGCGCTCTGGCTCGCATCGTGGTCGAGGGAAAGCGCAAGCGCGCCCCTTCCGAAGCACCGGAAAGGTGACGGCGAATGGCGGCTCAAGAGAGCACATCGAAGAAGACCGGACTGGAGAACGACTATCCGGCGCAGATCTATTCAGGGACCTACCATCCGCCGGAGTACGTCGCCTATCTCGACAAGGCGGTGGCGGCGGTACGCTCGCTCAAGATGGTGGTGTTCGGCATCCTGATCGGCTCGCTGGTGATGGCCTTCTACGGCTTCGTGCTCATCTATCAGCTGACGCGCGACTCTCATCGCATGGTCGAACAGATCGTGCGGATGACCGAGGAGATGGTGGCGATGCGCACCTCGATCGTGACCATCGGCGACAACGTCGATGCGATGCGCGGGGCGATCGTCGACATGGGGGCGGACATCCGGGTGATGAACCAGTCGGTCGGGTCGATGACCGGCTCGGTGCAGCATCTGGCGTCGAGCGTCGGCCTGATCCAGCATTCGACCGCCAATCTCGACCGCAGCTTCGGCCCGGCGATGGGGATGCTCAACAACTTCGTGCCGTTCGGATGGGGCGGCAACTCCTATCGCGGCGCCCCGCCCTATTCCGGCCCGCCGCCGCGCTGAGCGCCGGGCGCGACACCGACCGACACACACCATTTGTTCAGGCGCCACGGGCATATTCACGCTCGCAGGTCGGCGGAGTTGCGACCCCTCCCTCGCGGGACGCGCGGGCCGCCGCCGGTCGGCCTCGACCGTCGTCTTCGTCGGCGACGTGACCTCAATCGGTGTGTGATCGGTCGACTCCGGCGATTTTCGAGCCGTCCCGCGTCGCGCACGAGTTCGGACCAGAGGCTCACCATGTTCGGATGGATGTTCATCGCCTTCGCGGCGTTGATCCTGGTGCTGTCGTGGCGCGAATGGTCGGGGCGGCGCGCGGCGCGCGGGCTCGCCGCCGAAGGCGCGGAAGTCGTTCACACGGCCATCCGCGAGCGGATCAACGACGACGGCGAGACGAAGACCGTCTCTTGGGAGGTCGAGCTCACCCTTCGCCTCGCCCTCGATCCGCGTCAGACCCGCCGCAACATCCGCTCCTTCAGCGATCGGCGCGAGGCGGAGGCCTGGGCGGCACGGCAGCACGCCGGGACGAAGCTCCGAATGAAATGCGATCCGATCGATCGCACCCGCGCCTTTCTCGACGGCGAGGAGAAGAGCAACAACCCGCTCGGATTCGTCGTCGGTGTCCTCTTCCTCGTCGCGGGCGTGGCGATGGTCACCGGCTACATCCGGACGTGACGCTTCGTGCGACACTCGCCCGGCGTGAACTCCAGCGAAACCTTCTCGCGTTAGTCTGCTCGACGTTCGGATCCGACGGCGGTCGTCGGTTTCACTGTTGCCACGAGTAGAGACGCCGATGAACTGGTACGTCATCGCTCTCGCCGTCTTCGGCTTTCTGTGTCTCCAGGCCGCCCACAGCGACGGCTTCGCGCGCATACGTGCGTGGTCACGTCCGGCGATCGAGGGGCGGGTCATCGCCCGCCGTCATCTCGGGCGCTACGACGCCGACGGACCGCAGCGGGTGTATCTGACGCTGCAGACCGACGACGGCAAGCAGTACGAGATCGCGCAGGACTTCTTCATCCCGACCGAGGCGATCGCGTATCTCGATGCCAATCCTCATGGAAGGCGCGTGCGCGTGCGCGTCGACCCCGAGAACGACGGCAGCACCTACGAGGACGGCTACGAACCGCAGTCGACCACGCCGATCTCGGTGATCGGCTTCGCGCTTCTGGGCGCGGCGGTGTGGATCGGGTTGTCACACTGAGGGTGTCGCCTCAGCGACGACAGCCCTCGTAGGCGTCGGTGGTGGCGGAATACCAGGCGTCGGGAACGTTGCGGTTCTCGGCGATCTTTGCGATCTCCTCCTCCTTCACGCCCTTCAGCGCCTTGTGCGAGGCGCACTGGCAGGCGTCGACCACCTTCTCCTTCTTGACGTCCTCCTTGCCCGCTTCGGCATAGACGCAGGCGTCGAGCAGCACGCGGCGGACGAGTTCACGCGACACCTGGGCCGGCGGGATCGACTGGGCCGAGGCGACCACGGGCGCGAGAACCGCGGCCGAGAGAGCGCCGAGGAGAAGGGTGCGCGAGAGCTTGGCGAACATGGGGCATCTCCGAGAGAGCGGCGGCGCGAGACGAGCCCGACCGGGAAAAGGAATTCCACCGTTGCCTAGCCGCTGGCGTCGCCCGGCTCAAGTGCGGTTCGGTGACACGTCCCCAGGAATCGACTTCTCCACCCGCACGCGCACGTCGTGGAAGGCGGCGCCGCCGTAGGGGGCGATCGGGTCGGCGCCGGTCAGGGTGTTGATGCCGCGCCCGTCGGGATGGGCGCGGTTGGGGAAGATCCCCTCGGCCACGACCACGCCGCGCCGCACGCCCTCGAAGGCGACCGCCCACAGCCGCACCGCGCCGCGTGAATTGGAGAGCCGCACCTCGTCGCCGTCGACGAGGCCGAGGGCGGCCATGTCGTCGGGGTGGATGCGCAGGTTCGGCCGACCCTCGCGGGCGGCGGAGGTCGCCGTCTCGGTGAAGGAGGAATTGAGGAAGTTGCGCGCGGGCGGGGTCACCAGAGCGAACGGATGGTCGGCGTCGGGGGTCTCGCCGACGTTCCACTGGTCGGGCAGGCGCGGCAGATCGGCCCACGGGCCCATCGGCCCGTCGTTCTCGGCGGTGACGGAAGTCCAGTCGGGGGCGAAGCGGAAGCGGCCGTCGGGGTAGCCGAAGCCGTCGACGAAATGGGCGGTGTCGAAATCGGGGATGCAGTCGACGCGTGGGGCGGTGGCGAGGTCGTCCCAGGTGCCGTAGCCACCGGCGCGCAGCATGTGGTCGGCGTGGTCGCGCGCGGTCATGGCGAAGCCGGGATGGGTCGCGCCGAGGCGCTTCGCCAGCTCGGCGATCACCCAATGGTTCTCGCGCGCCTCACCCGGCGCCTCGATCACCTTGGGGCCGAGCAGGACGTAGCTGTTGCCGCCACCGCGATAGAGGTCGTCGTGCTCGAGGAAGGTGGTGGCGGGCAGGACGACGTCGGCCATGCGGGCGGTGTCGGTCATGAACTGCTCGTGGACCACCGTGAACAGATCCTCGCGAGCGAAGCCGGCGCGGACCGCATCCTGCTCGGGGGCGACACTCATCGGGTTGGTGTTCTGGATGAACAGGGCGGCGACCTTCGGCCCGCCCTTCAGAGCATCGGCGTCGCCGACGAGGATCGGGCCTATGCGGCTCTGATCGAGGCGGCGAACGGAGGTGTCGCGCAGGTCGCGACCCTCGACCAGGGTCTTGTCGAGACGGAAGATCGCGCCGTTGTTGTGGAAGGCCCCTCCCCCGCGATGGCGCCAGGAGCCCGCGACCACCGGGATCGAGGAGACCGCGTGCATGGCGACGGTGCCGTTGCGACGGCGGGTGAAGCCGTAGCCGATGCGGAAGAAGGTGCGTGGCGTGGTGCCGATCAGGCGAGCGAAGGTCTCGATCTCGGCGACCGTGAGGCCGGTGATCGCCGCCGCCCATTCCGGCGTGCGAGAGGCGAGATGGGCCTCCAGCTCGTCGGGCACGTCGGTCCGGCGGGCGAGAAACTCGCGGTCGGCGAGGCCGTCGCGGAAGAGGACGTGCATCACGGCGCAGGCGAGCGCGGCGTCGGTGCCGGGGCGCAGGAGCAGCGCGAGGTCGGCCTGTTCCATGGTGGGGGTGCGGTAGACGTCGACGACGACGATGCGGGCGCCGCGCTCCTTACGGGCGCGGGCGGCGTGGGTCATGACGTTGACCTGGGTCGAGACCGGGTTGGTGCCCCAGATCACCACCTGATCGGCTTCGGCCATCTCGCGCGGGTCGGCGCCGGTGAGGCGGCCGTGACCGGCGATCCAGCCGGTCCAGGCGGGATTGGTGCAGATGGTCGAGAACTGCTCCGACCAGCGGCGGGCGTGGCGCAGGCGGTTGATGCCGTCGCGCTGCACCTGACCCATGGTTCCGGCGTAGTAGTAGGCCCACACGCTCTCGGGTCCGTGGGCGCGCTCGGCGGCGAGCAGGCCCTCGGCGGCGCGATCGAGCGCCTCGTCCCAACCGATCTCGCGGAACTCACCCGAGCCCTTCGGCCCGGTGCGCAGGAGCGGCTTCACGAGGCGGTCGGGCGAGTGGACGCGTTCGGCGTAGCGGGCGACCTTGGCGCAGATCACCCCGGCGGTATAGGTGTTGGCGGCGGAGCCGCGCACGCGGCCGATGGTGCGCTCGTCGAGCACCTCGACCTCGAGGCTGCAGGTCGAGGGGCAATCGTGCGGGCAGGTGGTCTCGGCGATGCGGACCGGGGTCGGGCGGCTCATCGGCTTCGCGTCCTCTCCAGTGGGGCCGGGATCATCGCAGACGCTTCCCGACGGCGCGAGGGTGCGAACCCATGAAATTTCGCGAGGCGTTCGATCGACGGCGGTGATGGACGCTCAGCGCGGGGCCGCGAACTTCGGCAGGAACGGAATGTCGTCGAGGGCGAGCCCGGAATGGATCAGCGCCCACAGGCCGGCCGTCACGACGAAGGCGACGATGGTGGTGAGCCCGGCCTTGTAGAGAAGACGCGGGCGCTCGGGGGCGGAGGCGGGCGTGCCGGGCACGACCTCACCCGTTTCCGCCTGGGTGCGCACGCGCAGGGGCAGAATCGCGAACAGCACGATCCACCACACCACGAAGTAGATCGCGATCAGCGTTCCGATCTTCATTTCGCCCCCTTCGGCGCGCGGACGCACGAAGGGCGCCGACCGGGGTGCGGCGGCGCCCTCATCTCATTCTAGAACCGGGCGCGGGCGCCCGCCAGGGGCGTCAGATCTGTTCGATCTCGACCAGGGTGCCGCAGAAGTCCTTCGGGTGAAGGAACAGCACCGGCTTGCCGTGGGCGCCGATCTTGGGCTCGCCGGAGCCCAACACGCGCGCGCCGGTGGCCTTGAGCTTGTCGCGGGCGGCGAGGATGTCCTCGACCTCGTAGCAGACGTGATGGATCGCGCCGTCGGGGTTCTTCTCGACGAACTTGGCGATCGAGGAGTTCTCGCCGAGCGGCTCGAGCAGCTCGACCTTGGTGTTGGGCAGCTCGACGAAGACGACGGTGACCCCGTGCTCCGGCTGGGGCAGCGGCGCGGACACCTTGGCGCCCAGCGTGTCGCGATAGACGGCGGTCGCGGCGGCGAGGTCCTTCACCGCGATGGCGACGTGATTGAGGCGTCCGATCATCTTGCGCATCTCCCTTCGGGACGTTTCGGCCCCTGCATTAGCCCCGGCGCGGGGGCCGGGCAATCCCACTTGCGTCGCGTCAGATCACCGTGACCATGACCTCGACGATCGGCTTCTTGCCCCAGCGTTCGTTGACGGCGCCGCGCACCGCGCGCTTGACCGCGTCGGCGACGGCGGCGTGGTCCTTGCGCTTGGCGCGCGGCAGGCCGTCGAGGGTCGAACTCGCCGCCACTTCGGCCGCATCCGACATGAGGCGGCCGCGCGCGTCCTCCTCGGGGATGCCGACGAGGGCGACGACCGGATCGGCGAGCGCGTTGCCCTTCTCGTCGATCACCAGCGACACCGCCACCACACCCGCGAAAGAGGCCTTGCGCCGCGCGCTCGCGCCGGACTTGTCGGGGGTGGTCAACAGCGTGCCGTCGCGGAAGAGACGGCCGGAGAAGACCTCGTCGACCTCGGCGATCGGCGCGGGGGCGAGCCGCAGCATGCGGCCGTTGAGGGCGTGGCCGATCTGGGGCACGCCGAGCGAGGTGGCGAACTCCGCATGAACCGAGAGATGGAGCGGTTCGCCGTGGACCGGCACGGCGATCCTCGGGCGCACGGCGTCGTAGAGGCGCTTCATCTCGCCGCGGCGCGGATGGCCGGAGACGTGGACGAGGCAATCGCGATCGGTCACGATCTTCACGCCCTTCGAGGCGAGACCGTTCATGATCGCATTGACCGACTTCTCGTTGCCGGGAATGGTGCGCGAGGAGAACACCATGATGTCGCCCGGCGACAGCGCGACGTGGCGATGGTCGCCCGAGGCGATGCGGGCGAGCGCGGCGCGGCTCTCCCCCTGGCTCCCGGTCAGGAGCGCCACGACCTTGTCGCGCGGCAGCCAGCCGAAGGCCTGATCGTCGAGGAACTCGGGCAGCCCGTCGAGCAGGCCGCATTCGCGGGCGACGTCGATGGCCCGGCGCATGGCGCGGCCCATCACCACGACGTTGCGCTCGGCGGCGGCGGCCGCCTCTGCGACCGCGCGGATACGGCCGATGTTCGAGGCGAAGGTGGTGACGCCGACGCGCGCGGGGGCGCGGGCGATCAGATCCTTCAGCGTCTCGGCGACGGCACGCTCGGACGGGCTGTCGCCGTCGCGCAGCACGTTGGTACTGTCGTTGACCAGCGCCAGCACGCCCTCGTCGCCGATCTCGCGGAAGCGGTCGAAGTCGGTGGCCCAGCCGACGACCGGGGTCTCGTCGACCTTCCAGTCGCCGGTGTGGATCACCGTGCCGAGCGGGGTCCGGATGGCGAGCGACACCGCCTCGGGGATCGAGTGGGCGACCGAGACCGCCTCGACCTCGAAGGGGCCGAGCTTCAGGCGATCGCCGGCGGTGAAGCGGGTCACCGGGATGTCGGGCGCGCCGCTCTCGCCCGCCGCCTTGGCCTCGAGCAGACCGGCGGCGAAGGGGGTCATGTGGACGGGGGCCTTCAGGCGCGGCCACAGCTCCAGCAGCGCACCGAAATGGTCCTCGTGGGCATGGGTGATGACGATGCCGACGAGGTTGCGGCGCTCCTCCTCGATGAAGCGGACGTCGGGGAAGATCAGATCGACGCCGGGTTCGTCGAATTCGGAGGCGAAGGTGATGCCGCAGTCGACCATCAGCCACTGGCGATCGTCCTCGGGGCCGTAGCCGTAGAGGCCGAGATTCATGCCGATCTCACCGACGCCGCCGAGCGGCAGAAACACCAGTTCGTCGCCCTTGCGGGTCCGCTTCGCCATCATTTCTCCTCGCTCGGGCGTCCGGGGAAGAACACGTCGCCCGCCGAAATCAGTCGCATGGTGCCGTCGTCGCGGCGCAGAATCAGTCGTCCGGTGTCGTCGATCGCCTCGAACAGGCCCTCGTCCTCACCCTCGACCAGCCGCACGCGGATGCGCCCGCCGAGGCCGACGGCGTGGGCGAGCCACTGCGCGCGAACGCCGGCGAATCCCTCACCGCGATTCCACAGGGCGAGACCCGCCGCCAACTCATACTCCAGATCGGGGAAGAGGCGGGCGGGAGATGCGTCGATGCCCTCGGCGAGCAGATCGGTCGCCGGGGTCTCGGTGTCGCGCGGGTGGTGGACGCAGTTGATGCCGATGCCGATCGCGACCGCCGTGGCGCCGGACGGCGTGCGCGTGGTCTCGAGCAGGATGCCGGAGATCTTGGCGCCGCCGATCAGCAGGTCGTTGGGCCATTTGACGTCGACGCGACGGCCGGACACGGCGGCATGGCGGGCGACGGCACGAGCGGCGGCGGTGGCGGCGACGAAGGGCAGTTCGGGCAGATTGCGCGGGGCGCAGGGGTCGATCAGCAGCGCGGTGGCGTAGAGATTGCCCGGCTCCGACGTCCAGACGCGGCCGCGCCGGGCGCGGCCGCCGCTCTGGCGCTCCGCAACGACCCAGACCCGCCCCGGATCTCCGGCGCGGGCCCTGTCGAGTGCTTCGAGATTGGTGGAGGCGGTGTCGACGAGGCGAACCACGCGCCATCCGGAGGGACCGACGGCGACCTTCGAGCGGCCGCCGCCGGATGACGAGGAACTCACCAGGGCAGCGACTTGGCTGCGGCGGCGGTGGCCGCGGCGGTGAGGCCGTTGCCGGCGACCACGAACACCAGCACGAAGGCGGTGGCGGCGAGGAACACGACCTTCTGCTCGATCGAGCAGGGATCGAGTTCGGCGGCCGGCTCGTCGAAGTAGATCACCTTGACGATGCGGATGTAGTAGAAGGCGCCGACCACCGAGGCGAGCACGCCGAGCACGGCGAGCACGTAGAGGTTGGCGGCGACGGCGGCCTGGAACACGTAGAGCTTGCCGAAGAAGCCGGCCAGCGGCGGGATGCCGGCGAGGCTGAACAGCAGCATGGCCAAGCCGAAGGCGGCGACGGGACGCGAGCGCGACAGACCGGCGAGATCGGAGATGTTCTCGACCGGCTTGCCGTCGCGGCGCATGCCCAGGATCATCGCGAAGGTGCCGAGCGTGGTGACCAGATAGATCGCCAGATAGAGGTTGAGCGCGCCCACACCGGCGGCGGATCCGGCCGCCAGACCGACCAGGGCGTAACCCATGTGGCCGATCGAGGAATAGGCCATCAGGCGCTTGATGTTGGTCTGGCCGATACCGGCGAAGGCGCCGAGCATCATCGAGGCGATGGCGATGAAGGCGACGATCTGCTGCCAGGAGTGGCCGATCGGGCCGTAGGCCACGGTCACGACGCGGATCACCAGCGCAAAGGCGGCGATCTTGGGCGCGGCGGCGAAGAAGGCGGTGACCGGGGTGGGCGAGCCCTCGTAGACGTCGGGCGTCCACATGTGGAACGGCACCGCAGAGATCTTGAAGGCGAGACCGGCCATCACGAAGACGAGGCCGAACACCACGCCGACCGACGGGGCATGACCCTTCAGCGCGCCGGCGATCTCGGCGAAGCCGGTCTGGCCGGTGAAGCCGTAGGTGAGCGAGGCACCGTAGAGCAGCATGCCGGAGGAGAGCGCGCCGAGGACGAAGTACTTCAGGCCCGCCTCGGTCGACTTGACGTTGTCGCGATCCATCGCGGCGACGACGTAGAGGGCGAGCGACTGCAGCTCGAGGCCGAGATAGAGCGAAATCAGGTCGTTGGCCGAGATCATCAGCATCATGCCGACGGTCGCGAGCACCACCAGGACCGGGTATTCGAACCGGCCCCAGCCGTCGGTCGACGCCGGACGCGCCGACAGGACGATGGCCACGCCGGAACCGATCAGCGCCAGGACCTTCATGAAGGTCGAGAACGGATCGATCACGAAGGCGCCGCCGAAGCCCGACGCCGCCTGCGGACCGCGCAGGACCAACACCAGGGCGACGCCCACGAGGACGACGGCCCCCCAGGTCACGGCGCGAACCGACTTCTCGCCGACGAAGACGCCGTACATGAGAAGCGCCAGGGCGCCGATCGCGAGAAGGATCTCCGGCAGCGCCGGAAGGAGATCGGGTGTCATGGTCACGGACTCTCAGCCCCAGTCGTCTCGCCGGGTGGGCGTCTCGCGATGAGAGCCCCCCGACCCGTTTGGTCCCGCCCGACCGCGTCTCGCGCCGTCGGGCCGTTCTTTCACTGCGCGAGCAGCGCCACCTTGCCGGCGGCTCCGATCGCGGCCGTCACCTTGCTCAGCATCGCCTGAACCGCGGCCTCCGAGGCACCGAGGATCGGAGCCGGGTAGACGCCGTAGAACACGGTGGCGAGGATCAGCGGGATCAGCACGACGCGCTCGCGCCAGTCGAGATCGAGGATGCCCTGCAGCGAGGGCTTCTCGAGCCTGCCGTTCATCACGCGCGCCAGCAGGTAGAGCGCATAGGCCGCCGACAGGATGACGCCGGTCGAGGCGAACATCGCCACCCAGGTGTTGGCGCGGTAGGCGCCGAGCAGGGTGAGGAACTCGCCGACGAAGCCGGAGGTGCCGGGCAGGCCGACGTTGGCCATGGTGAACAGCAGGAAGGCGACGGCGTACCACGGCATGCGATTGACGAGCCCACCGTAGGCGGCGATCTCGCGGGTGTGCATGCGGTCGTAGATCACGCCGACGCAGAGGAAGAGCGCGGCCGACACGAAGCCGTGGCTGACCATCTGGAAGACGGCGCCCTGCACACCGGCCTGATTCATCGTGAAGATGCCCATGGTCACGTAGCCCATGTGGGCGACCGACGAATAGGCGATCAGCTTCTTGATGTCCTCCTGCGCCAGCGCCACCAGCGAGGTGTAGATGATCGCCACCACCGACAGGGTGAAGACGAAGGGCGCGAACATCTCCGACGCCACCGGGAACATCGGCAGCGAGAAGCGCAGGAAGCCGTAGCCGCCCATCTTCAGCAGGATGCCCGCCAGGATGACCGAACCGGCGGTCGGCGCCTCGACGTGGGCGTCCGGCAACCAGGTGTGAACCGGCCACATCGGCATCTTCACCGCGAAGGAGGCGAAGAAGGCGATCCAGGCCCAGGTCTGCAGCTGGACGGGGAAGTCGTGCTTCAGAAGCGTGACGATGTCGGCGGTGCCGGCCTGCATCACCATGGCGAGCATGGCGATCAGCATCAGAACCGAGCCGAGCAGCGTGTAGAGGAAGAACTTGAACGAGGCATAGACGCGACGCGGACCACCCCACACGCCGATGATGATGAACATCGGAATGAGGCCGGCTTCGAAGAACACGTAGAAGAGCATCAGATCGAGGGCCGTGAACACGCCGATCATCAGCGTCTCCAGCACCAGGAAGGCGATCATGTACTCCTTGACGCGCTTGTCGACGCTGTCCCAGCTCGCCAGGATGCAGAAGGGCATCAGGAAGGTGGTCAAGAGGACGAAGGCGACGGAGATGCCGTCGACGCCCATGTGGTAGTTGAACAGCGTTCCGAGCCAGGACGCCTTCTCCTCGAGCTGGAAGCCGGGGTTCGACGGATCGAACCGCGCCCAGATCAGCAGCGAGAGCAGGAAGTCGACCACGGTGGTCAGAAGAGCGATCACACGGATGTTGCGCTTCGCCGTATCGTCGTCGCCCCGGATCAGCGCCAGGAACAGAACGCCGACCAACGGCAGAAACGTGACGATCGTGAGCACCGGCCAGTTGCCCATCACCGAACTCCCCCGAACATCACCCAGGTCACCAGGGCTGCAACACCGATCAGCATGGCGAAGGCGTAGTGGTAGACGTAACCCGACTGCAAGGCGACGACCTTGCCGGTGATGGCGACGACGCGCGCCGACACCCCGTCCGGACCCCAGCCGTCGATGATCCGCCCGTCGCCTTCCTTCCACAGGAAGCGACCGAGCTTCTTCGCCGGCTGCACGAACAGGAAGTCGTAGAGCTCGTCGAAGTACCACTTGTTGAGCAGGAACTGATAGAGGCCCTGCTGCGAGGCGGCGAGCTTCTCCGGCAGGTCCGTGCGGACCACGTAGAAGAAGAAGGCGACGACGAGACCGGTCAGCATGGCCACGAAGGGCGCCAGCTTCACGGCGGTCGGCACGTGGTGCATGTGCTCGAGCACGTGGTTGGAGGCGTTGGTGAACAGCGCACCCTTCCAGAACTCGCCGTACTCGTGGCCGATGAAGTAGCCGGTGAAGACCATGCCCGCCAGCACCGCGCCGGTGGCCAGCAGCATCAGCGGCAGCGTCATCACCAGCGGGCTCTCGTGGACGTGGTCCATCACCTCCTTCGACGCGCGCGGGGCGCCCCAGAAGGTCTTGAAGATCAGGCGCCAGGAGTAGAACGAGGTGAACAGCGCGGCGATGACCAGCAGGCCGAAGGCGAGGCCGGCGACGGCGTTCTCACCGACGAAGGCCGCTTCGATGATCGCGTCCTTCGAGTTGTAGCCGGCAAAGCCGAACGGCGTGCCCGGGATGCCGACGCCGGTCAGCGCCAGCGTGCCGATGATCATCATGGCGTAGGTGAGCTTGATGTGCCCCTTCAGGCCGCCCATGTGGCGGATGTCCTGCTCGCCGGAGACGGCATGGATGACCGAACCGGCGCCGAGGAACAGCAGCGCCTTGAAGAAGGCGTGCGTGAACAGGTGGAAGATGGCGGCCGAGTAGAAGCCGGTCCCGAGCGCCACGAACATGTAGCCGAGCTGCGAGCAGGTCGAATAGGCGATGACGCGCTTGATGTCGTTCTGGACGAGGCCGACCGTCGCCGCGAAGAAGGCGGTGATGGCGCCGACCAGGGTCACGACGGTCAGAGCGGTCGTGGACAGCTCGAACAGCGGCGACAGACGGGCGACCATGAAGACACCGGCGGTGACCATGGTGGCGGCGTGGATGAGCGCCGAGACCGGGGTCGGACCTTCCATCGCGTCGGGAAGCCAGGTGTGCAGCAGGAACTGCGCAGACTTGCCCATCGCGCCGAGGAACAGCAGCAGGCAGAGCGTGGTCATGGCGTCGACCTGCATCCCGAGGAACGAGATGGTCTTGCCGGCCATGGCGGGCGCCGCCTTGAAGATCGTGTCGTAGTCGACGGTGCCGAACAGCCAGAACACGCCGAAGATGCCGAGCACGAAGCCGAAGTCGCCGACGCGGTTGACGACGAAGGCCTTGATGGCGGCGGCGTTGGCCGAGGGCTTCTGGAACCAGAAGCCGATCAGCAGGTAGGACGCCAGACCGACGCCTTCCCAGCCGAAGAACATCTGCACCAGATTGTCGGAGGTCACCAGCATCAGCATGGCGAAGGTGAACAGCGACAGGTAGCCGAAGAAGCGCGGACGGTTCGGATCGTGGCTCATGTAGCCGATCGAGTAGAGGTGAACCAGCGCGGACACCGAGTTGACCACCACCAGCATGACGGCGGTCAGGGTGTCGACGCGGATCGACCAGTCGACCGCGAGACCCGAGGTGTGCAGGAACGGCAGCAGGTTGACCTTCTGCGTGGCGGCGTCGTGACCGAGGCCGATCCGCACGAAGACGATCCAGGACAGCGCCGCGGCGAGGAGCAGGAAGCCGGTGGTGACCAGCTCCGCCGCCCGCGCGAACGGCGGGGCGTCGTGGTGGTCGCCGTGACCGTGCCCGTGGTCGTCGTGACCGTGCGAGGCGTGCGCGTCGGACGCGCCGTGGTCGTCGTGACCATGGCCGTGGCCGAGAGCGGCGGCACCCATCGGCGCGACCGGATGCGGGAACAGCGTCATCGCGCCCGCGATCAGGAAGCCGAGGAGGGGGAGAAAGACGATCGCCGTGAACATGAGTGCGCTCAGCCCTTCATCACGTTGATGTCTTCCACCGCGATCGAGCCGCGGGTACGGAAGAACACGACCAGGATCGCGAGGCCGATGGCGGCCTCGGCCGCCGCGACCGTGAGGACCAGGAGGGCGAAGATCTGCCCGACCAGGTCTCCCAACGCCGCCGAGAAGGCCACGAAGTTGATGTTGACGGCGAGGAGGATCAGCTCGACCGACATCAGGATGACGATGACGTTCTTCCTGTTGAGGAAGATGCCGAACACACCCAGCGTGAACAGGATCGCGGCCACCGAGAGGTAGTGCGACAAGCCGATTACCATGTCATCCCCCGTATCGTCAGGGTCACCCGACTTTCGAGGCCGAGCCTCGATGCGAATTTCGACGGGCGAGGCCCCCTGCCCCACCCACGATCCCCGGGAGATCCCGGAGACCGCGCGTTCATGCCGTCACAGGCCCTTGCCGCTCTCGACCGAGACGATCTCGATCGAGGTCGCCGGGCCGCGGGCCACCTGCTCGGAGATGTCCTGCCGCTTGACGCCGACCTTGTGGCGCAGGGTCAGGACGATGGCCCCGATCATGGCGACCAGGAGCACGAGACCGGCCGCCTGGAAGAAGTAGAGGTACTTGGTGTAGAGCACCTGACCGATCGCCGCGACGTTGTTGGACGCCGCCGCGACGGGTGTCGCGCCCTTGCCGACCATCGCCGGGTCGATGACCCAGCCGCCGACCACCATCAGCAGTTCGGCGAGCAGGGCGAGCCCGATCACGCCGCCGATCGGCAGATATTCGAGCAGGCCCTGGCGCAGCGCGGCGAAGTCGACGTCGAGCATCATCACCACGAAGAGGAACAGCACCGCCACCGCGCCGACGTAGACGACGACGAGGAGCATGGCCAGGAACTCGGCACCCATCAGCACGAACAGACCCGCCGCATTGAAGAAGGCGAGGATCAGGAACAGCACCGAATGCACCGGATTGCGCGCCGTGATCACCGCGAAGGCGGAGCCCACGGTGACGGCCGCGAAGAGGTAGAAGAAGAAGGCCTGGATCATCGGTCATCCCCGATCGCTCCTCCGGCGGGATCGCCGGCCGAGCGGTTCGTCAGCGGTAGGGTGCGTCCAAGTGAATGTTGCGAGCGATCTCCCGCTCCCAACGATCGCCGTTCGAGAGCAGCTTCGCCTTGTCGTAGAACAGTTCTTCGCGCGTCTCGGTGGCGAACTCGAAGTTCGGGCCCTCGACGATGGCATCGACCGGACAGGCTTCCTGGCAGAAGCCGCAGTAGATGCACTTGGTCATGTCGATGTCGTAGCGCGTGGTGCGGCGGGTCTGATCGTTGCCGCGCGGGGCAGCCTCGATGGTGATCGCCTGCGCCGGGCAGATCGCCTCGCACAGCTTGCACGCGATGCAGCGCTCTTCGCCGTTGGGATAACGGCGCAGCGCGTGTTCGCCGCGGAAGCGCGGGCTGATCGCCCCCTTCTCGAAGGGGTAGTTCAGGGTCGCCTTGGGGGCGAAGAAATAGCGCATCGACAGAAAGAACGCCGATACGAACTCCTTCAGCAACAAGGACTTTGCCGCCCGATCGAGTCTCATCGTCACACCCGCCCTCGTCTCCCTCGGGGTCGTCCCCTCGGTCACGGTCGCCTTCACCCGGTGGTCTCTCAACCGCCGCTCATCGCCACGCCGAACCAGTAGCCCAGGCCGGCGAAGGTCGCGACGGTGAGCAGGAAGCCCACCTTCATGATCAATTCCCGCTGGGCGGTCGTCCCCGGATCGGTCCGGCCGCCGTCGCGCTTCTCCCAGGCCCGCCGCAGGAACCCCGCGACGATGCCCCAATCCATCACCCCGATCACCGCTCCCATCAGAGCACCGATCAGGCCGGCGAGAGAGATCGTCATCCTCACTCCCTCCCCTGTCTCGCGATCACGGCGCCCAGCCGGTGATCTGCAACACGCCCGCCACGATCACCACCATGGCCAGCGACACCGGCAGGAACACCTTCCAGCCCAGACGCATCAGCTGGTCGTAGCGGTAGCGCGGCACGAAGGCCTTGACCATCGCGAACATGAAGAACGCGAAGAACAGCTTCAGCACGAACCACACCACGCCCGGCACCCAGGTGAAGGGCGCGACGTCGATCGGCGGGGCCCAACCACCCATGAACAGGATGGTCAGCATGGCGCACTGGAGGGTGATCGCCACGTACTCGCCGAGCATGAACAGCATGTAGAGCGTGGAGCCGTATTCGACCATGAAGCCGGCGACCAGTTCCGATTCCGCCTCGGCGATGTCGAAGGGCGGACGGTTGGTCTCGGCCAGCGCCGACACGAAGAAGATGACGAACATCGGGAACAGCGGCAGCCAGTACCAGTTCAGGAACTGAAGCTGCGGCACCCCGAGCAGGGTCGCCAGACCGCGCTGCTGCTGCGCATGGACGATGTCGGTGAGGTTCAGCGAGCCGACGCAGAGCAGCACCGTGATGATCACGAAGCCGATCGACACCTCGTAGGACACCATCTGCGCGGCCGAACGCAGCGCCGACAGGAAGGGGTACTTCGAGTTCGACGCCCAGCCGCCCATGATGGTGCCGTAGACGCCGAGCGAGGAGATCGCCAGGATGTAGAGGATGCCGACGTTGATGTTCGAGACCACCCACCCTTCGGCGACCGGAACCACGGCCCAGGCCGACAGGGCCACCAGCGTCGCGAACAGAGGCGCGATGATGAAGATGCCCTTGTTGGCGCCGGCCGGGATCGTCGGCTCCTTAAGCACGAACTTGAGCATGTCGGCGAAGGACTGAAGCAGTCCCCATGGGCCGACCACGTTCGGTCCGCGCCGCATCTGCACCGCCGCCCAGATCTTGCGATCGGCGTAGATCAGATAGGCGACGCCGATCAGCAGCACCACGAGCAGCGCCAGCGACTGCACCACGATGATCAGAAGAGGCCAGAGGTAGTCGGCCCAGATTGCGGACATTACGCTCTCCCCCTCATTCCGCTGCCGCCGCGGCCCGCGCGGACGCGAGCGCGGAGCATTCGGCCATCGTCTTGGACGCCCGAGCGATCGGGTTGGTCAGATAGAAGTCCGTCACCGGAGAGACGAACCCGGCCTTGTCCATGACACCGGCCGAAGCGGCGAGCGCCGCGACGTCTTCATGGCTCGCGGAAGCGATCTCGTCGACCCCGCCGAAGGACGGGTTCGCCGCGACCATCGCCGCGCGCAGCTGGGCCAGGCCGTCGAAGGGCAGCGTCTTGCCGACGACGCCCGACAACGCGCGCAGGATCGCCCAGTCCTCGCGGGCGTCGCCCACGGGGAAGGCGGCGCGCGCCGACTGCTGGACGCGACCTTCGGTGTTGACCCAGGTGCCCGACTTCTCGGTATAGGCCGCGCCCGGCAGGACGACGTCGGCGCGATGGGCGCCGGCATCACCGTGGGTGCCGAGGTAGACCACGAAGGCCGAGCCGAGCCTGGACGTGTCGATCTCGTCGGCGCCGACCAGGATCAGCGTCTCGATCGCGCCGGAGGCGCACCCGGCGAGGATCTCGGCCGTGGCCTTGCCGCCGGCGGCCGGGATCACGCCCAGATCGAGGGCGGCGACGCGCGAGGCGGCGGTGTGGAGGACTGAGAAGCCGTTCCAGTCCGGGCCGACCGCGCCGACCTCGACCGCGAGCTTCGCCAGGGTGCCGAGCACGGCCGCGCCGTCGGCGCGGGTGGTGACGGCGTTGCCGACGACGATCAGCGGGTTCTTGGCGGCCTTCAGCGTCTCCAGGAAGGAGATCTCACCGGCGAGGAGCGCGGCGAGCGTGTCCGGTCCGGCGCCGAGGTGCTCGTGCGCGTAGGTCAGGTCGACCTTCTCGCCGATCACCGCGACCGGGCAGCCGCCCTTGCGCCACCGCTTGCGGATGCGGGCGTTGAGGACCGGGGCCTCCTTGCGCGGGTTGGAGCCCACGATCAGGACGGCGTCGGCCTTCTCGATGCCGGCGATGCCGGCATTGAACAGCCAGGAGCCGCGACCGGCGGAGCCGAGCGTCGAGCCGTCGGCGCGGGCGTCGATCGAGGCGATCCCGAGCGATGCGGCGAGCGTCTTGAGAGCGAACAGTTCCTCCGCCGAGGCGAAGTCGCCGACGACGATGCCGACCTTGTCGGCGGAGGTCGCCTTCAGGCGATCGGCGACGGCGGTGAGCGCCTCGCCCCAGGAGGCGGCGCCGAGCTTGCCGCCCTTGCGCACGTAGGGACGATCGAGACGCTGGGTCTTGAGACCGTCGACGACGTGGCGGGTCTTGTCGGAGATCCACTCCTCGTTCACGTCCTCGTTGAGACGCGGCAGGATGCGGACGACCTCACGGCCCTTGACGTCGACGCGGATGTTGCAGCCGACCGCGTCCATCACGTCGATGGACTCGGTCTTCACCAGTTCCCACGGACGGGCCTTGAACTCGTAGGGGCGCGAGGTCAGCGCGCCGACCGGGCAGAGGTCGACGACGTTGCCCTGCAGCTCCGAGGCCATGGCGGTCTCGAGATAGGTGGTGATCTCGACGTCCTCGCCGCGCGAGATCAGACCCATGTCGCCGGTGCCGGCCACTTCCGCGGTGAAGCGGACGCAGCGGGTGCACTGGATGCAGCGGGTCATCACCGTCTTGACCAGCGGACCGATGTCCTTGTCCTCGACGGCGCGCTTGTTCTCGGCATAGCGCGAGGTGTCGACGCCGTAGGCCATGGCCTGATCCTGCAGATCACACTCGCCGCCCTGATCGCAGATCGGGCAATCGAGCGGATGGTTGATCAGCAGGAACTCCATCACGCCTTCGCGGGCCTTCTTGACCATCGGCGTGTTGGTGAACACCTCCGGCGCTTCGCCGTTGGGGCCAGGGCGCAGGTCGCGAACCGACATGGCGCAGGAGGCCGTCGGCTTCGGCGGGCCGCCCTTCACCTCGACGAGGCACATGCGGCAGTTGCCGGCCACCGACAGGCGGTCGTGGAAGCAGAAGCGCGGAACTTCGGCGCCCGCCGCCTCACAGGCCTGGAGAAGGGTCGCTTCCGGGGCGACGTCGATCTCGGTGCCGTCGATCTTGATCTTGGCCATTTCGCGTCCTCACTCCGCCGCCGCGCGAGCCGTCGTGCCCTTGCGGGCGGCGATGCGCTCTTCGATGACGGGCCGGAAATGCTTGATGAGACCCTGAATCGGCCACGCCGCCGCGTCGCCGAGGGCACAGATGGTGTGGCCTTCGACCTGCTTGGTCACCTGGAACAGCATGTCGATTTCCTTGACCTCGGCCTCGCCCTTCACAAGGCGTTCCATCACGCGCCACATCCAGCCGGTGCCTTCGCGGCACGGCGTGCACTGGCCGCAGCTCTCGTGACGGTAGAAGTAGGAGAGCCGGGCGATGGCGCGGATGAGGTCGGTCGACTTGTCCATGACGATCACCGCCGCCGTGCCGAGGCCGGAGCCGAGGCCGCGCAGGGTGTCGAAGTCCATCGGCGCGTCGATCATCTGGGCGGCCGGCACCATCGGCACCGACGAGCCGCCGGGGATGACCGCGAGCAGATTGTCCCAACCGCCGCGGATGCCGCCGCAGTGCTTGTCGATCATCTCACGGAAGGGAATGCCCATCTCCTCCTCGAAGGTGGCGGGCTTGTTCACGTGACCGGAGACGCAGAAGAGCTTGGTGCCGGTGTTGTTCGGCTTGCCGAGACCGGCGAACCAGGCGCCGCCGCGACGCAGGATGGTCGGGGCCACCGCGATGGACTCGACGTTGTTGACCGTGGTCGGGCAGCCGTAGAGGCCGACGTTGGCCGGGAACGGCGGCTTGAGGCGCGGCTGGCCCTTCTTGCCCTCGAGGGACTCGAGCAGCGCGGTCTCCTCGCCGCAGATGTAGGCGCCGGCGCCGTGATGGACGTAGAGGTCGAACGGATAACCGTGGACGTTGTCCTTGCCGATCAGCTTCGCCGCGTAGCACTCGTCGATCGCCCGCTGCAGCGCCTCGCGCTCGCGGATGAACTCGCCGCGCACGTAGATGTAGGCGGTGTTGGCGCCCATGGCGAAGGAGGCGATCAGGCAGCCTTCGATCAGATGGTGCGGGTCGTTGCGCAGGATCTCGCGATCCTTGCAGGTGCCCGGCTCGGATTCGTCGGCGTTGACCACCAGATAGTGGGGACGGCCGTCGTTGACCTTGGGCATGAACGACCACTTGAGGCCGGTCGGGAAGCCGGCGCCGCCGCGGCCGCGCAGGCCCGAGGCCTTCATCTGGTCGATGATCCAGTCGCGACCCTGTTCGAGGATCTGCTTGGTGCCGTCCCAGAGGCCACGCGACATCGCGCCCTTCAGGCTCTTGTCCTGAAAGCCGTAGATGTTGGTGAAGATGCGGTCCTTGTCGTGGAGCATCGGTCTCTTCCCACTCGCCTCGCTCGGGCACCCGCTCGGTCGTACGACCGAACCCTCGTTCCGCCCTCCCTCACGGGGACGGCGGTCAATTCGTCACTTCGCGTCGGTCACGATGTTGACCCGATAGGAGCCGTCGTAGAGGCCCGGATCGGTCAGCGTCGTGGCGCCGCCTTCGGCTTCGCAGCCGATGCGGCCGTTCTGCGGCCCCGGCTTCGGCGTCTCGCCGCGCTCGAACGTGTCGAGCAGGGCATTGAACGTGTCGGCCGTCAGGTCTTCGTAGGTGTCGGAGAACACCGCCACCATCGGCGCGTTCGTGCAGGCACCCAGGCACTCCACCTCTTCCCACGAGAACCGGCCGTCGGCGGAGAGCTCGTGAGAGTGATGGGCGATGCGGTTCTTGCAGATCTTGATGATCTCGTCGGAGCCGCGCAGCATGCACGGCGTGGTGCCGCACACCTGGACGTGGGCGACGGTGCCGACCGGTCCGAGCTGGAACTGGGTGTAGAAGGTCGCGACCTCGAGGACGCGGATGTGCTTCATGCCCAGGCGATCGGCGATGGTCTCGATCGCGGCCTTGGAGACCCAACCTTCCTGCTCCTGCGCACGCATCAGGAACGGAATCACCGCGGAGGCCTGCTTGCCGGCGGGATAGCGCGACAGCACGACCTCGGCCCAGGCTTCGTTCTCGGGGCTGAAGGCGAAGGTGGCCGGTTGGACCTCGGCGGGGGCGAGCCTGCGGACGCTCATGTAATCCTCGGCGGCTGATCGTTCATGTTCCAGATCGACTCGAAACAGGCCCCGCAGATCACCTCGAGGCGGTGCGGGCGGTCCGTGTCGGCTTCGATTGCCTCGGCGCAGTCGTCACACAGCGCGCAGGGAATTCCGCGATCGTCCTCCCACCAGTGGAACCCGTGCGCCTCGCCGGACCGCAGCGTCTCGTGGACCGAGGTGCAGCAGATCGCCGGAGGCTGGGGACCGTGGTTGGGACAATCGAGTTCCTTCATCGATCGACATCCCCGAAGACGATGTCGAGAGAGCCCAGGATCGCCGCGACGTCGGCGAGCATGTGGCCACGATTGAGCAGATCCATCGCCTGAAGATGGGCGAAGCCGGGAGCGCGGATCTTGCACCGATAGGGCTTGTTGCTGCCGTCGGAGACGAGGTAGACGCCGAATTCGCCCTTGGGCGCCTCGACGGCGGCATAGACCTCGCCCGCGGGCACGTGGAAGCCCTCGGTGTAGAGCTTGAAGTGGTGGATGAGCGCCTCCATCGAGCGCTTCATCTCGCCGCGCTTGGGCGGCACCACCTTGTGGGTCGCGGAGGAGACCGGACCGAACTTCTCCTTGCCGAGCAGGCGCTCGACGCACTGCTTCATGATGCGACTCGACTGACGCATCTCGTACATGCGGATGAGATAGCGGTCGTAGCAGTCGCCGTTCTTGCCGATGGCGATGTCGAACTTCATCTCGTCGTAGCACTCGTAGGGCTGCGACTTGCGCAGGTCCCACTTGGCGCCGGAGCCGCGCGCCATGACGCCGGAGAAACCCCAGGCCCAGGCCTCCTCCAGGGAGACGACGCCGATGTCGACGTTGCGCTGCTTGAAGATGCGGTTCTCGGTGAGGAGACCCTCGAGATCGTCGACCACCTTCTCGAAGTTGTCGCAGAAGACGCCGATGTCCTGCACCAGCTTCTCGGGGATGTCCTGGTGGACGCCGCCGACGCGGAAATAGTTGGCATGCATGCGGGCACCGCAGGCGCGCTCGTAGAACTGCATCAGCTTCTCGCGCTCCTCGTAGCCCCACAGCGGCGGGGTGAGCGCGCCGATGTCGAGAGCCTGCGAGGTGACGTTGAGCAGATGGGACAGCAGGCGCCCGATCTCGCAATAGAGCACGCGGATCAGCTGGCCCCGCTTGGGAACCTCGAGGCCGATCAGCTTCTCCGCCGCGAGGCAGAAGGCGTGCTCCTGATTCATCGGGGCGCAGTAGTCGAGCCGGTCGAAGTACGGCGTCGCCTGGGCATAGGTCTTGTTCTCGATCAGCTTCTCGGTGCCGCGATGCAGCAGTCCGATGTGCGGATCGACGCGGGTCACCACCTCGCCGTCGAGCTCCAGCACCAGACGCAGAACGCCGTGCGCGGACGGGTGCTGCGGACCGAAGTTGATGTTGAAGTTGCGTACCGTCGCTTCGGCGCCCATCGCGCGGTCCCTCGATCCTTCGTCCCTCCCCCTCACCAGGGGAGATTCCCGAACTTGGCGATCAGCCACCCGATCACCGACCCGGTCGCCACCAGCGCCACCCAGCGCCAATTGCGACCCCACGTTCTCTCCCAGACCGTGACCCCCACCTGCTGAGCCGTGGTCACGATCGGGATCAGGAGGATGACGAACAGGAGCAGAAGGACCAGTTGGCCGATGCTCATGTACGCCTATCACCCTCCCTCAGCTCGCCTTCTCGTCGCCGGGCAGGACGTAGTCGGGTCCTTCCCAAGGGCTCAGAAAATCGAAGTTGCGGAATTCCTGCGTGAGCTTCACCGGCTCGTAGACGACTCGCTTCTCGTTCTCGTCGTAGCGGACCTCGACGAAGCCGGAGAGCGGGAAGTCCTTGCGCAGCGGATGACCGTCGAACCCGTAGTCGGTGAGGATCCGGCGCAGATCGTGATGCCCGGTGAACAGGATGCCGTAGAGATCGTAGGCCTCGCGCTCGAACCAGTCGGCGCCGGCGAAGACCGCCGTGGCCGACGGCACCGGGGTGGTCTCGTCGGTGCGCAGCTTGATACGGACCCGCGTGTTCAGCGTCGGCGACAGCAGGTGATAGACCACGTCGAAGCGCTGCTCCCGCGCGGGCCAATCGACACCGCAGACGTCGGTGAAGGAGACGAACTTCAGATCGGCGTCGTCCCGCAGCAGGGTCAGCACGTCGAGAATCGTCTCGGGGCTCGCCTCGAGGGTCACCATGTCGACGCCGACCGACCAGCCGCCGAGCTTCGACCCGAGCTTGGCCGCGATGGTCTCGCCGAGAGACTGGAGCGATTGAGCCATGCTTCCTCGACCTTTCCGGACATCGCCGAGCGATGCCCAACTCGTTCAGCGTTCGATCGTTCCGGTGCGGCGAATCTTCTTCTGCAACAGCAGCACGCCGTAGAGCAGCGCCTCGGCCGTCGGCGGGCAGCCCGGCACGTAGACGTCGACCGGCACGATGCGATCGCAGCCGCGAACCACCGAGTACGAATAATGGTAGTAGCCGCCGCCGTTGGCGCAGGAGCCCATCGAGATGACGTAGCGGGGCTCCGGCATCTGGTCGTAGACCTTGCGCATGGCCGGGGCCATCTTGTTGGTCAGCGTGCCAGCGACGATCATGACGTCCGACTGACGCGGGGACGCGCGCGGGGCGAAGCCGAAGCGCTCGCAGTCGTAGCGCGGCATCGCCATCTGGATCATTTCGACGGCGCAGCAGGCCAGACCGAAGGTCATCCACATGAGCGAGCCGGTGCGCGCCCAGGTGATGAGATCGTCGGTGGCGGTGACGATGAAGCCCTTGTCGGCCAGCTGCTCGTTGATCTGCAGGAAGAAGGGGTCGTTCTCACCGACCGGACGGCCGGTGTTCGGATCGATGATGCCCTTGGCCTGCGGGGCCACGAGCGGACCGGGCTCGGTGATCAGTCCCATTCCAGGGCTCCCTTCTTCCACTCGTAGACGAAGCCGATCGTCAGCACGCCGAGGAAGACCATCATCGACCAGAAGCCGAACACGCCGATGTCACCGAAGGCGACCGCCCACGGGAACAGGAAGGCGACTTCCAGATCGAAGATGATGAAGAGGATCGACACCAGATAGAACCGGACGTCGAACTTCATGCGCGCGTCGTCGAAGGCGTTGAAGCCGCACTCGTAGGCCGAGAGCTTCTCCGGATCGGGCTTCTTGTAGGCCAGCAGGAACGGCGCCACGAGAAGCGCCAGACCGATGACGGCCGAGAGCCCGATGAAGACGACGATCGGCAGGTATTCGCTGAGCAGACCTTGCATGGCGACCCCGTTCCTCTCCCCGATCCCACGAACCGATGCGGGGATCTCGCCTTCACGCTTCGGCTCTTCTCCGCTCGCCCGATCGCACGTTCGAAGCGCCGGCGGCGCGACAAAAGGCAAGTCGTTCGAACGACGAGACGACGGCGACGTCGGGTGCGACGTCTCGTCACGAGGCACGCTTAGCTCAGCCCATCCACCGACGCAAGCACCTTGGAAACGCTCTTTGGTCTGAGCAATCCGACATTTCGGCGGGGTCTCGCGAGGTTGCGCGGTCGGTCGCGGCAAATAGCGGCACGGCGGCGGCGGTGTGGCGAAATTTCGGCGGCCTCGAGGCGGCTCCATACTTCGTCGAAGGGACCCGCGCGGAGTGTCGGAGGCGTTCGACGGGCGTTCGGCCGGCACGAGGGTCATGCGGAGCCCCCTCGGCACCGCTCGGGCGAAATTTTTCTCGAGGCCGCGACAGTCGGCGGAACGGGCGGGTGAACGGTGGTTCGCCGGCCCACTTATCCACAGGGGGCGCGGGGACGGAAAATTTTCGGTTCGAGAGAGGCGCTTGACACCGTCGAGCGGGGGCCTTAAACGAGCGCCATCGCCGACGGGGTCGCCCCCGGAAGCGGTCAGCGGGGGTGTAGCTCAGTCGGTTAGAGTGCCGGCCTGTCACGCCGGAGGTCGCGGGTTCGAGCCCCGTCACTCCCGCCATTTTCTCTCACGAAAAGCCGTCGCGCCCTCGGGCCGGCGGCTTTCGTCGTTTCAGGGCCCCCTCGCCCGCCTCCTTCGTCCGCGATTCCACGCGAACCCGTTTCGAGGGAAAGATTTTCTCCAGCTTCGACGAAGGCGCAATCGACTGTCTGGTGACGTCGGGGCCGGATCGGTTTAGCTGTCGACGGCGCGACGGGCGGCCCGCGAGGGCGCGTCCGACGCGCGTCAGGCCGGCACGACGACTGCGATCGGACCCCATCCATGTGCGAACTCCTCGGCATGAGCGCCAACGTGCCCACCGACATCCGCTTCTCGTTCGCGGGCCTCGCGCGGCGCGGCGGGGAGACGGGGCCGCATCGCGACGGCTGGGGCATCGCCTTCTACGAGGATCGCGGCTGCCGGTCGTTCCACGATCCGGAGGCGAGCGCGCGCTCGGATCTGGCGCGACTGCTCAGGGCCTATCCGATCAAGAGCCGAATCGTCGTGGCCCACGTGCGGCGGGCCAATCGCGGCCGCGTCGCGCTCGAGAACACCCATCCGTTCCAGCGAGAGCTGTGGGGGCGGCCGTGGACCTTCGCCCACAACGGCCAGCTCAAGGGAATCAAGCGGCTGCCGCTCGGCCGATTCCGCCCGATCGGCACCACCGACAGCGAATACGCCTTCTGCTGGATCATGGGGGAGCTCGAGAAGCGGTGGAGCCGACTGCCGGCGCCGGAGCGACTCGATTCGGCGATTCGCGTGCTGCTGGCGCGGCTGTCGGAGCTGGGGGTGTTCAACGTGCTGATGAGCGACGGGCGCACGCTCTATGCCCATTGCGGCAAGCGGCTGTCGGTGATCACCCGGCGGGCGCCGTTCGGGCGGGCGACGCTGGTCGACGACGACGTCCAGGTCGACTTCTCCTCGGAGACGACGCCGAACGACGTGGTCACGGTGGTGGCGACGCGACCGCTGACGCGCGACGAAGAGTGGCGCGATCTGATTCCGGGCGAGTTCCTGATCCTGCGCGGCGGCGAAACCATCGTCGGTCGCGGCCCGCGCTCGCGATAAATCCCTGAAAAAGCATTCGCGTGGCGCGCGTCGCCCGAGCGAACGGTGGCGGTGGTGACGTGAAGCTCATCGGCAATGCCACCGGTCTCGTTAACGAAACCGCAAGATCATCGCCGTCTCACGTTTCGTGAAGGCCGGTTCGACGCTATGATCTCGGTGGTTCGATCGTGGACAAAGTCGTCGGGTGTCCACCCACGCGAAATCTCCGCCGCTTCGTCTTCAAACGGGGTGACGCGACAAAGGCTACGAGTGACACCGTGGTTCGAAAGTTCGAAGAAGCGATGACCAGGCTCGATGTCCTGATGGTCGGTCCGTTCCCGACGGACCCGGCCCGAATCGAAGGCGGCGTACAGGCGTCGCTCTACGGGCTCGCTCGTCACCTGAAGGCGCGCGAGGACATCGCCAGCCTGCGCGTCGTCGCCACGCCGAAGCGCGTCGGCACCGAGATTTCGAACACCACGATCGCCGGAATCGACGTCACCTTCATCAATGCGCCGTGGCGTTTCCTGGTGTCGACCGTGCTGAACGTGCCGCAGATCGTGCGCATGATCGCCGAGACGCCGAATCCGCTGGTGCATCTGCACGGGTCCGGCCTGTTCGAGGCCGCGGTGATGGCCGCCTGCCGGTGGAAGGGCATTCCGATCGTGTGGACCCTGCACGGGATCACCGAGAAGGAGACCCACGAGACCTGGCGGCGCAACCCCAGCCCGTCGGGCTACGTTCGCCATCTCATCTACAAGTTCTGTGAGCGGTTCCAGCTGCGCACGGCGCGGGAGCTGATCGTCGACACGCCCTACGTGGCGCGCGCCGTCGCCGACCGCGCCACGGCCCAGCCGGTCGCCATTCCGCAGGGGATCTTCCTCGATGAGCTGGAAGGCGCGGAAAGTGCCGAGCGGCCCGGCCACACGGTGCTCGCGCTCGGCGTGATCGATCCGCGCAAGGGTCATCGCCAGACCATCGAGGCCTTCGCGGCGGTGCTGAAGAAGGTGCCGGACGCGCGGCTGAAGGTGGTGGGCGCCCTCACCTCGACCGCCTATCTCGCCGAGCTGCACGAGACGATCTTCCGGCTCGGCGTTCGCGACCGGGTCGAGATCCTGCCGGATCAGGCGCGCGAGCGGGTGCTGGCGGCGCTGGCGGAGGCGCGGGTGTTCGCGCTCCACTCGCAGGAGGAATCGCAGGGCATCGCCATCTGCGAGGCTATGGCGGTCGGTCTGCCGGTGGTCTCGACCACCTCGGGCGGCATCCCTGACGTGGTCGGCGACAGCGGCGCGGGCCTGCTGGTCGACTACGGCGACATCGAGGGCTTCGCCGATCACATCGTCGCGGTTCTGACCGACGACGAGGTCCACGGGCGCATGAGCGCGGCGGCGCGGCGGCGCGGCGCGGAGTTCGACTGGGTCGAGATCACCCGGCGGATCGTCGAGCGCTACGAGGCGGCGATCGGCAATGGGCGTGGCCGCAAGGCGCCGACCCCGGCCGTCACCCGGCGGCTCGGAGCCGAATCCGACAGCTGATCGGACGACGCGGACGCGAGGGCGCGTCCGGCGCGACACGAGACTTCCATCACGATCGAGCGGACGATCGCGGTCTTCGGACCGTGATCGTCCGCTCGCCGTTTCAGCCGAGCCGCGTCACCGCCTCGTCGAGGCTCGCGGCGAGGACGTCGACCATGTGGTCGATCTCGGCCTCGGTGATGATCATCGGCGGGCAGAAGGCGAGCGCGTCGCCCATGGCGCGGCCGATGACGCCCTTCTCCTGCAGGATGCCGGCGACCATGGCGCCGAGCCTGCCGACCGGGTCGAGCGCGATCTTGGCGGTCTTGTCGGTGACCAGCTCGACGGCGGCGATCAGGGCGGTGCCGCGCACCTCGCCGACGAGCGGGTGGTCCGCGAGGGCGCGCAGGCGCTTCTGCATGTGGGCGCCGACGGCGGCGGCGTGGGCGACCAGGCCGCGCTCCTCGATGATCGCCAGATTCTCCAGCGCCACGGCGGCGGCGACCGGGTGGCCTCCGGCGGTGAAGCCGTGACCGAGCGTGCCGATGCGGCCGCTCTCGTCGGCGATCGGCCGATAGACCTCGTCGTCGATCATCATCGCCGAGATCGGCAGATAGGACGAGGACAGCTGCTTGGAGCACACCAGGACGTTGGGCCTCATGCCGTAGGTCTGCGAGCCCCAGAAGCTGCCGGTGCGGCCGAAACCGCAGATGACCTCGTCGGCGACCAGCAGGATGCCGTACTTTCTCAGCACCGCCTGGATCTTCGCCCAATAGGTCGCCGGGGGCAGGATCACCCCGCCCGCGCCCATCAGCGGCTCGGCGAACATGGCGCAGATCGTCTCCGGGCCCTCGCGCAGGATCAGCGCCTCGAGATCGGCGGCGCAGCGGTCGGCGAAGGCCTCCTCGCTCTCGCCGGGGCGCCCCTCGCGCCAGTAGTGCGGGGCGGTGGTGTGGAACACGCCCTCGATCGGCAGATCGAACGAGCGGTGATTGTTGGGCAGGCCGGTGAGGCTGGCCGAGGCGATGGTGACGCCGTGGTAGGCCTTGACGCGCGAGATGAACTTCTTGCGGGTCGGCTCGCCCATGGCGTTGGCGCGATAGCGCAGGAGCTTCATCGCGGTATCGTTGGCCTCGGAGCCGGAGTTGGTGAAGAACACCTTGGACATCGGCACCGGGGCGAGCGCGATCAGCTTCTCGGCGAGGTCGATCACCGGCCCCTGCGCCTTGTGGCCGAAGGTGTGGTAGAACGGCAGCCGGGCCATCTGGCGCGTCGCGGCCTCGACCAGACGCGGCTCCGAGAAGCCGACGCCGACGCTCCACAGCCCGGCCATCGCCTCCAGATAGCGGCGGCCGTGGATGTCGTGGACCCACACCCCCTCCCCTCGCTCGATCACCAGCGGCCCGGTCTCCTCGTGGCGGCGGGCGTTGGTGTAGCCGTGGAGGTGATGGGCGACGTCGCGGGCTTCCGGCGAGTTGGCGGCATGGGAGGCGATCGGGGTGGTCATGGGGCGTGGGGCTCCCTGGAGATCTGGATCAGGCGTTCGCTCCGCCGGTCGGGGGAGGAAATCACGCCGACATTACGCCGAAACGTCGCCGCTCCAACCCCCTCGACGCAATGCCGCCCGTCGGGACGCGGGGGACGCGCGACACGGCGGGCGAGGCCCGGTCCCGCGCGGGCTTCGCTCTCTCGAACGACGAAGGGCGCCGTGGGGGCGCCCTTCGCTCGTTCGACCCGGTGCGCCGCCGTCACTCGACGGTGACGGACTTGGCCAGATTGCGCGGCTGATCGACGTCCGTGCCCATGAACACCGCCGTGTGATAGGCGAGCATCTGGATCGGCAGGGCGTAGACGATCGGGGCGACGGTCGCGGGCATGTCGGGGAGCACGATCGTCTCGATGGTCGGGACGGTGGCCTCGGCCGCGCCCCTCTCGTCGGTGATCAGGATGATGCGCCCGCCACGCGCGGCCACTTCCTGCATGTTGGAGACGGTCTTTTCGAAGATGCGGTCGTGCGGGGCGATGACGATCACCGGCATCTTCTCGTCGATGAGCGCGATCGGCCCGTGCTTCAGCTCGCCCGCCGCGTAACCCTCGGCGTGGATGTAGGAGATCTCCTTCAGCTTCAGCGCGCCCTCGAGGGCGAGCGGCCAGGAGGTGCCGCGACCGAGATAGAGCACGTCGGTGGCGTGGGAGAGCTCGCGGGCGAGCTTCTCGATGCGCGGCTCGACGCGGAGCGTGCGCATGACCAGACCGGGCAGGTCGCCGAGCGCGCGCACCAGGGTGTGCTCGTCGGCCTCGGAGAGGTGCCCGCGGGCGCGACCGGCGGCGACCGCCAGCGAGGCGAGCACCGAGAGCTGGCAGGTGAAGGCCTTGGTCGAGGCGACGCCGATCTCGGGACCGGCCAGCGTCGGCATGATCACCTCGGCCTCGCGGGCGATGGTCGAGGTGGTGACGTTGACGACGGCGGCGGTGTGCTGGCCCTGGGCCTTGCAGTAGCGCAGCGAGGCGAGCGTGTCGGCGGTCTCGCCCGACTGGGAGACGAAGATCGCCAGACCGTTCCTGGAGAGCGGCGGCTCGCGGTAGCGGAACTCGGAGGCGACGTCGATCTCGACCGGCAGGCGGGCGAAGCTCTCGAACCAGTACTTGGCGACGAGACCGGCGTAGTAGGCCGTGCCGCAGGCGACGATCGAGATGCGATCGAGCGCGTTCCAGTCGAACGGCAGCACCGACGGCAGGCGGATGCGCGAGGCGGAGAGATCCAGATAGTGGGCGAGCGTGTGGCCGATCACCTCGGGCTGCTCGTGGATCTCCTTCGCCATGAAGTGGCGGTAGTTGCCGCGATCGACCTGGAAGGCGGCGGTGGAGACCACCACGATCGGGCGGGAGACGACGGCGTCGGTCTCGTCGTGGACAACCGCGCCGGCGCGGGTGATCTCGACCCAGTCGCCCTCCTCGAGATAGGCGATGCGGTCGGTGAAGGGGGCGAGCGCGATGGCGTCGGAGCCGAGGAACATCTCGCCCTCGCCCCAGCCGACCGCGAGCGGGCTGCCGCGACGGGCGCCGATGATCAGATCGTCCTCGCCGGGGAAGAGGAAGGCGAGCGCGAAGGCGCCGGTCAGGCGCTTCAGCGCCTTGGCGACGGCGGCGGCGGGCGCCAGCCCCTGATCGAGATGGGAATGGACCAGCTGCGCCACCACCTCGGTGTCGGTCTCCGAGGCGAAGACCCGGCCGGCGGCGATCAGCTCGTCCTTCAGCTCGCGGAAGTTCTCGATGATGCCGTTGTGGACGACGGCGACGCGATCGGTGGCGTGCGGGTGGGCATTGGCCTCGGTCGGGGCGCCGTGGGTGGCCCAGCGGGTATGGCCGATGCCGATCAGCCCGGCGAGCGGCTCGGCGGCGAGACGGCGCTCGAGGTTGCGCAGCTTGCCCTCGGCGCGACGGCGGGTCAGCACGCTGCCGGCCTCGAGGGTGGCGACGCCGGCCGAGTCGTAGCCGCGGTATTCGAGCCGCTTCAGAGCCTCGACGAGATGCCCTGCGACGGGCTCGCGCCCGACGATGCCGATGATGCCGCACATGTTCGGGGTCTTCTCCGTCCGTTCGTCCCACCCCAGGGTCTAACCGATGGGGCGGCGTCGGTGGTAATCACATTCGGTGTCGAATTGTGACGCGTTCGTCTTCCGGGCGGACCCTACCACGGCGGCGGTTCGCCCGGGAAATCATGGCGCGTTCCGGTGAACGCGGTGTTTCTCACCTGCCCTTGCGCTTGGCCATCACGCGGCGGAAGGCGGCGGCCCAGCCGGGCTTGTTCTCCTGACGCGCGCGCGAGAGCGCCAGCGCGTCCTCCGGCACGTCGGCGGTCACCACCGAGCCGGAGCCGACGAAGGCGCCGTCGCCGATCCTCACCGGGGCGACCAGCGAGGAGTTCGAGCCGATGAAGGCACCGGCGCCGATGTCGGTGTGGTACTTGCCGAAGCCGTCGTAGTTGCAGGTGATGGTGCCGGCGCCGACGTTGGCCTTGGCGCCGACGCGGGCGTCGCCGATGTAGGTCAGGTGGTTGACCTTGGCGCCCGCCTCGATGCGGCCGTTCTTGATCTCGACGAAGTTGCCGACGTGGACGTCCTCGGCCAGATCGGCGCCGGGGCGCAGGCGGGCGTAGGGGCCGACGGTGGCGTTCGCGCCGACGCGCGCGCCCTCGAGATGGGAGAAGGCGCGGATGCGCGCGCCGCTCTCGATCCGAACACCGGGGCCGAACACCACGTTGGGCTCGATCACCACGTCGGGCTCGATCACGGTATCGGCGGCGAAGACCACGGTCTCGGGCGCGACCAGGGTGACGCCGGAGGCGAGCGCCTCGGCGCGGCGACGGGCCTGGAAGATCGCCTCGCAGCTCGCGAGCTGGACGCGGTCGTTGGCGCCGCCGAACTCCTGCTCGTCGCCCTCGATGGCCACGGCGGCGAGGCCCTTCGCGGTGGCGATCTCGACGGCGTCGGTCAGGTAGAACTCGCCCTTGGCGTTGGCGTTGCCGACGGCGTCCAGGAGGCGAAGCGCGTTCGCTCCGCGGAAGGCCATGATGCCGGAGTTGCAGAAGTCGACCGCGCGCTCGGCGTCGGTGGCGTCCTTCTCCTCGCGGACGGCGACGAGACGGCCGTCGCGCACGAGAAGGCGGCCGTAGCCGGTGGGCGTGGCGGTGCGGAAGCCGAGCACGACCACGTCGGCGCCGTCGGCGAGCGCGGCGCGGACGCGGGCGACGGTCTCGGGACGGACCAGCGGCGTGTCGCCGTAGAGCACGATCACGTCGTCGAGCGCGGCCTCGAGGGCGGGGCGGGCGCGCAGCACGGCGTGGGCGGTGCCGAGGCGGTCCTCCTGGACGAACACCTCCTCCGCTCCGGCGGCGGTCGCGACCTTCGCCACCGCCTCCATGTTCGGGCCGACGACCACGGCGAGGCGGTTCGCCCCGGCGGCGCGGGCGGTGGCGACGGCGTGGGCGACCATCGGGCGCGAGCCGATCTCGTGCAGCACCTTCGGCTTCTTCGAGCGCATGCGCGTGCCCTCTCCGGCGGCGAGGACGATGGCGAGGCAGGAGCGGTCGGTCATGGTCGAAGGGTCTCCGAGACGTCTCGTGGCGATTGCGCCCGCGCCTTCTACCTCGAGCGCGGGATCGGCGCGAGGCCCCGGTTCTCCCCTCGCCCCGAACGGCGCGTGCGACGCGGGATAAGTCGAGCGTGGGCGGGGCGAACGGGCGGCGAATGCGGTGGGAAATGCTAGACTCTGAAACGACGATTCGTCCCCCCGAGACGAGGCGAGATGCGTTCCGTGGCGAAATACCAGTCTATGGCGGAGATCGACAGGCGCGATCACTATTCCGCGCTGATCGACGACGGCGATACCGGTGGGCGCGAGCTCGGGCTGGTCGGCTGGGGATTCGTGACGATCGTCGCCGTGGTGCTGGGCTTCGCCTCGTGGCAGTACGCCCCGCCGCGCCAGATGGAGACCGAGACGGCGCGGGCCGATCTGCCGCCGACCGGGCCGGGCGAGGTGACGGGATCGATCGTGGTGTCCGATCGCGGGGTCGCCTCGGTGACGCCGTCGCGGGTGGTCGGCGGATCGCGGGTGGCGCCGATGCCGCTGGCGGCCAACGAGCAGGTGGCGACGTCGCGCGACATCGACCAGCTGCGCAACGAGATCAAGGATCTGCAGCGGCGGATCACCCAGATGGGCCTGTCGGGCGACGGCGTGTCGCGCCGGCTCGACAAGCTCGAGGAGAAGGTCGCGGGCGATCTGGAGAAGGGGCGGGAGCGGCTCGCCGCCCTGTCGGCACCGCCGCCGCCGTCCGAACCGGCGCAGAAGTTCGAGGCACCGCAGCAGCGGGCCGAGGCTGCGGTCGTCGCGCCCTCGGCGGAGGCGGAGCGGCCCGCCGTGGCCGAACGGCCGCCGGAGCGCATCGCCGAGCGCGTGCCGCTGCCGACG